>NZ_JCANTW010000016.1:0-167157 GCF_059568695.1 Thermodesulfomicrobium thermophilum DSM 16697 | reverse complement strand
TCACCGTGGTCGAAAAGCTTGATGACGAGCTCATGGCGCTGGCGGACGGAGAGGCCTTTGTCCTTGTCCCCGTTGTCACGGGAAAATCTTCGGAAGAACCGGCTTCTGAGGAAAAATCGTTGGCAAGAGGGGCCCAGGAACGGGAGCAGACCTCCCCTGCGGCAGAATCCTCATGGCACTGGTATCTTCACCCTCGTGAACCCATAGCGAGGGCGATTCATAACCCCCAGGAGACAACTCCGGGGACTTGGTAGGGGAACAACAACCATTGGTGGAAACCATGACATTTTTATTGTCCCAAACCGTCCCAAAAAGGTGACATTTTCATTGGCTGTTTACACAACTTTTTTTGCGAAAAACCACTTTTTTACGCCATGCGCACGATACGCGGAAAAAACATCGCCCGGATACGGACCACGTCCCGCTGCGCGGCCATGACTTCCCGGATATCCTTATAGGCGAGGGGGATTTCATCCACGCCCCCACCGAGGAGCAGCACCCCGGCCCGACGCACCACATCGTCCAATTGCCGGCGCGAAAACCGGCGCAGGGCCTCCTTGCGGCCCAAACATCGCCCTGCCCCATGGGACGCGGAACACACCGTCTGTCGCGCACCCAAGCCCTCCACCACGTATGCCGGATGGATCATGGTCCCGGGGATGACGCCGAGCACACCTGACCGCGCCGGGGTCGCCCCTTTGCGGTGCACCACCAGGCGCTCTGCGCCCACGTCTTCCATCCAAGCAAAATTGTGGTGATTTTCCACCACAAAAACGGCCTGCGTCCCCAATGCCGCGGCCACCCGCTGGTGAATGAGTTCGTGATTGGCGGCGCTGTAACAGCCCATGAGTTCCATGGCCGCCCAATATTCCTGCCCTTCCTCACTCATGAGATCCAACCAGGCAAGCTGGGCCACGTGCCCCGGAAGTTCGGGATGCAGGCTGCGGGCAAGGGCCGAATAGAACCGCGCCACCTCGCCGCCCACGCCGCGACTGCCACTATGGGACAAGAGCCCCAAATACCGTCCCGGCGCCAACGGCCCCAAAGGATCGGCGAGCTCCACCACGCCCCACTCCACGAAGTGGTTGCCCGCACCGCTGGTGCCGAGCTGCCGCCAGGCAAGATCCTTGTGCTGTCGAGTGACCGGGGACACACCCCAATCCCGGTCCATGACCGGATGCGCAAGCGGGGGATCCATGTGCGCGCCTACACCAAAGCGGGTGTTCTGGAGGAGGATGCCCGCCAACCGTTCCTGCTCCCGCTCCACAGCCGCCACCGGATAGTCCAATACCGAGAGGCGCATGCGGCAGGCGATGTCCATCCCCACCCCATACGGGATCACCGCCCCGCGCACGGCCAGCACTCCGCCGATGGGAAGCCCGTACCCCACGTGGGCGTCAGGCAGAAGCGCCCCTGTCACTGCCACGGGCAGCGTGCAGGCCGCCTCCATCTGGGCCACGGCCTCGGGGTCCAGGTCGCGGCCCACGGCGCTCCAGGGGGCTGCATGCGGGGCCCACGACTGGGACCCCGCTTTCCTGGGGCGAGGTTTGACGGCCTTTTGCGAGGCACGACGGCGCCGGCCCATATCAGCCCTCCATACGAGCACCTGCAGCGCGCAGGATGAAACTTCGAGTCGCGTCAAAAAAAGCGGCGTCGGCAAATCCGGCCAAAAATACGGTACGCACCGCCCCCACCATGGCCGCGTACACGAAAAGCGCCATGGCGTGGGGATCGGCGTGCGGAACCAGGCTCCCATCGGCCTGGCCCCGGCGCACCAAAGACTCGATCTCGGCGATGAGCTCCTGGAACTTGCGGCCAATGCGCTGGCGATCAAGCCCTGGGTTGTCGTCGCTAAAGGGAGAGCAGCGGATGAGGGTGGGGAAGATGTCGTGGTGCTCTTGGGTAAACGTAAAGTACAGCTCCACAAAACATGCGAGGGCCTCAGCGCCGCTGGCTGCCTGGAGCGAGCGCGCGCGGATGAAGGCGAGCACTTCGTCGATGAGCGCGGCCCCGGCGGCGAGAAAGACGTTTTCCTTGTTGCCGAAATGGTGGGCCACCAGGCCAAAGGCCACCTGCGCCTCGCGGGAGATCATGCGGATGGTGGTCTTCGCATAGCCATGCCGCGCAAAGAGACGCTGGGCAGCGCGGATGATGGCCCGCTTACGCGCCGTCCCCTCCACGGGTGGATCCGGCATCTGCGGTGCGGTCATGACACCTCCACCTCCAAGCCCACCGGACAATGGTCCGAGCCCATGACCTCCGGCTCGATCCAGGCACGACGCACCATGGGCAGCAATTCTTCGGACACGAAGAAATAGTCGATACGCCACCCCGCATTGCGGCGGCGGGCGCCAAAGCGGTAGCTCCACCAGGAGTAGGCGTCCCGGGCGTCAGGATGCAGGGCACGAAAGGTGTCCACATAGCCATGCGCGATGAAGCGATCGATCCAGGCGCGTTCCACGGGCAAAAACCCGGAACGGTCCTCGTTTTGTTTGGGGTTCTTGAGATCGATCTCCTGGTGCGCGGTATTGAAGTCTCCGCAGACGATGACCGGCTTTTTCGCCCGCACCTCCTCCGCGCGGGCCAAAAAGGCATCGTAGTAATCGAGTTTGTACTGCAAGCGTTCCGGGCTCATCTGGCCGTTGGGGAAGTACGCCCCGAAAAGCGTGAACCACGGAAGCTCCAACTCGATGAGACGCCCTTCGTCGCGAAACCTGGGGTCAGGCAGGTCCAAGCGCACCGCGTCCGGCTCGATGCGGGTGTAGCACGCAGTTCCCGAATACCCCTTCCGGGAAGCGGCATTCCAAATGCATTGGTAACCTGGCGTTTGCCAATGGGCATCCGACACTTGTGCTTGGTTCGCCTTGACCTCTTGCAAAAAGACCACGTCCGCGTCCGCCTGGGCGAACCAATCCCAAAACCCCTTGGTGATGACGGAACGAAAGCCATTCACATTCCAGGAATAGAGTTTGAGATTCACGACCGCCTCCCCACCTGCTGCAGCGAAGCCTGGAGCCCTTGCGGGGTACGACGCACGAGCACGTAGCCGCCCTGGCCAAAAGCACCGGGGTTGAGGATATGGCTGGTGCCAATCCAGTCTTCTCCCCGGCCCTCGTGGATATGGCCGGTCACCACCACCTCCGGGGCAAAGGCCTCGATGGCGGCGCGCACCCCGGGGCTGCCCACGGAAACGCCACTGGCCAGACGATCGGTGGCCGTCGCATGCGGCGGGGTGTGGACCACGAAGAGCACGTGGGCAAAACGCGCGGTTGCAGCTTCCAGCGCTTCCCGGGCCCACGCCGCCATGGTCGCCTCATCCACCTCCGAAGGGGTGCCGAAGGGCGTGCGCGTGGAGTATCCAACCCCCACAAGCCCCACGCCTGGGGCCAGTTCCCGCACCTGGCGGTGGATGTTGATTCCCCGGCTGTCGAGCTCCGATGCCACCTGGGAGGTGTCCATATTGCCAATCTGCGCCAAGACCTGGGGGCTTCGACGCGCAAAGACGTCCAGCACCCGGCACGCGGCTTCCTTACCGCCCACATTGGTCAAATCCCCGCTGATAATGACCGCCGCCGCCTGAGGGATCTCAGGGACCGCGTCCACCAAAGCCACGTTCTCATGCACGTCGCCGACCACAATCCACACACACTCTTCCATGCATCCTCCACAGCGGCCCGGACTGGACAGGGAGAGACGCGCTCCCTATCGAAGTCCGCACGACGAATTTTTGAGGGTCTTTGCATGTCCTGTCCGGAGAACGCAAGTCTGCGCACCCAGATACGCCACGCCATGCGCGCGCGGCGCCTCGCCCTTTCCGAGGCCGAACGCCACCAGGCGGGCAGGGATCTGTGCGCACGCCTTCTGGCGCAGCCCCTGCCGTGCGCAGTCGCCGTGTACATCCCGTTTCGCGGCGAGCTGGACACCTGGCCCACCATCCACGCCCTCTGGCAACGCGGCGTCGAAGTCCTCGCCCCCCGCTGCCGCGCCCAGTGCCCCGGGGTCATGGACTGGTTTCGTGTGGCTGCCGCCGAAGACCTCGTCCCCGGAAGCTTCGGCATCCTCGAGCCGGATCCTGGGCGCGCCGAGCCAGCCCCCAACGTCCCGGACTGGGTGCTGGTCCCTGGCCTGGCCTTCGATGTTCGGGGCTTTCGTCTGGGCTACGGCGGCGGCTTCTACGACCGCTACCTGGCCGCGCATCCTCAGGTCTGCAGCATAGGTCTTGCCTATGACTTTCAGGTCGTCGACCTCCTCCCTGCAGCGCCGTGGGACCAGCCCGTACGCCGCATCCTCACCCCTACCCGCACCCTGGAGATCTTCCCATGTCCCCAGTCTTCCTCGACTTCCACTTCCCAGGACTGCCCCATATCGGCGTCGCCTTCACCACCTGCCGTGGGGGAATAAGCCGCCCCCCCTATGCCGAGGCCAATCTCTCGTTCGACGTAGGCGACGACGCCCAAAGTGTGCGCGCCAACCGCTGGGCGCTGCGCAATGCCTTGGGCTTTTCCCGCTGGCAGGAACTCCAACAGGTACACGGCGTCGTGGTCGTGCCCGATGACGGCACGGACGCCACGGAAACCGGCGGCAGCCGCGAAGCCGACGGGCTCATGACCCACGAAGAGGGAGTAGCCCTGGTCATCAAGACCGCGGACTGCCAGCCCATCCTGATGACCGACACCCAAGGTCGCTTCCTCGCGGCCCTGCACTGCGGCTGGCGGGGGAATGCTGCGGCCTTTCCCCTGCACGGGGTGCGCGCCTTTTGCAGCACCTACGGCCTCGATCCCAGCGAGGTCCTGGCCGTACGCGGCCCAAGCCTTGGGCCCGGGGCCAGCGAATTCGTCCACTTCGAAAAGGAGTGGGACCCCATGTTCCGCCGCTACTTCGACCCTGCCACCTGCCGGGTCAACCTCTGGCAGCTCACCCGCGACCAGCTCATGGCCGCCGGCGTCCCTGGACGACAGATCTTCAGCATCGATCTCTGCACCGCCTCCTCTCTCCTCTTCTTTTCCTACCGGCGCGCCCACACCACGGGCCGGCAAGCAGGACTCATCTGGAAAAAGCCCGCAGCCACACGCTGAAGCACGGCTCGACCTTCAAAGCAGCGCGCCCGCCACAACGGCGGGCGCATCAAGCACAAACAGCGGCGCAGTCAAAAGACCACGGCCTCGAACCACCAGAGCTCCACTTTCGGCTTTTTCCAGCACCCGCGCGGAAGCCCGGCCTTGAGGCAGGTGTGATCCAAAAAGGTCTCCCGGTCCCACCCCCATTCCACCGCCACTTGCGGCAGAAGCAATCCCGAATGGAAACCTCGGCGCACGATGAGGCCGTGGCGCCCCACTTCCACCAAGCTGGGGTCCGGGCACAGGGTGATGGGCCCGAGGATGGAGATTTCGATCTCCAAAGACTCCCATTCCGCGGCCTCCAACGGCGCAAAGCGCGGGTCCTCGAAGGCCGCGGCCTGGGCCATGCGCTCGATGGTCTCGACCAGGGGGCCTGCGGCGCTCACGTTGCCGATGCAGCCCCGAAGCTGGCCATGACGCTTCAAAGTCACAAATGCGCCGTACTCCTGGGCAAAAAGCGGCGCGCTGGTATCCGGCCGGGACGCCTCCAAACCCAGGCGCCGGGCAATGGCATAGCGGGCCAGGGCCTTACACGCCGTCTTCTCTGCATCCGTGATTTCCAGATGAAATCCCATAGCATTCCTCCGTCAGCACGTGGATCTCATAGCACGAGGGGCGTCACGAGGCTGCAGCCCAGTCCGCATCAAAGGGCGGCTCCAACGTCGGAACCGTCCAGTACCGCCCGCCTCCAGCGTAGTCTGCCCCGGCGACCTCCACCTGGCGGCCGCGCACCGTGATGCGTCCCGACGCCAACCAGGCCAAGGCCTGCGGATAGATGCGGTGCTCCAAGGCGAGGATCCGCTCACCAAGGCTCTGGGGCGTATCCTGCGGGGTGGCGGGTACTGCGGCCTGAATGATGATGGGGCCGTGATCCATATGCTCATCCACGAAATGCACCGTGCACCCTGCCAGGCGCACGCCATAGTCCGCCTGCTGGCCTTGAGCGTGGACCCCAGGAAAAGCCGGCAGAATGGCGGGATGGATATTGAGCACCCGACCCGCAAAGGCATCCAAGAAGACCGGGGTGAGGATGCGCATGAACCCGGCCAGGGCCACGGTATCCACGCCAGCGTCCACCAGGCGGCGCACCAGCTCCGCATCAAAGTCCTGCCGGGAGGAAAACCCGCGGTGGTCCACACAGGCCGTAGGCACTCCGGCGTTCCGCGCCCGCGTCAATCCGTATGCCGCCGGATCATTGGCAAGCACCAAAGCCACCGTGGTCCCGGGCACGTGGCCTGCCTGCACCCGGTCGAGGATGGCCTGCAGGTTGGAGCCGGAACCGGAAACCAAAACCCCGAGCCTCACGCGGCGTCCTCCACCAATGCCTGCACCAAGGCCGGGATGGTGTAGTCACTCGGCTGCACATGAGCGGAAAATCCAAAGCGCTCCAAGGTGGCCGCAGTCACCGGACCGATGCACGCCAGCCGCAAGCCTTGATCCACGAACGGCCGCAGCACTTCCGGCGCCAGGAGGGCGAAAAAATTCTCCACCGTGGAAGAGCTGGTGAACGTCACATAATGGAGCATGCCTTCGCGCAAGAGTTCCAACGTGGACGCCGCATCCGCCTCAGCCAAATGGGTCTCGTACATGGGGAGCACTTCCACCCGCGCCCCGGCCTGGGAGAGGCCCTGCGGGAGCACGTCCCGCGCCACCCGCGCCCGGGGGATGAGTACGGCCCCAGAGGCTGCGCCGCGGGCAAGCAGCCCTTCCAGGGCCGATTCCGCCACAAAACGCTCGGGCACGAAATCCGGGACAATTCCCCGCTGCGTCAGTTCCTGCGCCGTGGCCGGGCCGATGGCCGCCACCCGACACCCCGCCAAGGCGCGGCTATCGCGGCCGCACGCAGCCAAGGCGTCCCAAAAGGCGCGCACGCCGTTGACCGAAGTGAACACCACCCAGCCAAACTCCGCCAGATGGGCGATGGCCTCCCGGGTCTGCGGGGTATCCCAGCACGGGCGCACCGCGATGGTGGGAAACTCGTGGCAAAAGGCCCCCTGCCGCTGCAATTGCTCCTTGAGGTCGCTGGCCTGCTCCCGCGCCCGAGTGATGACCACTCCCTTGCCAAACAAGGGCTGGCGCTCGAACCAATTAAGGGTGTCCCGCAGGCGCACGACTTCCCCCACCACCAGCATGGACGGGGCTTGGATCTTCTCCCGTGCCGCCACGTCGGCGATCTCGGCCACCGTGGACACCCAGGAGCGATGCCGCGGCGTGGTGCCCCAACGCACCAAGGCCGCCGGCATGTCCGGCCGCATGCCGTGCTTCAGGAGCTGACCGGTGATATAGGGCAGATTTTTGACACCCATGAAAAAGCACAAGGTGCTGGTGCCCGTGGCCAAGGCCTGCCAGTTGTGAGCCGAGTCCGGCTTGGTGGGGTCTTCGTGGCCCGTGATGAAGGACACCGAGGAGGCGTACTTGCGATGCGTAAGCGGGATGCCCGCATACGCAGGGCCCGCCACGGCAGACGTCACCCCAGGCACCACTTCGAATTCAAGGCCTGCGGCCAAAAGCTCCTCCGCCTCTTCCGCGCCGCGGCCAAAAATGTACGGGTCCCCGCCTTTCAGCCGGGCGACGTTCTTGCCTTCCCGCACCTTGGCCACGATGAGGGCATTGATCTCCTCCTGCGGCAGGGTGTGATCCCCGCCCTTCTTGCCCACGTAGATGCACTCGGCATCCTCGCGGCACACGGCCAAAAGCTCGGGACTGGCGAGATAGTCGTAGATGACCACGTCCGCCTCGGCGAGCAGCCGCTGCCCCTTGACCGTAATCAGGCCCGGGTCCCCTGGACCCGCGCCGATGAGATACGCCTTGGCCATCAGCCTTCCTCCTGGGCAAAAGTTTCCAGACGCTGCCGCATGGCCAGCAGGGCTTCCCGCTTGGCGCCCCACTCTGCGGCCTTGGCTTCTTCCTTGGCCACCACTTCTGCCGGGGCATTGGCCCGAAACGCCGCGTTGGCGAGTTTCTTGGTCACGGCAGCGAGCTCTTTTTCCAGCTTGGTGAGTTCCTTGGTCAGACGGGCGATTTCCGCGGCAAAGTCCACCACCCCGGACAAGGGCACGAAGAGCTCACACCCCGCCACCACCGCTGAGGCACATACCTTGGGCGGAACCACGGCGGCGTCCACGGTCACGTCTCGCACCCGGGCCAAGGTCTGGATGGCGCGCTCCTGCGCCTCAATGAGCGCCGCATCCGCGCCCTCCGCCCGGACCAGCACCGAAAGCCAGGCCGCCGGCGCAATGCCCAGTTCCGCCCGGATGGTACGCACTGCAGTGATCACCCCTTGCACCAGGGCCATCTGCTCCTGCGCCTCCGGGTCCACGCACTGGGGCCGGGCCTCGGGATAGGGACGCAGGGCCAAGTCCTCCATGTCGAGCACGGGCAGGGCGCTCCAGATCTCCTGGGTGACAAAGGGGATGACCGGATGCGCCACCATCAAGGTCTCGGAGAGCACCTGCCGGAGACAGGAGCGGGCCACGCCGCGCACGTGCGCGTCGTCGGAATGCAGCTCCGGCTTGATGAGTTCCAGGTACCAATCGCAGAACTCATGCCAGATAAACGTATAGATGCTCTGTGCCGCGTCATTGAACCGGTAGGCATCGATATGCTCGCAAAATTCTTTTTTGAGCACCTCCAGTCGATGCAAAATCCAGCGATGCGGCAAGGAAAGCGACTTGTCCGGGGCAAATTCCGGCTCCGTTCCGTCCACATGCATCAGGGTGAAACGAGCGGCATTCCATATTTTATTGATGAAATGCCGGTAGCCTTCGATGCGTGCTTCGGAAAGCTTGATGTCACGCCCCATGGCCGCAAAAGAGGCCAAAGTGAACCGCAGGGCGTCACACCCGTATTTGTCGATCATCTCCAAGGGATCGATGACGTTCCCCGTGGACTTGGACATCTTTTTGCCATGCTCATCGCGCACCAAGGCATGGATATAGACATCATGGAACGGCACTTCATTCATGAAATGCAGCCCCATCATCATCATGCGCGCCACCCAGAAAAAGAGGATGTCAAAACCGGTCACCAAGATGGACGTCGGGTAGAACGCGGCGAGCTCCGGAGTTTTGTCCGGCCAGCCCATGGTGGTAAACGGCCACAAGGCCGAAGAAAACCACGTGTCGAGCACGTCCTCGTCCTGCTGCAAGTCCGTGCTGCCGCAGCGGCAGGCCGTGGGATCCTCCCGGGACACGATGACCTCGCCGCACGCCGCGCACGTCCATACCGGGATGCGATGTCCCCACCACAATTGGCGCGAGATGCACCAGTCACGAATATTGTCCAGCCAATGAAAATACGTCTTGGTCCAGGACTCGGGAAAGATCTGGGTGCGGCCGTCTTCCACCGCGGCCCGCGCCTTGGCGGCAAGCGGCTTCACCGCCACGAACCATTGCTCGGACACATAGGGCTCGATGACCGTCTTGCACCGATAGCACTGCGATACCTTGTTTTCGTAAGGCTCTTCCGCGGCCACCAGGCCCATGGCCCGCAAGTCTTCCACCACTTGCGACCGGCACTCCTGGGCGGAAAGCCCCTGATAGGCCTCAGGGACACTGGCGTTCATGCGGCCATGATCGTCGATGACGCTCACGATCTCCAGGCCGTGCTTGCGGCCAAGTTCCCAGTCGTTCATGTCATGGCCTGGAGTGACCTTGAGGCACCCGGTCCCGAATTCCGGATCCACGTAGGCGTCGGCGATGATGGGAATCAGGCGGCCCACCAGCGGCAGGCGCACCTTTTTGCCGATCAAGTGCCGGTAACGCTCATCCTCCGGATGCACGGCCACGGCGGTATCGCCGAGCATGGTCTCCGGCCGCACCGTAGCGATGGTCACAAAGCCCTCGCCCTCAGCCAGAGGATAGCGGAGATGGTACAGAGTGGACCGGGCTGGGGCGTATTCCACCTCGTCGTCCGCCAGCGCGGTATGGCAGCGCGGGCACCAATTGACCAAATACTTGCCCCGGTACACCAGACCTTCTTCATAGAGGCGCACGAAGACCTCGCGCACGGCCCGGGAAAGCCCTTCGTCCATGGTGAAGCGCTCCCGCGTCCAGTCCACGCTCGCGCCGAGACGACGGATCTGATTGAGGATGCGGCCGCCGTACTCTTCCTTCCACTGCCACACCCGGCGCACGAACTCCTCTCGCCCCAGATCTTCGCGGCGCACGCCTTCCGCGAGCAGACGTCGTTCCACTACGTTCTGCGTGGCGATGCCGGCGTGGTCCGTGCCGGGGATCCAAAGCACGTTTTTTCCCCGCTGACGCATGTGGCGGCAGAGGATGTCCTGCAGCGTGATATTGAGGGCATGGCCCATATGCAGGGCGCCCGTGACGTTGGGCGGCGGAATCACGATGGAATAATTGGATGCTTTTGCGGAGCCCGCGCGCTCCACGTCCGGAGTAAAGGCGCGCGACTCTTCCCAAAAGGCACGCCAGCGCGCTTCCACGCCGGCGGGCTCGTAGCCCTTGGCAAGCTCTGTGGTGGACATGAAATCATTCTCCTTGATGGGACCAGGATCGCGAGCGCTGCTCCGCCCCCGCCACTGGTCGTCGGATGGCGCGGAGCGATGGCCGCGCGAACCGTATTCGCCTAGCGGCAGGGGGGGGAAAAATCAAGGCAAGACGCCGTGCAGGACCCGGGAGGCAGCGCACGGCTTGATTCCAGGCCGCAAGCCCTACGCCCTGAAAAAAGAGCGATCCCATCGCCACCTGCATCCCCTCTCCAAAAAACCTACGCGAAAAAACACCTCACCCCCCCACAAAATCACGAGGCGCAATCATCCCAAACACGCATTACAAAACTCCAACTATAAAGAAATTTTATACAAATTCAAAAAATTGGGTTTGTAATTTCACCGCAAAAAATCTCTTGACACTGGCTTAAAACGCCGAATACTCAATTTTCAAAATGTCGACATTTATAATATCGACAACAAAACTTCCCATAACCCACAGTAGGAGGACTCATGCGCGACAAAGTCCAGGTCACGTCAGAACGAGCTCCGGCAGCCGTCGGACCGTACTCGCACGCCATCGCCGTGCCCGGTTTGGTTTTCATTAGCGGCCAACTCCCCATCGACAAAGAAACCGGCACGTTTCCTGAGGGGATCGAGGACCAGGCGCATCAAGCGCTCAAAAATCTTCAATCCGTGGCAGAAGCCGCGGGGGCGTCACTGCAAGACGTCGTCAAAACGACTGTTTTTTTGGCAGATATCAATGACTTCAAGGCGGTGAACGCCGTATACGCCACCTACTTCAGCGAGCCGTATCCAGCCCGAAGCGCTTTTGAAGTCGCCAAACTACCCTTGGGCGCCAAAGTCGAAATCGAGGCCATTGTTTATAAACCCTCCAACTAACCCATCACCTTCCATTTATAAGGATACGGACATGAATCTCGCAAAATTTCCGCGCAGAGGCTACGTCACCTCTCCTACCCCCATTGAATCAGCCCCATCCTTTTCCAAGGCTTTAGGGGGAAAAGTGAACATCTTCATCAAACGCGACGATCTTCTGCCTGGGTGCGCTGGCGGCAACAAAACCCGTAAGCTCGACTTTTGCATCGCCGATGCTCTCGAAAAAGGCGCAGATACCATCATCACATGCGGGGCTGTCCAATCTAACCATTGTCGACTGACGCTCTCCTGGGCCGTCAAAGAAGGACTGGATTGCCACCTGGTGCTCGAAGAACGCGTCAAGGGGAGCTACCGTCCCGACGCTTCGGGAAATAACTTCCTCTTCCACCTCTTGGGAGTGAAAAGCATCACCGTAGTTCCTGGCGGCTCTGACATGATGGGTGAAATGCAAAAAGTCGCAGACACCCTGGCTGCTCAGGGCAAAAAACCCTACATCGTTCCCGGAGGGGCTTCCAACCCCATCGGAGCGACAGGGTATGTCGCCTGCGCCCAGGAAACCCTGCAGCAGCTCTTCGACATGGAGCTCAACATCGACCACATGGTCGTCCCCAGTGGAAGTGCGGGCACCCATGCGGGCATCGTCGTAGGCATGGTCGGCTGTAACGCAGGTATCCCGGTAAGTGGGATCAACGTTTCCCGCACTAAAGAAGTTCAGGAAGGCATCGTGCATAGCCTTGCGGAAAAAACCGCGGAACGTGTGGGAGTCGTAACTGGAATTCCAAGGGAAGCAGTGACCTGCTTTGATGGATACGTTGGCCCCGGCTATTCACTGCCCACGGACAGCATGGTCGAGGCGGTGAAGCTACTGGCTCGAACAGAAGGGATCCTGCTGGACCCCGTATATTCCGGCAAAGCCATGGCCGGACTTATCGATCTCGTGCGCTCGGGCTATTTTTCCCCGGGGTCCAATATACTTTTCCTGCACACAGGCGGATCCCCTGCGCTGTACGCGTACTTGGATACTTTTCGTGATTAAAACGAGAATGCCTGCGTCCTTGCGCAGGCATTCTCGTTATGGCTAGAGGCCCAGAACCCAGGTAACGTTCAACGCTATGTTTTTCAAAACCCAAGGAGTCTCGTATGTCCCGCCTCAAAAACATCGCGATTGTTTTCGTGGCCATCGTTGCGCTGAGTGTCTCATCCGCTTTTGCAGAACCCATTATTATCAAGCTGGCACACCCCAACGTGCCGCAACATCCCATGGGCCAAGCGTTCATCAAGTTCAAAGAACTTGTGGAAAGCCGCTCCAATGGCAAGTTTCGGGTCGATATTTACGACAGTTCCAAATTTGGCAACTTCGATAGCGTCGTCCAAGGACTGCAGTTCAACATGCTCCAGATGGGATCCGCATCGACCCCCAATCTTGCCCCGTTCTCCGATGATTTCTTGATCTTCGACCTCCCCTTCTTGTTCCCTGACTACGCCTCTACCGACAAAATCACCGATGGTCCGATTGGAAAGAAAGCCGCCAAGGCGCTTGAAAGCAGTGGTATCGTCGGCCTGGGCTACATCGAAATCGGTTTCCGGAATATTTGGAATAACCAACGCCCGGTAAAGGTCCTTGAAGACGCCAAAAACCTGAAGATCCGCTCCACCGCGTCCAAGGCACACATCGCAACCCTCAAGGCCCTTGGCATGAACCCCACGCCCATTGCTTGGGGTGAAGTCTACACTGCATTGCAGCAGAAGACTGTGGACGGCATCGATATCGACCTCAATCTTGCTTGGTACAACAACTTTCCCGAGGTGAACAACCACCTGACCGTCGTCAACAGCATCTACAGCCCGCACCTGGTGATGATTTCCAAAAAATTCCTGGAAAGCTTGTCTCCTGAGGACCGCAAGCTCATCCTGGACACTTTTGAAGAGTGCAAGCTCTACGAAAGAAAGCTGATCCGTGAAGGCGAAGCCAAGATCCTGGAAGAACTTCCCAAGAAGGGCGTGCAGGTCTACGTACTTCCTCCTGAAGAACGCGCCCGTTGGGCAGAAGCGACCGCTGTCGTCTACAAAGAGTTTGAAGACCGCATTGGCAAGGATTTGATTGAGCAGGCTAAGGCGACCATCGCCGGTAAGCAGTAATGTCTTCGACCGGCCGCTGTTTTCAGCGGCCGGTCTTCCAGGAGTACCCCCATGAGTGTCATCCGACAGAACATGTTCAGTAAAATCGAAGGATACGTTTCTGCGACCTTTTTGGCGGGAATGACCGTAATCATCGCTGTCCAAGTCTTCCGACGCTACGTACTCCAAAGCTCACTGGACTGGAGCGAAGAGCTTGCCCGCTATCTTTTTATCTGGTCCGTATATGTTGGCTGCAGCTACGCTACACAAAAAGACAGGCACTTAGAAGTGACCATCGCACGCAGTATGTTCGGACCTACTGTAGCAAAATACGTAACTATCGCAGCATATATCTGCACAATACTTTTCTGCATCTGCATGGCTGTCTGGGGGACACAAATGGTCTTGTTCCTGGAAAGCACCGGACAGAAAACTCCTGCGCTTGAAGTTCCCATGTCATGGGTATACTTGAGTCTTCCTATTGGGCTTGGATTGATGGCCATCCGAACGTTTCAGCGAATTTTGGCCATTTTTCGCGGAGAAATCGACTTTACCGCCATGGCAGTTAAATAGGAGCTACTTTCCATATGAATACTGCAATTATCCTTATATTTGCCTCGCTTGCGATTTTTCTCCTGCTGAGCGTTCCCATTGGCGTGGCCATTGGCTTGAGTGTTATCTTTGGCGTCTGGGCAGGAGGGATTCTCCCCTACGAGTTCATTGTCCAAAAAATGGTCACCTCTCTTGATGTGTTCCCGCTGATGGCTGTTCCGTTTTTCATTATGGCGGGCGAGATCATGCAAAAGGGAAGCATGGCCCAACGCCTGCTCACGGTCTCCAAGAGCCTTGTCGGCCACATCACCGGAGGAATGGCGCATATCTCTGTGTTGACATGTATGTTTTACGGAGCGCTTTCTGGATCCGCCCCGGCTACTGTAGCCGCAGTGGGCGGCATCATGGTCCCATCCATGGAAAAAGAAGGCTATAGCAAATCTTTTTCCACAGCAGTCAATACTGCAGCAGGGTGTCTTGGAGTCATCATTCCTCCAAGTGTTCCACTTATCATCTATGGGACAACTGCAGGAGTTTCTGTTGGGGATCTCTTCATTGCAGGAATAATTCCTGGAATTTTTATCGGGATCAGCCTTATGATGTGCAGTTACGTCCTTTCCAAGCGCTACGGTTATACCGGAACTGGCAAGCGTGCACCGTTGAAGGAAATTATCATCGCATTTAAAGACGCTATCGTCGCGCTCATGGTCCCTATTATTGTACTTGGAGGAATTTACGGCGGACTAACAACACCTACAGAAGCTGGGGTAATCGCCGTTCTGTACTCGCTTGTGGCAGAGGGCCTTGTGCTGCGCACCTTAACATTTGAAAAAATAGGACAAATTCTCAAAGGAACAGCATTGACTACCGCTTCCATATTCCTTGTCGTAGCCACGGCAACAGCATTAGGACAAATTCTTCTTTTTTATAATGTTCCAGATATGCTCGTCCATTTTCTCGTAAATATTTCAGACAGCAAATACGTCCTTTTGCCTATTATTATCATTTTTCTGCTCATTATGGGCACTTTCATGGACGCGCTAGCAAATATTCTCATCCTGACGCCACTTCTTCTTCCTGTAGTCAAACATTTTGGAATGGATCCAATTCATTTTGGCATTGTCATGATCATTTGTGCATCGATGGGCTTTCTGACCCCGCCGGTTGGGGTCAACCTCTTCGTAGGATGCAGCATTGGAAATATCAGCATTGAAAAATTGAGTATTGCGGTACTTCCTTTCTTGTTCACGATGATTGTTGCTTTGCTGTTCATCGTATTCATACCGCAAATTTCTCTTTGGCTTCCAGGAATTTAAAAAGTATACCCGCTGAACTTAAACCGTCAGCGGGTTTTTCTCCTCTTATGCAGATACATTACTCATCCAGAAAAAGCCTGTTCGCTGTCTCCGGCCATGCTGGAGTCGGGCATGTCCACAGTCATCAAGGATTCGTTCAGGATGATTCCGCCGGGTTCGCGGTCGTCATGGAGCTTCTCAAAACCGCCTTCCCTGCAGATACCACTATCAAAGACGCTTCGGCGAATGTCCAAACCGGAGAGATCCGAGTGTGTACCCAAGGCGGAGGTGTTGGGACTGCAACCGCCCGACGTGGGGTGACCCCATGGGAGGCAGACCTCCTCCTGCGTGAGATCGGACTCGACAGCGTATACAGCCAAGCCACTGCTGTCACCGTTTTCGGTCGCATATACGGCCAGGGGGTTCTCGAGGTTCCCGTAGCGTTTCAAGCGGCCTGTTGTCTGGCCGCTATGGACACCCTCCGCACGGCATACCCGGACCACATCATTTTCGGCGCAGAAGATATGCCTGGAAAAATAGGTGGCTACATCGGCGCTCAAGTGGACATCCAGGGGATTCCCGCATCCGTCATGGCAATCGCCAACGCTAATGCAGGAGGGATCGGGCCGGACGAAGACCTGGAAGGCAACATTATGCTGGGAGAAAAGGCCCGGGTTATGAAAGCCTTGGGCCTCAATCACCTCCCAACCATCGTCGTCGAGAGTAAAGCATACGTTCCTTCCGTGTGCCAGGGCGAGACTCAAGAACGCATATGGATTCGAGCAAACGCGAATGTAGATAACACCATTGTGTATGACGCACTTTCCCTGGGTGCCAAAAAGGCACAGATTCCATTTTTATGCTCTCAATCGGCATATCATCGATATACAGGAGAAATGCGATTTTCTACAAAAAAATTTGGAGATCGCATCATCGAAATAGGAAAAAAAATTACAAAAGAGTCAAGATCTTACAACAAAGTCAAACTTATTGCAGAACTTGCATTATTGGTAAGTCAAGATGCTGGAGGCATCACATATATGAGCGCTGATTTACACGATATCGTCTCCGGAGGCGGTCTCCTGCCTGGAACTTCATCAGTACTATCAATGCTTGTCACAGAAAATTACATTAAAAAGTGGAAGATTCCTTTTTTCACTAAAAAAGATTCACAAAAATATATACAAATTATTGAATTCGCAGCCCAAGAAATTTCCAGAAACTGGATTCGCGCCCAAGAGCAACTTCGTGAACGATTTTGTTTTGAAGAAGCTGACTTCGAATATTTACTCAAAAAAACAACTGAATAAATTTTCACGAAGGAAGGCTATTTCTCAATTGACTCTTAGCGTTTTCAAAATATCCTCTCTAGCGTGCAGCGAATTAAAAAACAACACGAGGATCCCAGTCCATGTCTGCAAACATCAAGACATATAGCCTGCAAATATCTGAATACATAAAACAAGCTATTATCAATGGCGAGCTCAACCCTGGAGACAAAGTCAACGAAGCACTACTCGCATCCAAGCTCTCCATAAGCAGAGCTCCAATTCGAGAAGCACTGCAAATGCTCGTTCAAGAAGGGCTTATCATATCTATTCCTCAAAGAGGAAAATTTATAGCATCTCTTTCCCCAAAAGAAATACAAGACTCTTATTTCATTGGAGGTGTTTTAGAAGGAGCAATTGTAGCATCATCAATTAATTTATTTAACGAGAATGATTTTACAAGATTAAAAAAAATCATTATTAATATGAAACATATTGCTGATACAAACGGAAACAAGGATGAACTCGCTTTACTAGACAATGAATTTCATGACATTTTATTTTCTAAAACAGACAACTCTCTCGTTGTAAAACTCGCCAGGAGATCATGCCGTGGCGTATCCAAGTTTCTCCTTTTTAAGTATTGGCGCGACATATTCACTCCACAAGAGATTTACGAAAGGCACTATACTATTTTTGAAGTCCTTAAAACAAAAAATCCATCAGCAATAGAGCAATGTATCCGAGAACATTATATTGATGCCGGACAAAGAATGCAAAAATATGGAACAAATTCAACCAATATACAAAAAAAACGGAACACAGCAAAACACCGAGAAGGACAAAAAACAGATCACCTTTGGGAACTACCATCCCCTGAAAATGAAAACGTCCATGAAGCTGCGCCGAGCAAGGCCGCTACGCTCACCCCTCCCCGGACAACAACTCATTAACAATGTCTCGGTCTGCCCCTCCTCGGGGACAGCCTTACTTCCGTCCGTGCCTCCACTTGCCCCTCATGCCGCTGCGCCCTATGGCTTCGGCCATGGAAGCACTGCGCCTCAACCGCTTTCTCGCCGCCGCCGGGGCGGCTTCCCGCAGGGGGGCGGACGAGCTCATCTTTGCCGGCCGGGTGATGGTCAACGGCGAGGTCTGCCGCGAGCCGGGCCGCCGGGTTTTGCCCGCCGACACTGTCACCCTCGACGGCCGGCCGTTGGAGCTGCCGCAACAGCACGTGGTCATCATGCTCCACAAGCCCGTGGGGGTGGTCACCACAGCCCGCGACCCCCAGGGCCGTCCCACGGTCCTCGACCTCGTGTCCCCGGAATTCGCTTCCCGCCGCCTCTTTCCCGTGGGCCGGCTGGACGTCATGTCCGAAGGGCTGCTGCTGCTCACCACCGACGGTGATCTGGCCCTGCGCCTCACCCACCCCCGCTTCGAACATCCCAAACACTACGAAGTGCTCGTGCGCGGAAAAGTCCCTGCCGCCGCCCTGGAGACCATGCGCCGCGGCATGCGCCTGGCCGAAGGAGAACGCCTGCGGCCGGTGGAGGTCTCCGCCCGACGCCAAGGCCCCAATACCCTCCTCATCATGACCCTGCGCCAGGGGGTCAACCGCCAGATCCGCCGCATGTGCCGGGACCTTGGGCTTGTCATCCTGCGCCTTCGGCGAGTAGGAGTAGGCGCCGTGCGTCTCGGGGACGTACCGCCCGGCTCCTGGCGCCACCTGAACGCCGACGAAATCACTGCCCTGGTCTCACCCAACAGTTCCACGAGGAAGTAATGGCCATCATCACCAAACATTCGGTTGCCGGTTTTTTGGTCGGTGCCATCACCGTGCTGCTCATCGAGCTCATGGCCGGCTCCTGGTCCGCCCAGACGCTGCGAAACGACGTCGAGGCCCGCCACGAGGCGGCCCAGGAAGCCACCCGCCAGGCCGCGGCCCTCAAGCGCTCGGAGGCTGCCGCCCGCGGGGTCATCGGCCTCAATGTGGCGGACCTCACCTGTCAGTTCCAAGACCTTTCCGGCAAACTCATCTCCTGCGCCGATCTGCGCGGGAAGGTCACGGTACTCAATCTCTTTGCCACGTGGTGCCCACCGTGCCGTGAGGAGATGCCTTCCCTCGAGGCCCTGTGGGACAGCGGGGACGCAGCCGTTTACTGTGTGAGCGAAGAAGACCCTGCGGACATCGCCCGTCACCCCCTGGCCCAAAGCCTGCGCATGCCCCTCTATGGCTTTGTCGGGGACGTGCCGGAGCCGCTCCAGGCCACAACCCTGCCGCTCACGTATATTTTGGATACCAAAGGCCGCATCGTGTACGCGCACGTCGGCGGCGCGGACTGGAATCATCCGGAGGTGCGCCAGATGCTCGCCGCCGTGGGACGCATGCCCTAAGGCGCGTCGGCCAAGCGCTGCGCCGCCAGGCGCACCGCGGCAAAAGTCTGGCGGTAGGAGTCCCAACCCAAATGCCGCGGCACCTCGTCCGGCGCAAACCAGGCGGCCTCCAGGTGTTCGGCGGAGACGCGCACAGAAGTGGCCTTTACTGGCGCCAAGTACACGGGTTTGCGCAGTTCCACCTGGGTCTCGGGGATGCAGAAGCAAAATTCTTCGAGCACTTCGTGCAGAGACTCCGGAGACAAAACCACGCCGGTCTCCTCCTCCACCTCCCGCACGCAGGCGGCCCGGGGGTCTTCATGGGGGAGCCTGCCTCCGGTGACCGGCTGCCAATACTCGCCGTGCACGGATGTGGCAGGACACAAGAGCAGCAAAAACCGTCCCGACCGGGGATGATAGAGCCAGCACTCGATACTATATTTGACGCGACCAGCCATGCCCACCTCCCTGCCTGTACTTTCCTTGGACGCCGACACCTTATGGGTGACGACCACGCTGGGCAACGAAATTCTGCTCTTTGCCCAAGCCCCTGAGGCCGCGGCCGCGGGACTTGCCCTATGGGGAAGACGCTTCGGCATCGAGGTGGACTTGGAGCGTGTTGTGCACAGCTACTCCGGCGGAGAACAGGTGCTCTTGGCTGCAGGGCTTTGGGCGGAAATCTGTCGCAACCGTCCGCCCTTCGTGCTCGACCTGCGCCGCGCCCAAGCCGCCGTGTCCGCCGCCAACCGCGCCCGGCTGCAGGCCGCGTTGGCCGAAGCCCTCCCCCAGGCCACCATCCTCATGGAGGACGCTCCATGAACCTCGGCCCCTGGGAATCTCACGTGGACCCGCCGGGGTTCACCTTCCACGTCCCTTCCATCACTCTGCCCGCGGGAAGCATCGTCCAAGTGCTGGGCGACAACGGTGCGGGCAAGACCGTGTTTTTGGAGCACGTGCTCCTGCCGCGCCTTGAGGAACAAGGACTGCAGGTATTTTTCGTGGCCCAGGATCTTGCCCTCCAGGCCCACGTCCTCGCCGCTGCCCTGGCGGCCCAGGGGACGCCGGCGCCGCGTGCGCGAGGGCCCCTGGTAGAGGCATGGGCCGGCCCTGCAGGTGCAGGCGATGTCCTTGTCCTGGATGAAACCGACCGCCACCTGACTCCCGAAGAGATGCACCGACTGCTCGCCCTGCCCGTGGCTGCGGCTTTTCTGGTCTCTCATCAAGTGCGGTCCTGGCCGGTGACCCATTGTCTCTCCGTCACCCGGCGCGGCCGTGCAGTCACCATCCGGGAGGTGCAGCCATGAGCGGCGCCCCCAAGGTGATGCTCCTGGTCCTCACGGTGGCCGCATACTTTGCCGTGGGGGTATTTGGGCCGTGGTACGATCACCTTGCCTTCCAGGCCGCGATCCTGGCCCTGCTTGCGGCGCTGCGTCTGCGAAGCGGCGGCTGGGCGGGTCTGCGGGCAGACGTGCGTTTTTTGATTCCCTTTGTGGGGATGCTCGTGCTCATGGGCCTGATTTTGGACGCACTGGGCACCGGCGGACGCTCGGACTGGACCCTTGACTCCCTGCGCAAGGCGTTGGTGTTCCCCAACTCGTTTTGGAGCGTGCAATTGGCGGCCGCAGCCGTCCGCCTGCGCGATCTGGTGGCCTTGCCGCTGCCCAAACGCTGGCAACGCCTTCTCATCATCAGCCATGCCCTGTTCCACAAAAGCCGCCCCACCCTGGAACGGTTGTGGTGGCTGACCAGTCACGATCCCCACCTGACGCAAGGCGGCTGGGTCCATCGCCATGGGCAACGGCTCGTGGTGCTTCTCGTGGCGGCCCTGGCCGCCATGTACCAACAAACCGAAACCACCATGCGCGTCTACGATGCCCGCATGGCCTTTTTGGAGGAGGAAGACGTATGACCAATGCCCGTATTCTCACCCTCACGCTGACGATTCTCGTGTGCTTGACCACGCTCTTCGTGCGCGTGCCGCTGCCCAGCCGCGGATACTTCAACGTGGGCGACGTGGCGGTGATCTTCGCCGGATTCGTCTTGGGAACCGTGGCCCGACGGCGGCCGCTTGTGTGGGGGGCGCTGGCCGCAGGCCTCGGATCGGCCGCGGCCGACGTGTTCGGCGGCTTTGCCCTGTTTGCACCCCTCACCCTGATCGCCAAAGGGCTGGAAGGGGCCCTGGCCGCCCTGGCCGCCCGGCAGAGCGGACGCCTGCGCTGGTTCTGGGCGAGCCTTGGCGGCGGCGCCATGGTGGCGACCTATTTTGCGGGAGAAACCTTGATGCCCAGTATCGGGCTCCAAGGGGCGCTAGCGGAAGTCATCCCCAACCTCATCCAGGCCGTGGGAGGCGTGGTCTTGGGCATTCTTGCCTTTGCCTTGGTGGAGCGCACCGGCTGGCTGCGCCCCGACCCCGACGAAGACCGCTCCTAAGCGCCGCGCACTCCTGCCCGGCGAGGACGACGCCCCCGCCGCTTCCGCCGGGCGGGCTTTTCCGGACGCGGGGCAGGCAGATGCGCGCTTTGGGCCATCTCCTGCCAGGCGCGGAGCACTTCCTCTTCCCCGTGCCCGCACCGGGAGGCGACCTCAAAGACGGTCAAGGTCTCCGGAAAAGCGGCCTGGGCCAGGAAGCCGCGCTTGGAAAAGCGTTTGCGCGCCAAGGGATCGAAGCGCTTCTGGTATTGGAGCACCATGACCACCCGATCCTGAAGCCACCGGGGCGCACCCAAACGCACAAGCACCGGAGCGGCCAAGTCGCGCACCAAGGCCGCGTACTGGACGACCTCCCCGGCGCGACGATAGCGCTCTTCCACCCAAGCAATGGCCGGCGCCAAAAGCACCGCCAAGTTCACGGCCGGGGTGCCGCGTTCGGGAGACGCCACCACCGTGGCGTCCAAGGCGGCGAGCCACGCCCACAGCCGCGAATCCTGGCCGTGGTCGTGATCGAGAAAATCCGCGATTTCCGGGATGAGGTCATGGAGCAGCCCGGTCTTGTAGAGCAGGCGGAAGGCCGCCTCAGCACTGCCATAGGCAAAAAGCCGCAAGAGCTCGTCGAAGAGCCGCGGCACCGGCGCTCGAAGGATCTGCTGGTGATGCGTCAGGATGGCATGATAGGTGGCGGGCTCGATATGAAAGCCGAGCCGCGAGGCAAAGCGCACGGCCCGCAGCATCCGCACCGGGTCTTCCTGAAAACGCAGGTTGGGGTCCCCGATGGCGCGCACCACCCGGGCGTGGAGATCCTCCAACCCGCCCACGTGGTCGATGACGCTGAAGTCCTTGATGTTGTAAAAAAGGGCATTGATGGTGAAGTCCCGGCGCAAGGCGTCTTCTTCCGGGGTGCCGAAACAATTGTCCTCCACCAGGCACACGTCCCCGTCCTCATCCACATCTGGAGTGCGCCGAAAGGTAGCGGTCTCCACCACGTGCTCGCCAAAGCGGATGTGCGCGAGCCGAAACCGCCGCCCCACCAGGAAACAGTTCTTGAACAGCCGCTTGACCTGATTGGGCGTGGCATTGGTGCCCACGTCGAAGTCTTTGGGGGGGCGCCCCAAGATCAAGTCCCGCACACTTCCGCCCACCAAATAGGCGAGAAATCCATGATGCACCAGGCGGTACATCACTTTGAGGGCATCAGGATGGATATTTTTGCGGGAGATGGGATGCTCGCTTCGGGGAATGATCCGCGGTTGCGTGAAACTTTCAGATTCGATCTGCATAGGTATTGGCAAGAAATTCTTCAACAGTTTCGTCCATGACGTGAGAGTATTCCGCAAGGGAATAGACGTTATGACACTTGGGACACACCAGCCGCACTTCGCGGCACAGACGCTGCAAGGTAAGGAGCCCCCCACAGTCGCGGCAGGGTATGGACGTTTCCAGATGGCGTTTTCCAAAATACATGGGTTTTTCCTCCGTCGGGGCAATCCCCAAATGGCGCATGGCCCAAATCCCGAGGAGCACGGCCTCTGCGGCGTCGCTGTCCAGCGGGGTACGGTGCGGACGGCCCATGCGCGCCAGGGCCGCTTCCGCCAAACGGCGGGCCGAGGCCTTGGCCTGGCGGCCATCCCGGCACTGCCGGGGCAGGAGCATATCCGCCCGCCAATCCTGGGCATGGCATTGCAGAACGCGCAGCCCCCGGGCGCGACCGGCGTGCGCCCAGATTTCCGCCAACCGACCTCCGCCTTCGAGCGCCAGCCACTCGAGGCCTGTCTCCTGGGTCAGGATGGCGTACACCGCCCGCTTGAGGCGGGTCACATTTCCCAAATTATGGGAACGACACCACAGGACCTCTCCTTGGGCGCTCAGCCGGGCAAGCCCGGTACGCACACCGATGTCCACGGCCAACAGCATCACAGATCCAGGATGGTCACGTCACTTGCGGCGATGTGCTCTCCCAAGAAAAGGCTTCCCACCCGCGCAAAGCGCTCTGCGCCATCGGTGGCAAAAAAGGCAACGGAGCCCGCAGCGGCCCCTGACGCAGCAAGCCCTTGTTCTTCCAAGATCCGAGCCACGAACCGTGCCGTGATCTGGGCCGAATCCACCAAGGTGACCTTCGGCCCGGCCGCGGCGGCAATGGCGTGTGCAAGTACCGGAAAGTGCGTGCACCCCAAAACAATGGTATCCACCGGCGCTTGGGCAAGCAGCGGCCGGATGTACGCCTCGGCGGTGCGCCGGGTCACCTCGCCGTCGAACCACCCTTCCTCCGCCAGGGCCACAAAGAGCTGGCAGGGCTGGCCATACACCCTGGCCTCAGGCCGACGGGCCAAGATCTCCCGCTCATAGCTCTTTCCCCGGATCGTGCCTTCCGTGGCGAGGACCGCAATGTGTCCGGAGCGGCTCGCCCGGCAGGCGGCTTCCGCCCCCGGCCCTACCACCCCCACCACAGGGAGCCCGGGATAAGCGGCCTGGAGGGCGTCCAAGGCCGCGGCCGAGGCGGTGTTGCAGGCCACCACCAAAAGCTTGATACCGCGCTCCCACAGGGCCTGGGTGCTTTGCACCGCGTAGCGCACCACGGAATCCCGGCTCTTGGTGCCATAGGGCAGCCGCGCCGTATCTCCAAGATAGAGGAACGACTCGTAGGGCAGGGCCGTACGCAAGGCGCGCAACACCGTGAGCCCGCCGATGCCGGAGTCGAACACCCCAATGGGTAAATCCGTCATGGGCATTCCGTATCAGGCCGAAGCCACATACTGCACGATGGCGTCCGCGATGGTCCGCCACGTCCAGCGCCGCTTGGCGTCGTCACTCTCCAGCAAGGTCACGCGAAAGCCCTTACGGTTACAGCAGAATCCGGTGAGGGGCACTACGCAAATGCCGGTGGCGCCCAAAAGATAATAGACGAAGCGCTTGTCCGCAGGCACTCCCTGCACAATACGCTCCACGTATTTGCGCACCTCTGCATTGGCAATGGGAAGGGTTTGGCGATCATTGAGCACACCGTCGTCAAACAGCACGGACATGTAGAACGCCCCTTGCGGCTTGATGACCCGTACTCCAGAGACACCTTGAAACGCTTCCCAAGCCTCCTGCGCCCGTGCTGCAAACATCTGGCGGCGGGCTTCCAAGTGGGCGGGATAGCGCGGATCCCCCATGATCTTGGGGATGGAGAGCTGCGGCAGCGTGGTGGAACACACTTCCAGCATCTTCGCATTGAGCAGGCTGCGGATATAGGCCTTGAATTCCGGATTCTTGTCCTTGTTATAGACCTCGATCCAGCCGCAACGCGCCCCAGGCCAGGGGTATTCCTTGGAGATCCCCCGCAAGGCCATGCCCGGCACCTCGCCAATGGCCTGGGAAAGGGCACAGGTCTCCTGACCGGGGTAGACGATGTTGGCGTAGATCTCATCGGCGATCACAAAGATGTCATAGCGCCGGGCGATATCCACGATGCGTTCGATGATGGAACACGGATATACCGCGCCTGTAGGATTATCGGGATTGATAAACAGGATGCCGGCAATGGAGTCGTTGTAGCGGACCTTGTTTTCCAAATCTTGGAGGTCCGGCATCCAGCCGTTGTCCGGGTCGAGCTCGTAGGTGAGGTGGTCGTAACCGGAATGGGCGGCCTCGGCCGAGGAATGGGTGGAATAGGCCGGCGACGGGCCGATGACCCGCGCCTCGCGGCGCAAGAAGCCGAAAATCTTGGCCACGGCGTCGCCCAAGCCATTGAACAGGATGATATCGTCGGCCGTGACCTGGTAGCTGCCGCGCTCGTTGGCCAGTTGGGCGAGAAATTCCCGCGTCTCCAGCACGCCCTGGGTGGCGCAGTAGCCGTAAGAGCGGTCTTCCAAGGCCAGATCCGCGATAGTGGATTTCATCCAATCCGGCAGTCGCTCGCCCTTTTCAATGGGGTCGCCGATGTTTTCCCAGGTAATGGGGACCCCCATGGCCCGCAGTTCCTGGGCCACGGCCACGATGGCCCGAATTTCATACGTCAGCTGCCCCCAGCCCACGTGTTCGATGGTTCGTCGCATGATGGCATCCTCAAAATTCGCATCCTCCGAGCGGGACGTCCCGCTCGGGATGGGGGTTTGTAGGCAAGAGGGGCGCGGTTGTAAACGGCAAACGCCGCGGCGGTGCTGTTTAGGCGGGGGGCAGGTCCAACCCGTGCTTCTTCAACACCGCATAGAGGTGGGAGCGCGACAGCCCGGAGACGGCCTGGAGGCGGCCGATGTCCCGCCCATGGGCCTCAAGCAGGCGCACCAAATAATCGCGCTCGGCGCGGCGCTTCCACTCCTTGAGGGAAGGCAAGCCCTCCGCCCACCCTGACGTCGGGGCCTCCTCCACGGCCGCACGCTCCTGGATGCGGGAGCGGGTCACGCGGATACGCACCGCTGCCGGCAGATGACGGGCGTACACCACGGACTCGCCCCCGGCCATCACAAAGGCCTGCTCCACGGTATTGAAGAGTTCGCGCACGTTGCCGGGCCAATCGTAGCGCAGCAGCATGTCCACGAAGCTCGCGTCCATGGTCTTGAGGGGGACATTGCGTTGCCGACACAAACGCTCCAAATGGTACTGGGCGAGGATGATGACGTCCTCGCCGCGGTGGCGCAGCGGCGGCAAGCTCACATGCACGGTATTGATGCGGTAGAAGAGATCCTGGCGGAACTGTCCCCGCGCCACCATGGTCTCCAGATTGCGGTTGGTGGCGCAGATGAGACGAAAATCGCTGCGCATCTCCTGGGTCGAACCCACCGGCCGGAAGGTGCGCTCCTGGAGCACCCGCAAGAAGACCTTCTGGGCCGACAGGGGAAGTTCGCCGATCTCATCCAGAAACAGCGTGCCCTTGTCCGCCAATTGCACCAGGCCCACCCGGTCCCGCTCCGCGCCGGTAAAGGCGCCCTTGGCGTGCCCAAAGAGGATGCTTTCGAGAAGCGTTTCCGTAAGCGCGGCGCAGTCCACCACCACGAATTGGCCGCTGGCGCGCAGGCTGTTGCGGTGGATGATGCGGGCAAGGAGCTCCTTGCCGGTGCCGGTCTCGCCGGTGATGAGTACCGTGGCATCGGTGCGGCTGGCCTGGGCAACGCAGGCGCAGCTTTCCCGCACCAAGAGGCTTTCGCCCACCAGGCCCGAGAGGTCCAGCTCGGGCGCTGCCTTGGCAAGCTTTTCCTCCCGGTACGCCAGGGCGCGGTTCAGGGAAAGGCGGATCTGCTTGAGCGGCGAGGGTTTGATGAGATAATCCCACACCCCGCTCTGGATGGCCAGCTCCGCGCCGTCCGGGTCGCCCTGACCCGTAAGGATGATGACTTCCGGCGGCTGCGACGCGGCGCGCACATACGCAAGCATGTCCAAACCATTGCCGTCGGGCAGGCACACATCGAGAAACACCACGTCCACCGGGTGGCCTTGCAACGCCTCCCGTCCCTCGGCCAAGGTGGCGGCATGCAGACACGTGTGCCCCATGCGCCGCGCCAGACTGCCGAGGGTCTCGCGCACCTGAATGTCATCGTCGACGATCAACACTACGGCCATGATCTCTCTCGCTCCACAGCCCGCCGGATGGCTCCGGCCAATTGTTCACGGTTGTACGGTTTGGGAAGCACGGTTTCCACGTGCGCAAAGGCCGGGTGTTTTTCTTGAATGCGCCCGGAAATCAAGATGACCGGAAGCCGCAATCCTGCCTCGAAAAGTGAGCGCGCCAGCTCCACCCCCGTCATCTGCGGCATGTCGAAGTCCGTCACCACCACCTGGGCGGAAAGCCCCTGACGCAAGGCGGCAAGGGCGCTCGCCCCGTCGGCAAAGGCATGGACGGTGTAGCCCAATTGCTGGAGCATGCGCGGGATGACGTGGAGCTGGTCTTCGTCGTCCTCCACAAAGACCACGGTCTCCGAGCCCTGGATTTTCTGAGACGGCCGCGCACTCTCCAACAGACACACATCCCCCAGGGAAGGCAAGAATACCGCAAACTCCGTGGCCACATACGGGGTACTCTGCACCTGGATGGCCCCGCGGTGATTGCGCACGATCCCGTGCACCACGGCAAGCCCCAGGCCCGTCCCCTCACCCTTGCCCTTGGTGGTGAAGAAGGGATCGAAGATCTTGTCCACGATCTCCGGCGCAAGCCCCGGACCATCGTCACGCACCCAGAGCACCACATAGGACCCCTCGTCCACTCCCAGCGGGACCGCGGCCGCGGCGTCGAGAAAGCAACGCCGCACGCCCACGGCGATATGCCCTGTCCGGCTGCCGATGGCCTGGTAGGCATTGGTCAGAAGATTCATAACCACCTGGTGCACTCCGGTGGGGTCGGCCAAACACAAGGGGACGTCCTCTTCAAGATGCGATTCCACCGTGATGGTACGCGGCACCGACGCCCGCACCAAAGCCACGCATTCCGCCACCACCTCGCGCACGTCCGTGGGCTCAAACCCCTCCTTGGACGGCCGACTGAAGGCCAAAAGCTGCTTGACCAGCCGGCTGCCCCGCTGCGCGGCGCGTAGGCTCCGCTCCAGATCTTGGGAAACCAAGGAACCGGCAGGCACGTCTTCCAGGGCAAGCTCGGTGGAGTTCATGATGGAGGTAAGAATATTATTGAAATCATGGGCAATACCACCGGCGAGCGTGCCGATGGCCTCCATTTTTTGGGATTGCATGAGCTGGCGCTCCAGCCGGGCCACGGCGGTGACGTCTTCCGCCGTACTGAGCACTCCCACGGTCTGGCCCCGGACATCGTGCAGCGGCACCTTGCTCACCAAAAGGACCACTTCCTCGCCGGCGGCGTTTCGAGTCTGCCGCCGTACCCCGTAGAGCGGCTGACCCGATTCCATGACCTGGCGGTCGAGTTCGTCCACCACTTCCACCCACGAAGGATCCGTAGCCACCTCCCGGTACGTGCGCCCCACGAGTTCGCCCACCTCGGAAAGCCCCATGAATTGGAGAAACCGGCGGTTGGCGCCCAAAAAGCGCAGCGACCGGTCCTTCCAGTCCACCAATTGGGGAATGGTATTGAGCACCAGTTGGAGCATCTCCTCCGAGGCGGCCAAGGCCCGCTCTGCGGCCTTCTTGGCCGTGACGTCCTCGAGGAAGCCTTCGAAGTGGGAAATGGAGCCATCCTCGCGGCGCACGGACCGGGCGTTGAGGTTGGCGATGATGACTTCGCCATGACGGTGGCGGAACTGGATCTCCGCCTCCACCAAGCCGTGGGAGCGCTGGTAGAGTTCCACGATGCGACGGCGGTCTTCCTCGGCCAAATAGAGGGAGGCGATGTTGGGATGATCGAGCATGAGATCTGCCGCCGACGCGTAGCCGAGCATGCGCGCCAAGGCAGGGTTGGCGTCCAGCCAGCGGCCGTCAGGGGTGGTGCGGAAGATGCCCAGGGCCGAGTTCTCGAAGATGCCGCGGTACTTTTCCTCCGCCAGACGCAGGTCGTTTTCCGCGCGTTTGCGCTCGGTGATGTCGTGAATCGCGCCCACAATCCCCAGGTTCGCCGTGGCCGCCGTGGCCTTGTGGAGCACCACCGAATGCGGGGAACCGTCATGGTAAGGGAGCTCGGTTTCGTACGGCGCAAAGCGCGGCTCCGTCAGTTGCTCACGCACGTCCGGCCGCAAGTCCTCGAGATTTGCCGCATCCACCCCGAACCAGGTCTCAAAGGCCGGATTCACCGCCTGAATGGCGCCCTGGGCGTCGGTGATGTAGATGGGAAGCGGCAGGGCCCGCATGAGCGTACCAAGAAAGGCCACCTGCTCACGCAGCCGCCGCTCCGCCTGGCGGCGCTCCAGGATGTTCACCACCAACAGCACCAGAATGAAGAGGAGGGTCACCAAGGAGACGATGATGGTCCAAAATTGGCGGCGATCAATGGAGTAGAATGTCGGCGGCTCGTTGATGAGCTCGCTTTCCGCAGGCAAGCGGTCCGTGCCGATGGCCAGCTCTTGAAGGATGCGGTAGTCGAAGCGGTAGCGGTCCGTGGTACTGGAAACGACCGGGATGCGCGCCGGGCTCTCGCCATCCAAGATCCGCAGGACCATCTGAGCGGCCTGGGCCCCATGGGCAAAGCCATCCAAAAGCTTTCCGCCCACAAGGCCGTAGCCCAGGAGAAAATTCCAGGCGCTGAAAAAGGGAGCCCGTGTCTGCTGCCACACGATGCGCAAAAGGTCCTGGGCAGAATATACCGAATTTCCAATGACTTTGTAAAATGGGATAAAAAAGAACACGCTGTCTGCGGCGCGCAGGCGGATGCGCGCCAGCAGGTCCTCCAGGGTGTATTCCGCCCAGAATTCCACCTCCATGGGAATGGCGTTGCGGGTAAAACCCGCGCGGACCTGGTTGGCAATGGCCACGCCGGTGACACTTTGGTCCCCAATGACCACCAAGCGGTGCCGATCGGGAAAAAGCTCCCGCATGAGGCGCAGATTGGCCTCCATGTCGAATTCTTCGAGCACGCCCGTGGTGCGCTCCCGATGCAGGACCTCCCGGGGGGCGACATCGTTCACCCCGCAAAAGACCACTGGTGTGCCGGGAAAGAGTTCATCGCCGTAGCGCTGGACAAAATCGTAGGCCGCATTGTCGGAAGCGAGGATCACATCAAACGTGATCCCCGCGAACTTGGAGCGGTAATATTGGTACAGCTCTTCCAGATGCCGGGCATCGGCAAAGCGTTTGGTATCCATGAACTCCATCTGGATATAGACATCCTTGCGCGCTGCCAGAAGCGTCTGCCGGGCGCCGTCCATGATGGTGTCCGACCACGTGTATCCACTGTGGTAAGAATTGAGAAACAGGATATTGCGGATATCACTGGCGCGTGCCGGAACACTGCAAACAAGCAGCACCACGATCCATATCCAGCGCATGGGCGTCCTCTTATTTGCCGCCGTCTTCCCGGCGGCCGCTCATGGCGCACAGCACCTTGTACAGCGACTGGGTCCCCAAATGGGCATATCCTTGCGCCATGGCGGCCTGATAGAGCTGTTCCACCAGGGCAAGACCCGGGACGAAAAGCCCCATGCGTCGACATTCCTCCAGGGCAATGCCCATGTCCTTGACAAAATGCTTGACGAAAAACCCGGGATCGAAGTCCCCCCGGGCGATGCGCGGCCCGAGGTTGTTCACGGACCAGCAGCCCGCGGCGCCACTGCCGATGACGGCAATGACATCTTCCATGGAAAGCCCGGCGGATACGGCGTAGAGGAGCGACTCCACCATGCCGATCATGGTCCCGGCGATGAGCATCTGGTTGCACACCTTGGTGTGCTGCCCCGCCCCTGCCGGCCCCATGTGGCGGATGGTGGAACCCATGCAGGACAAGATAGGCCGCACCCGCTCCAGGGCCTGGGCCTCGCCGCCCACCATGATGGAGAGCGTGGCGTTGCGCGCCCCCACATCGCCCCCGGACACCGGGGCGTCCAGGGCGTCGATGCCACGGACGGCTGCCGCGGCCGCGATCTCCTGCGCCAAGGACGGACTTGATGTCGTCATGTCCACCAGCACAGATCCCGGTGCGGCATTGGCCACAATGCCCCCATCTTCCAGGTAAATGGCGCGCACATCGTGGGGGTAGCCCACGATACTCACCACCACCTCGCTCTTTTGGGCCACCTCAGCCGGAGAGGCGCACCAATGCGCGCCCGCGGCCACCAAGCCGTCAGCCGACGCCTTGGTGCGGGTATACACGTACACCTCGTGTCCCGCCCGGAGCACATGGCCGCACATGGAACGCCCCATGACACCGGCGCCAATCCAACCAACGCGCATAATACCTCCAAATATATTGAATTTTATTGTTTCCCACAAGCGGAGCGCTTGCCAAGGCCTACTGCCGGCATTACACAACCATTTCCCATTTTCGCCCAGGAGGAAACGCCATGCAATGCGTCAAATGCGGCCAGGAAATGCACGAAGCCTTGGTCAACCATCAGATGGAATGCCGCAACCAGCTTTTCTGCTTCGAGGAAGTCCCGGCCCTGCAGTGCGAAGCCTGCGGCCACGTCTTCCTGTCGGAAGAGACCATAGAGGTCCTCATCTCCCGTGTCCACCAATTGGCCGCCAAGGCGACCATCTCCTACCATCGCCTGCGCTGGCCCAAGGCCGCCGGCGGAGACCAGCAGCACCCCGAGGTGGTGGCCCAGCTCATGGAAACCATCAACAAGAGCGTGCGCAAATCCTAGCGCGCCCCTGAACCCGGCCCAAGGCCGGGTTTTTTGTTGCACGAACGTCTCCAAACCGCCACCCCGGCGCCACAAGCCTGCCCTTAAGGGGGGGCGGCGTTGTTGCCACCATTTCTTCCAGGAGGTTTCCATGCGTTCTTCCCTCTGGTCCCAGGCAGCCGCCCGCCTCTTCTGCGCCCTGCTGCTCCAGGTGCTGGTGTGCACCGCAGCCATGGCGGGCCAGGCCAAGTATGTGTTCCTTTTCATCGGCGATGGCATGAGCGCCTCGCAAATCAACGTCACCGAGGCCTATAAGGCACTGCTCGCTGGGAAAACCGCGCAACCCGGCATCGAGCAGCTCAACTTCACCCAGTTCCCCGCACAGGGACTGACCACCACCTACTCCAGCGAAAGCCTCATCACCGACTCCGCGGCTGCGGCCACGGCCATGGCCTGTGGCGTGAAAACCTACAACGCCGGCCTCGGGGTGGACCCGGAGGGCAAGCCTGTGCGCACCTTCGCCGAGATGGCCAAGGCGGCCGGCTTCAAGGTGGGCATCGTCTCCACCGTCTCTCTGGACCACGCGACTCCAGCCGCCTTCTACGCCCATCAGCCAAGCCGCAAGAACTATTACGAAATCGGCCTGGAACTCGCCCAAAGCGGCTTCGACTACTTTGCCGGCGGCGGCCTGCTGGACCCCGAAGGCAAGAAGGCCAAGGGCGACGGCCCCAAAGCAAACGTCTTCGATGCCATCGCCAAGGCGGGATACGCCATCGTGCGCGACCGTCAGGGATTTGCAGCCCTCACACCCGGTACCAAGGCGGTGGTGATCGCACCGCGCCTGCAGGACGAGGCGGCCATGCCCTACAGCATCGACACGAAGCCCGAAGATCTCACCCTGGCGGATCTCACCGCCAAGGGGATCGCAATGCTCGACAATCCCAAGGGCTTTTTCCTGATGGTGGAAAGCGGCAAGGTGGACTGGGCCTGCCATGCCAACGACGCCGCCAGCGCCATCCACGACATGCTCGCCTTCGAAAAGGCCGTGGACAAGGCCCTGGAATTCGCCGCCAAACACCCCAAGGAAACTCTCATCGTGGTCACCGGCGACCACGAGACCGGCGGCATGTCCATTGGCTTTGCGGGCACCAAGTACGCCACCTATCTCAAGAACCTCACCCAACAGAAGGTCTCGTACGTGGCCTTCGACGAAATTTTCGACGCCTGGCGCAAGGCGCATCCCCAAGGGAGCTTCGAGGAAGCAGCGGAGCTCATCACCGCCCACTTCGGCCTCAAAGTGCCCACGGCCGCAGAGATGGCGGACATAACCAAGGCGGCCTCGGACAAGGAATACGCCAAGCAGGTCAAAGGCAAGTACGACCTCTACCTCAAGGACTACGAACTCGCCGACCTCAAGGCCGCCTTTGCCCGCAGCATGCAGAACCAGAAGGCAGAGACCGGCACCCGCGACTATCTGCTCTACGGCAGCTATGAGCCCTTCACCGTGACCCTCACCCATATCCTCAACGCCAAGGCCGGCATCGGCTGGACCTCGTATTCGCACACCGGGGTACCGGTCATCACCGCTGCCACGGGCGTCGGCGCCGAGGCTTTTGCCGGCTACTACGACAACACCGCCTTCTTCGACAAATTCACCCGCGCCCTTGGCCTCTCCAAGGCCGTGGCCACCCGCTAACACCCCTATGCCGCGGGCCCGGAAACCCGCCCATTCCGGGCCCGCCTTCCACCCCATGCGCTCCACCCGCCGCGACCGCCTGTTCTGTCTGGTCATCGCCCTGGCAACCTTGGTGCTCCACCTCCTGCCCACGGGGTTCGACTCCCGCGGCCCGACCCGAAGCGCCCGCTGCCAAGGCAAGGTCATCGCCACCGACGACAGCCGGGTCCGCACTCTCGGGCCCGTGACCATAGGCATCCAGTCCGTGACCGTGGAGCTTCTGGACGGCCCCTTTGCCGGCCGCACGGTCACCGCGCATAACGAAATCCTCGGCAAGCTGGAGCTCGACAAGCGCTTCCACGTGGGTGACCGCGTCCTGACGGTGCTCACCCTCGATGACCAGGGCGACATCAGTGTGGCCGTGGCCCACGACTTCTACCGCCTGGACGTGGAACTTGCGCTCTTTGGCCTCTTTGCCCTGGCGCTCCTTGCCTTTGCCGGCTGGACCGGGGCCAAGGCGCTCCTTTCCTTCGTATTTTCCGCCTATGCCCTCTGGAAACTCCTGGTGCCGGCACTGCTTTCCGGCTGGGACCCCGTTTTCGTGACCCTCTTGGTCACCACGGTACTCCTGGCGGCCATCATCTTCCTCGTGGCCGGGCTTTCCCGCCGGGGGGCTGTAGCCTTTCTCGGATCGCTTTTGGGGATCCTGGCCACCTGCGCCATGGCGCTCTTTTTTGGCGCCGCCTTCCGGGTGCACGGCAGCGTGCTTCCTTTCTCCGAGACCTTGCTGCACATGGGCTTGGGGCACCTCGACCTCACCCAAATCTTCCTTGCCGCCATCTTTCTGGCCTGTTCCGGCGCGGTCATGGACCTGGCCATGGACGTGGCCACCAGCATGGCCGAGGTGGCTGCCGTCAACCCCTCCCTCACCTTCGGCCAGCTCTTGCGCTCCGGGCTGCGCGTGGGGCAAGCCGTGGTGGGAACCATGACCACCACCCTGCTTCTTGCCTATTCCGGCACGGCCACGGCCCTGCTCATGCTGCTCATGACCCAAGGCATCCCCCTGCCGGTCATCATGAACAGCGCCTACGTGGCGGCCGAGGTCCTGCGCACCGTGGTCGGAAGCTTCGGCATGGTGCTCGTGGCCCCGTGCACCGCCCTGGTGGGGGCCACACTTCTGGCACGGCGCCCGCGATTCCATCCCCCTGCACCGCAGCATTGATTTTTCCCGCAATTGCCGCCAAGACTCTACACGGCAGCGTCGCCAAAGCGTACCATTTCCCCTCTGACACCAGAGGAACGCCTTGTTCATCAGCCTTGGAGCACGGCCATGAGTATCCTCATCCCTGCCGCCCTGGATTTGCACCTGCCGGCCATGCGCCCAACGGCCCTGGAACTCATCCAGGCCCTGGGCCGCGAGGACAGTGAAATTGCGGAGATCGCCGCCATCGTCCGCCTCGACCCGGTGCTCACCGCCCGCGTGCTCGCCTATGCCAACTCCCCGTTCCTCATGCCCCTGCGCCCCATCACCGATGTGCAGGACGCCATCATCCGCATGGGGCGCAAAGAATTCCAAAAGATTTTCTACTTTACGGTGCTGCACGACGCCTTCTCAAGTCCAAACCCCGAGCACGAAACCATCCTCCACCAGCTGTGGGCCCAAAGCCTGGGGACATCCGTGGCGGTGGAACTGCTGCAGATGCACCTTGGCCCATACTTCCGCCTCACCCAAGAGGAATTCGCCGTACTGACGCCGCTGGCGGCGCTCCATACCATCGGCTTTCTCGTCCTGCTGCACAATTTTCCCGACGCCTTCGGCCAGATGCTCACCCCGCCGCCCGCCTCCATGCCCGAACTCATGGAGCGCCAGCAGCAGCTCTTTGGCGGATGGGATCACACCCTGGCTGGGGCAAACCTCCTGCGGGCCTGGTACTTTCCCGAACTCGCCGTGCACTGCACGGAAAACCTCCTCTCCCCACCGCCGGACGCAGACCACGTGCGCATGCTCCTGCGCCTCGGCACCTATATGGCCATCCAGGCAGGCCTGAGCTTCTTTCCCGACGCACCCCCGGACTTCTGGACCACGCCGCTGCCCAAAGGCTTCGACCCCAGCCTCCTCCTGGACCTCATCCCCCAGGTGACTTCCACTGTGGAAGTATACGGAGGGATCTGGGACGAAAACGGCCTGTGACCCTGAACGTGGCTCGCCACTTGCAAAAGGGGCTGCGAACCTAAGGAAGGGATCATGAAACGAGCACTCATCACCGGCATCACCGGCCAAGACGGCGCCTATCTCGCCGAGTTTTTGCTGGAAAAAGGCTACGAGGTCCACGGCATCAAGCGCCGGGCATCCCTCTTCAACACCGACCGCGTGGACCATCTCTACCAGGACCCCCACGCCCCGGATCGCCGCTTCATCCTCCACTACGGCGACCTCACCGACGCCACCAACCTCATCCGCGTCATTCAAGAGGTCCAACCGCACGAAATCTACAACCTCGGCGCCCAGTCGCACGTCCAGGTATCCTTCGAGACCCCGGAATACACGGCCAATGCCGATGCGCTGGGTACCCTCCGACTGCTGGAAGCGCTGCGCATCCTGAATCTCAAGGACCACACCCGCTTCTACCAGGCGTCCACCAGCGAGCTCTTTGGCAAGGTGCGCCAGACCCCGCAAACGGAAACCACCCCGTTCTATCCGCGCAGCCCCTACGGTGTGGCCAAGCTCTACGCCTACTGGATCACCGTCAATTACCGCGAGGCCTATGGCATGTATGCCGTCAACGGCATCCTCTTCAACCACGAGTCCCCCATCCGCGGCGAAACCTTCGTCACCCGCAAAATCACCCGCGCCGCCACCCGCATCGCCTTGGGGCTGCAAGACTGTCTCTATTTGGGGAACCTCGATGCCCGGCGCGACTGGGGACACGCCAAAGACTTCGTGCGCATGCAATGGATGATGCTCCAGCAAGAACAGCCCGACGACTACATCATCGCCACTGGAGAGCAGCACTCGGTGCGGGAGTTCGTAGAACGGGCCTTTGCGGTATTGGGCATGGAGATTCACTGGCAAGGAAGCGGTATCGACGAGCAAGGCACCATCGCCCGCCTGCACCCCATCGATGCCCCATGGCACGGGCTCCGTCCCGCCGTAGGGACTTGTGTGGTGGCCGTGGATCCACGCTATTTCCGGCCCACCGAGGTGGATACCCTGCTCGGCGACCCTTCCAAGGCCAAAGAGCAACTCGGCTGGACCCCGCAAATCTCCTTCGAGGAATTGGTCACCGAGATGGTGCAGGCGGATCTGGAGCTCGCCCTCAAGGACAAACTGTGCATGGATTCAGGTTTTCAGGTGTTATGCCGCCATGAGTAGCCAACGCATCTACGTAGCCGGACATCGGGGGATGGTCGGCGCGGCCATCGTTCGCGAACTTGAGTCCCATGGAGATTGCGAGATCATCACCCGCACCCATGCCGATCTCGATCTTACGGACCAGAGTGCAGTCCGCGCCTTTTTTGCCCACGAGCGCATTGACCAGATCTATCTCGCTGCAGCCAAGGTGGGAGGCATCCTCGCCAATAGTACGTACCCGGCACAGTTCATCTATGAAAATCTGATGATCCAATGCAACGTCATCCATGCCGCCCACATGGCCGACGTGCAACAGCTCCTTTTTTTGGGCTCCTCGTGCATCTACCCGAAGTTCGCCCCCCAACCCATCCCCGAAGAGGCCCTCCTCTCCGGCCCCCTGGAAGCCACCAACGAACCCTACGCCGTGGCCAAGATCGCAGGCATCACGCTCTGCGAAAGCTATAACCGTCAGTACGGCCGGGATTACCGCTGCCTCATGCCCACCAACCTCTACGGGCCAGGAGACAATTTCCATCCCCAAGACGCCCACGTCATCCCCGCCCTCATGCGCCGCTTCCACGAGGCCGCACGCGCCGGAGCCCCCACGGTGACCATCTGGGGAAGCGGGACCCCGCGACGGGAATTTCTCCACGTGGACGACCTGGCCGCCGCCTGCCGCTTTGTCATGGAACTGCCGGCAGCCACCTGGCAGGCCCATATCCCGCCCGGAAAATGCCATCTCAACGTGGGGACCGGCAAAGATTGCCCCATCCAGGAGTTGGCGCAAATGCTGGCCCGCATCACCGGATTTGATGGCCGTCTGATTTTTGACACCTCCAAACCAGACGGCACCCCGCGCAAACTCCTCGATATTTCGCGCATCACCGCCCTAGGCTGGCGCCCCGCCATTGGCTTTGAAGAAGGACTCCAAAAGACCTACGCGTGGTTCGTGGCCCATCAAGGAACGTGGCGGGGGTGAAAAAACGAAGACATGTGGTCGCCTGCAACGCCCAGCGGCTTCGCTGTCCAAACGTTCTTGCGATGGCACTTCGCTTGCTATGCGTTCAGATATCATGCTCACAGGCACCCCAGCGCACGGAGGGACAAGCATCATGAAAGCCGTTATCCTCGCCGGTGGTCTTGGCACCCGTATCTCCGAAGAAACCCATCTGCGCCCCAAGCCGATGATCGAAATCGGCGGCAAGCCGATCCTGTGGCATATCATGAAGATCTACTCTGCCCATGGCGTGAACGACTTCATCGTCTGCCTGGGATATAAAGGCTACGTCATCAAAGAATACTTTGCCAACTACTTTCTTCACATGTCTGATGTCACTTTTGACATGTGCACCAATTCCATGATCGTACACGAGCACAAAGCCGAACCATGGAAAGTCACTCTCGTCGACACCGGCGAACACTCCATGACCGGAGGTCGACTCAAACGGGTAGCTCCCTATCTGTATGGTGAATCTGCATTTTGTTTCACCTACGGCGATGGTGTCGCCGATATCGATATCTCTGCAGAAATCGCCTATCACAAAAACCATGGGAAGCTGGCAACTGTTACGGCAGTGCAGCCGCCCGGACGTTATGGAGCCCTGATTCTGGAAGATTGTACCGTGCGCGGCTTTCAAGAAAAACCTCCAGGGGATGGGGCCTGGATCAATGGGGGTTTTTTTGTCCTGTCACCCAAGGTCATCGACCTGATTGCGAACGATGCCACTTCCTTTGAAGGGGATACCCTCCCTCGACTTGCGGCCCTAGGAGAGTTGCAATCCTTCGAACATGACGGCTTCTGGCAGGCCATGGATACGCTACGGGACAAAAACCATCTCGAAGAGTTGTGGCGCAGCGGCCAAGCGCCGTGGAAATGCTGGGAATGAAACCGTTCAGTAATATCTACCATGGCAAGTGTGTCCTCGTGACTGGGCATACCGGATTCAAGGGCAGTTGGCTGACGTTATGGCTCACAGAGTTGGGCGCACGCGTAGTTGGCCTTGCGCTTGATCCCGAGACGAATCCCTCCCATTGGGAGCTACTTGAGCTTTCGATCGACGACCGACGCGCTGACATTCGGGATGCAGTAGCCATGACTCGGCTCATTGCAGAAACACAACCAGAAATTGTGTTTCACCTCGCTGCGCAGCCCTTAGTTCGGCGCTCATACTGCGAGCCTCTCACAACATGGGCTACTAACGTCATGGGAACAGCAAATCTCCTGGAAGCGTGCCGACACACCCCGAGCGTGCGTGCCATCGTCGTCATTACTTCTGACAAATGCTATGAAAATCGAGAGTGGACTTGGGGTTACCGTGAAATTGACCCTTTGGGCGGCCATGATCCCTATAGCGCTTCCAAGGCTGGTGCAGAACTCGTAGCTGCCAGTTACCGTGCTTCCTTCTTCAATGAGGATACCACGGTGCTGCTTGCCACCGCGCGTGCGGGCAATGTCATCGGCGGGGGTGACTGGTCCGAGGATCGCCTGATTCCCGATCTGATCCGCGCAGTAACCAAGAGAGAGCACTTGCAAATTCGCTCGCCGCAAGCCACGCGCCCCTGGCAGCACGTGCTGGAATCCTTGAGTGGCTACCTGGTGTTGGGACAACAGTTGCTTGCCGGTAACAGAGCCTTTGCCGAAGCCTGGAACTTTGGCCCCGAACCTGAAGGCAATCGCACAGTGGCTGAGGTACTCGGCAAGCTGACGGGTCATTGGCCTGCTCTACGCTGGCAGATTACGGAAAACCCACAGCTTCACGAGGCTACACTGCTCTATCTCTACAGCAGCAAAGCACGTAGTCGGTTGAAGTGGCAACCAGTGTGGAATTTCGATACGGCACTGGCGAAGACAGTTGAGTGGTATCGCACCTGGATGGAGACCGGCCAAATCATCAGTGGGGCACAACTGGCAGAGTATATTGCTACAGCAGTAGAACGAGGTCTCCCATGGGCACAAGCATGACCATCCGTCCTACCCCGATAGCAAATCTCATGGTGGTTGAGAGTACACCGCACATTGACCCGCGCGGCGCATTCACCCGCTTCTATTGCGATCGCGAACTCGCAGAAGTCATGGGCGATCGCCGCATCGTCCAGATCAACCACTCTCGTACTCAGCGGGTAGGTGATGTGCGTGGTTTGCACTTCCAGTATCCGCCCCATGCCGAGATGAAGCTGGTGCGCTGTCTCAGAGGGCGCGTGTGGGATGTTGCCGTTGATCTGCGGGCCAACTCCCCTACCTTTCTTCACTGGCACGCCGAGGAGCTGACGCCCGAAAACGGCCGTATGATAGTTATTCCTGAAGGCTTTGCTCATGGCTTTCAGGTGTTGGAGGCAGCAAGCGAACTGCTCTACCTGCATACCGCTTTTTATGCGCCAACCGCAGAAGCGGGGATTCGCTGCGACGATCCACACCTTGCCATTCCATGGCCCCTTCCCGTCTCCGATCTCTCCGTCCGGGATGCTAACCATCCGCTGCTCACGCCCGACTTTTCCGGAATCCTCTTATGAATTGCCGCCACTGCAAAAGGCCGCTCACCCATAAGTTTATCGATCTTGGCTTTGCGCCGCCGTCGAATGCCTATTTGACCGAAGCAGATCTGTACCGACCGGAAAAATATTTTCCCCTCCGTGTTATGGTCTGTGACGCCTGCTGGCTGGTACAGACCGAGGACTATGCGCAGGCAGACGAACTCTTCAGCGCTGACTATGCCTATTTTTCCAGCACCTCGGCCAGTTGGCTGGCACACGCCGCCCGCTATGCGACTAAAATGATCGACAGGCTCAAGCTCGACCAAAACAGCTTCGTGTTGGAGATTGCGGCGAACGATGGCTACCTGCTCAAGAATTTCGTCGCTGCTGGCATTCCCTGCCTGGGCATCGAACCTACTGCCAGCACTGCCGCCGCTGCCGAAAAGCTAGGGATCCCAATCCTGCGCGAATTTTTTGGCGAAGCGCTGGGCAAGCGCCTAGCGGCAGAGGGCAAACAGGCCGACCTGATCGTCGGCAATAATGTCTACGCCCATGTACCCGACATCAACGACTTCACGCGTGGGCTCAAGGCCGCGCTCAAACCAGGCGGCACGATCACGCTCGAGTTTCCCCACCTGATGCAGCTCATCGAACATTGTCAGTTCGACACCATCTACCACGAGCACTTTTCCTACTTATCGCTCTTTACCGTGAAGCGCATCTTCGAAAGTGCGGGTTTGCGGATTTTCGATGTCGAGCAGCTACCCACCCACGGCGGCAGTCTGCGCATCTATGGATGCCATGCCGACGATGGGCGCAAGGAATCGCAAGCAGTGGCTACTCTTTTGGCCGAAGAGGCCCGCCGTGGGTTGCAAACTCTTGAACCCTATCAAAATTTTCAGGCCCGTGCGGAGCGGATCAAAGATGATCTTCTTGAGTTTCTCATCGAACAAAAGCGCGCCGGCAAAAAAGTCGCTGCCTACGGCGCTGCTGCTAAGGGAAATACGTTACTCAACTATGCCGGTGTCAAGCCTGATCTGTTGCCTTTCGTCTGCGATGCCGCTCCGGCGAAGCAAGGCAAGTTTTTACCAGGCAGCCACATTCCGATCCTCCCTCCGAGCGCTTTACGGGATTTCGCGCCAGACTATGTACTCATCCTACCGTGGAACCTACGCGAAGAAGTGACGAAGCAAATGACCTACGCGCAAAACTGGGGTGCGCGATTCGTTATCGCTGTGCCTGCGCTCAGGGTGATTCCATGAGAATAGCTGTTACGGGTGCCTCGGGATTCATCGGCCGCGCTGTGCTCACCGAGCTGGCGCGCCGAGGTATTTCTGCGGTGGCATCCTCCCGTTCCGGAATTGGTATTCCGCTGGGTTCCGCCCACAAGTCCGTTGTGTTAGATATTCACGAGAATGCCGCTGACGCCTACGAGCGCCTCGGCCGACCGGAGACGGTCATCCACCTTGCCTGGAGTGGGCTACCCCATTACCATTCGTTGCACCATTTTGAGACAGAGCTGCCGGTCCAGTACCGCTTCCTCAAGAGCCTCATCGTATCAGGCACACAGAACCTTATTGTTGCCGGCACCTGCTTCGAATACGGCATGCAATCTGGTCCCCTCAACGAGGACTTGCCGACGAAACCAGCAAACGCCTATGGCTTTGCCAAGGATGCACTGCGCCGCAAGCTGGAATTCCTCAAGACCTCGCGGCCCTTCGCCCTGACTTGGGCGCGGCTGTTCTACCTCTATGGGGAGGGCCAAGCCAGCACCTCGCTCCTATCTCAGCTGCGTCAGGCCGTGGCGCGCGGAGACAAAACCTTCAATATGTCCGGTGGCGAGCAGTTGCGCGACTACCTGGCCGTTGAAGAGGCCGCCCGCCTGCTCGTTTCTCTGGCGCTTGCCCGCTGCGATGCAGGTGTGGTCAACGTCTGCTCGGGCCGACCGATCTCCGTACGCCGTTTAGTTGAAGGCTGGATCCGCGATAATGGCTGGGCGATCGATCTCAACCTGGGTCATTACCCCTACCCCGACTACGAGCCAATGGCCTTCTGGGGCGATCGGCGCAAGCTGGACAGTATTCTGGAGAGGCAATGAACAGGGAGCTCTATCGCGCGGAACAGTTGCCGGTCTTTCAGAACCGCATCTATCGCACTGCTGAGGCGGCGCGGAATTGCGTGCGCGGTGATCTGGTCCTGGTACAAGACCCGCGCACAGGACTTGTGTACAACGCAGCGTTCCAGCCGGAGCTGATCGAATACGATGCCCACTACCAGAACGAGCAGGCAGCGAGTTCGGTGTTCCGCACGCATCTGGATGAAATCACGGCGATCATCGAACGGCATTTTCGTGGGAAAAGTTTGCTTGAAGTGGGCTGCGGCAAGGGCTATTTCCTCGAGCACCTGCTGGCAAAGGGCTTTGATGTCACCGGTGTCGACCCGGCCTACGATGGTGCCAACCCCCGGGTGATCAAGAGGCGCTTCAGCTGCGATGCGGGTCTGCGCGGGGAGGGCCTCGTGCTGCGCCACGTGCTGGAACACATCCCGCACCCGGTGGCCTTCCTCGCTGAGCTGCGCGAAGCGAACGACGGAGAGGGCACGATCTTCATCGAAGTGCCTTGCCTAGACTGGATCTGTCGTCACCGTGCTTGGTTCGACGTCTTCTACGAGCACGTGAACTATTTCCGGCTCGACGATTTCCGGCGTATGTTCGGGCGCATTCTGGAAGCCGGCCACGTCTTCGGTGGGCAGTACCTTTACGTCGTTGCAGACCTTGCTTCTCTGCGCGATCCAGTTCAGGATCGGGGCATGCCGTTCGCGCTTCCAGACGACTTTACCGCCTCTATCAACCAGTTCGCCGAACGTATTCGTGCCCGCGGTGCGGCTGTGGTATGGGGCGGTGCCTCGAAGGGGGTGATCTTCTCCCTCTTCATGCAGCGCGCGGGAGCCAGGATCGATTGCGTCGTCGACATCAATCCCGCCAAGCAGGGATGTTACCTCCCGGCCACCGGACTACGCATTTCCTCGCCGGAGGAAATGCTAGAGCGGACGGCGCCTGGTACCGACATCTACGTGATGAACGGCAACTATCTCGAAGAGATCCGAGAAATGACTCGCAATAGATTTCATTACATAACGGTGGATCATGAGTGATTTTCAGCAGGAAGTAAAAGACCGGATTGCCGCTCATGCGCAGGACGCAGACCTAAAGTCCAATGCGGCAGCCTTCATGCACTCGTCCCTTGCGGGCAAGTATTCCTACAATTTTTCTTGGCTGGGCCGCCCTATCATTCAGTACCCCCAGGACATCGTCGCGATGCAGGAACTCATCTGGCAGATCAAACCAGACCTGATCATCGAAACCGGCATTGCTCACGGTGGTTCGCTGATTTTTAGTGCCTCCATGCTCGCGCTACTTGACCTATGCGAAGCGATTGAGACTGGCACCATCTTTGACCCTAGACAATCCAAGCGCAAGGTGCTGGGCATCGATATCGACATTCGCCCGCACAACCGTGCCGCCATCGAGGCCCATCCGATGGCTTCGCGTATTCAGATGATTCAGGGTTCCAGCATTGCGCCGGAGATCATCGAGCAGGTCAAGCAGGCAGCGCAGGGCTATCAGCGTGTGCTGGTCTGTCTCGATTCCAACCACACCCATGCCCATGTGCTGGCCGAACTGCAGGCCTATGCGCCGCTCGTCAGTGTTGGCAGCTATTGCGTGGTGTTCGATACCATCGTCGAAGACATGCCCAAGGAAATGTTTCCCGACCGCCCCTGGGGGCCCGGTAACAATCCGAAAACAGCAGTGCGGGAATACCTGAAAACCCATCCAGAATTCGAAATCGACAAAAGCATCCAGCACAAGCTGTTGATCACCGTCGCGCCAGATGGCTATTTAAAGCGGATTGAATAAAAAGCGGATTGAATAAAAAAGGAGATAATATGAACAAACGTGTAGATTGGCAAAGCGCGCAAAAATATGAACTCGCTGAAGCATTCAACTACATGAATAACAATAATAATTTTAAAAAATTACTAAAACAAGTCAACACAGGAGAAATAAATGTTTCAAAAGGATATTATGATAATCTTATTATCAGTGAATTTTTTTCAAATGATTTGAATGAATGGAAAAAATTTCTCAATCATATTCATAAAAAAACAGTTCTTGAAATAGGTCCTTGCTTAATATCTGTAGTTTCTACATGGGATATTGCACAAAAAAGAATAGTCATTGAACCCCTTTTAAATGAGATCAAAAAATATCAAAATAATATTTTTCATATGGATGGATTCCCAAATACTGTTGGATATTCTTTACCAGCAGAAAAATTAATAGAAGAACTTGTGGGGAAGATCGATGGAGCAATACTCATAAGAAACTGTCTTGATCATACACCATACTGGCCATTTATACTGAGCAATATATCGGATTATTTAATAAGCGGAGGATATTTGCTTCTATGGAACGATCTTTTACATCCCAAAAGCTACGAAGATGGTCATTACGACATCATAGACAACATTGATTCCTTTAAAAGATTGATTGTTAAATTTGGATTTGAAATTATATCAGAATATCAAGAAAAAGATCGACACCTCAATTATGGATGTCGGGCAATAAAAAAATAAATAATATAGGATATATTCCATGCACAAACCTCTTGTTACCATTGGAATTCCAACTCATAACAGACCTCATGAACTACGAAGAGCAATATTAAGCGTTCTTCATCAAACATATAAAAATATAGAAATCATAATTTCAGAAAATCCTTCGAGAGTGGATTCTTTCAAAGCAATTGAAGATATTTTAGATAAAAGAACACTTTTTTTTAAACAAAATAAAAATATAGGTCCAATAAAAAATTTTGAATTTCTTCTTAAAAAGGCATCTGGGGATTATTTTATGTGGCTCTCCGATGATGATATCATCAAAGAGGATTTTATAGAGAAATGTGTTTATACATTTTCTCAAAACAAAGATGCTATAGCTGTAACAACAAGGCTCCAATATTTCTCTGAAAATGAATTATTTGGATTCTTCGAAGAAAATACCATAGATTTTAGCAAAATAAACAAAAAAAAAGAAAACATACTCTCAATACTAGATCACAATTATGGGAACCTTATTTATAGTCTTTATAGACGAGAAAAACTCTTCTTTAATGGAAAATCTATATTAGAAATAATCAAAATGGATTCTGGGAATGAAATTCCTTTTTTTGTTTTTTTAGGATCTCAAGGCAAGTTCTTTGTTTTAAATGGAGTTCATTTCTTCAAAAGAACAAATTTAAACACATATCTCCAGGCACGATGGGAAAAACAAGGAGGAATGATACCAAATTGGCAAAAAATTCTAGAAGATAAAAACAGCATCAAAAATTATCATATAAAAACACTTTTAGAAATAAAAGATAGCATAAAAAAATTAGATTTTTCAGATCAATGGAAGTCAGAAATAAAAGAAAAAGCAAACAAATTAATCATAAAACACTATAAAAAAATGATTGAGTCTGCAGAAGATCCTCAAAACAAAGAAAAAATATTTATAGGAATGCCTGTATACAATGGAGAACGTTTTATTCATGGAGCGATAAATAGCATCATCAATCAAACATATACAAATTGGATACTTTTTATATCAGATAACAACTCTGAAGACAAAACATTTGAAATAGCCCAATATTTTTCTAACAAAGACCCAAGAATTGTCTGTGTTAAAAAATGGAATAATATTGGTGCAATAAAAAATTTTGAATTTACACTCAAGTCTTCATATTGCAATTACTTTAAATGGATGGCTCATGATGATATATTGGAAGATACATTTTTAGAAAAATGTATTTATGAGCTCAGAAAGGACAAAGACATTATGTTTGCATGTACAGGCATTAGAAACATCGATTCATTCAACAGAACTATCCGGAACTACCCAGGATTTCACACATTAGCTACGAATTCAATCACAAAAAATGTAAAAAAATTTTTATTGCAACCTGAAATTCTTGGGAAGGCAAACTTGATTTATAGTGTTTTTAGAACAGAATTTTGTAAAGATATATGGGATGTCATACAATTACCAGAATGTTGGGGAGGCGATATGGTTTTTATGCTTGCTGCCATAGCAAGAGGAAAATACAAAATAATTCCAGATGTACTCTTTAATAAGAGATACTGCAGAGAAACAGATTCTCCAGAACGAATAGACACAATAACAATTAATGATCCTGAAAATCATATTTTTCCTTTAGAGAAATATGAAGAATATAAAAATGCTCTTCTTAGGGCTACTCTAAATACAAAATATTATTTTTTGACAGAAAAAATAATGGAAAAACGATACCAAAAAGCACTTTCCAGACAATGAAAATTCAAGCCATATTTTTCAGCAAGGACAGAACGCTCCAACTCCACGGTGCGTTCAGTTCATTTTATCGTTGCTGTCTTGATTCTGAGGATATTGTCGTCCGGGTCCTGTATCAGGCATCTACGGATCGCCACCATCGCCAATACCAAATCCTTGGGAGCGAGTTTCCTCAAGTTCAATATATCCGGGAAACCCATTTTCGCCATCAATTGCTCGCTCTTGTCGCTGATGCGCCATGGATTCTCTTCGCCGTAGACGACGTCCTTTTTTACCGTCCTTTCTCCCTGCATGAATGTATTACATCCATGGAAATGTGTCCGGAGGTGCTGTCGGCGAACCTTCTTTTAGGAAAAAATACTGTATATTGTTATCCCCAAAATGCCTCACAGGAAATTCCTCTGCTCGAGCCTATACCCAAATCTACAATGTTACGTTTTCGCTGGGACAATGCAGAGTATGATTTTGGATATCCTTTAGAAATTTCTGGTTCTCTTTACCGGGCGTCGACCATTATCAGCCTTCTGCAACATATTGCTTTCGATAACCCGAACACTCTCGAAGCAGCACTCAGTCAACATACCCATCTCGTTGCCCACATGCCATGGCGCATCATATATCCGCAATCCGTTGGATTCTGCAATCCACTCAACCGAGTACAGCAAGTTTATGACAACCGTGTTGCAGCGCACTCCATCGATGCGGAGACTCTCTCCCGATATTTTGACGCAGGCCAGCGCATTGATAGCGACGCCTATGCCTCTCTCGTCCCCAATGCCGTTCATTTCGAGGCTCCGCTCCATCTCCGCCCAACCCGCATCCAAATCCAGCCAGGCAACACCCCTCCCTCCATCACAGCGGTCATTCCTGTCTTCAATGGCGCGGCCTTCCTGCCCCAGGCTGTGGCAAGCCTGGTGGCCCAGCAATATGGGCCTCTGGAAATCATTATCGTCAACGATGGGAGCACCGACGACTCTTCAGCCGTGGCCCACCGCTTGGCACACACCCACGCCCCTCTGCCCATCCACGTCATCGACAAACCCAACGGCGGCCTGGCCGATGCCCGCAATGCCGGAATCGCCCGCGCCCGTGGTGATTGGATTTTGCCCCTGGATTGCGACGACTGCTTTGCCCCGGGCTTTCTCCACCACGCTGCGGACATCATTGCCAAACATCCTGAAATCAATCTCATCTTTTCCAATGTGCAGGAATTCGGGGCGCGCAACAATGTCTGGACCCCACCGGAATACTCTTGGGAGGAAATCCTCGAGCGCAACACATTCCCTTATGCATCGCTGTACCGCAAAGACTTATGGACCATGAGCCAGGGTTACGACCCCAGCATCCCGTGGGGAGCAGAAGACTGGAACTTTTGGATACAATGTACTCCACTCGGCATAAAGCCGTACCGCATCCAACAATGTTTTTTCCATTACCGGATTCACGCCCATGGGTCCATGTATACGAGCATGATGGCCCATTGGCCGGAAGTGGTGGCATGCCTGCATACGCTGCATCCATACATGTATCCTGTAAGTAGTCTGCTCGAAGAGCATCAAGTCATTGCCAATATGCACCCAGATACTGCAACGCGCATCGAAGAGATCATCGCCAAGCATCCAGACCGCCCCATGCCGTACTTCTGGCGAGGTCTGCGGCAAGAGGCAGCAGGCCGACTCCCCGAGGCCATCGCTGACTACATCAGAGCAGCCAATCTGGCGCCGTACAACCAATGGCAGCCCTACTACCGCCTCTACTGCGTTAACACCACGTTAGGACGCGTCATTGCTGCCCGAGACGCAGCAGAAGAATGTGTCAAACGGCAACCCCAATGGGAATCTCTTTTAGGGGTTACCAACGTCTTTTGCGCTCAACCAACCGCTCCATAGTCTTTTATGAAAAATCCACTAATCTCTGTTATCATTCCATGCTTCAATTACGGAGCATACCTTCAAAAATGCCTGCAAAGCGTTTTTATAAGCGCACAAAACATCCCCAAAGAAATCATCGTTGTCGACGATGGATCGACAGACAATACGCGGGAGATCGCCAGTCAATTCCAAGAGCACATCACCTATATCTTCCAAGAAAATACTGGCCTTTCCGCGGCAAGAAACACGGGCATGCAACACGCGACGGGAAAATACCTTCTCTTTCTCGACGCGGACGACCTTTTGGCTCCGAATACCATTCCCGTACAAACATCCATCCTCGAAACCCAGCCAGATGTGGATATCGCCATCTGCCAAACCCGCGAAGTCCTCTCCATGGGGCCAGACGGACCAATGGCGCCCATAGGATTTTGGTGGTTGGTGCGAGACTCTATTCCTCTGCACCTCTGCCATTTCAACATTGCCCCCCCACACGCCTATATCATCCGCCGCCATCGCGCACTTGAAAATGGATTTTTCGACACGACACTGCGAGCATGCGAAGATTATGATTTTTGGTTTCGGTGCGCAGTACGCGACATGCAATTTTGCTCTCATGCTCAAACATATGTTTTATACAGAAAACACTCCAAGAGCATGAGCGCCAACAAAAAAAATCAGATTAAGCATGATATAATCATGCATTATAGAATATTCAACACAATGAAAAGCTGGAAATTTGCGCAAAGTTCTTATAAAACATGGATTGCTCATACACTGGGATGCGCAGTGACCGCTCTACGATGCGCACAAGAAAATCAAAAAGACAGTATAGCCAAAATAACAAGACTTCTCCTCGCATCTCTACAAAATGCGTCTCAAAGAATACATTTTTTTGATGATTCATGCAACATCATTCAATATTATCTTGTAAAGCTGATGCAGCATCTTTTGTTGCTCAAATTGCTTCGGGATCCATCCATTAAATCAGCCATCCATATCATCCAAAGCCTGCACCCGGACCTTCCGCAAGACGCGAGCGCCCTCGCCAAGATTGAAGCCACCTGCATGCCCCTGGTGCACCACCCCCAATCCTACACACCGCCCCCTGCAGTGGTGGCTGTGCAACCGCACCGTAAACGTATCCTCTTGGGGAGCGACTTTTTCTGGCCATCACTGGGAGGCTGCGAGATCTTTCTCCAAGACCTCGGCGCCCAATTGCTCCGTGAAGGCTATGAAGTCCATGTAGTTACCCGCCAGATTGCTGAGCGCCAAACCTTCCAGCATCACGGCATGCACATCCTGCAATGGCAGTGCAGTGGACGGTTCCAAGACAGACACTTGGGGGACCAGTATGCGGCTTATGCACATTTCATCGAACACGCCGACTACCATGCGGCATTCTTCCTCGGGCAGCCGGACTCCTGGATACATGCCCCCATCCTTTCTAGCTCTCCCCAAACCCCAATACACCTCATCCCGGTCATCAATCCTGAACTCGTGCAGGGCTGGATAGCGCATAAACAGGAGACGCTGATCGCAGCAGTACTCCATCGTGCCCGTTCCTGCATGTCCCTCACCCCAGGGGGGTTAGACGCGCAATTCTTGCGTGCCGCTGGCGTGCCTCCCATATTCGTTCCCCACGCCCTCACCCCCTTTGCGCCCAACCCAGGGTTTCGGCAGCGCCATAACCTGGCGGCAGACCTCCCCCTGCTCGTTCATGTGGGTAATTTCTGGCCCGTCAAAAACCAGCTCGGACTCATCGAGGTCCTCTCCAAGACACCAGGTGCCTGGCAAATGGTCTTCATCGGCGCCGCACTCCCGTGGCCCCACGAGCAGCACTATTTCGCCGCAGCAAAGAAATTGGCGGCCCAGGATCCCCGCATCCGCATCCTCGGGCCCCTTCCTGCGCACGAAGCGGACGCCGCCATCGCCGAGGCGGACATCCTGCTCCTTTCCTCCCATGCCGAATGTCGGCCACTGGTCATCCTCCAGGCAATGCACCACGGCACCCCCTGGATCGCCACGCCGCAGTGCAATAGCGTCCACTGGGACGCCGGGGGCGTGGTCTGCCCGCTGGAACAATTCCCCCGCGCCATCCACCGGCTTCTGGAGCGTCCAGCCCTGCGCAAGGCCTTGGGTGTCCTGGGCACCGAACTTTGGACTGCCTGTTTTTCCTGGGAAAAAGTGCTGCCGCTGTTTCTGCAGATCATTGAAGAAGGCCGCCCGCAAGCAGAAATCACGCTTCCTGCGGACATACTGGCCGCCACCCAAACCATGGCGCAAAAGATCCTTGGATAACGGAGCGTTATGCACTTCTTCCTTCGCTTCCGCGGCACGTTGGAAACAGCACCGGCCCTATGGGCAGCACAGCAGATCCTTGAGGGCGTGCCCTCCCCCGCGCAGATGGAACTCGCTCACGCGCTCCTGCGCCATGCCCTGGCCCTGGAGCCCTGGGACCGCGAGCTTGCGACACTGGCCAACTCTTTGGCCGCGGCCATGGGACGCCCCCCCTTGCCCCTTCCGGACGCCCCTCCCCGCGCCGCCATCGACACCATCGTGGAACGCCACCGCGACGACCCTCTGGCCCTGCTCCGCACCGACCTTCCTGCTCCGGTCCGGCACCGGATCCTGCTTTCCCTCTGGGCAACGGGGCAGCACCCTGAAATCTTTGCCGAAGAAGCCCACATGTGGGCACGCACTGCGCCTGGAAGTCCCAACCTGGGACTTTTCGCTTGGGCGGCCCACGGCTTGGGCGCCACCGAACTACGGGACCTGCTCCTGGAACGCGCTGCTTCCACCTGCTTCTGGGCAGAAAACCTGCGCGCCGCTATCGCCACGCTGCATAGCGACGCCGAAACCGCGCGCCGCCACCTCGTGGCAAGCCTATGTCTTGAGCCCGCCCAGCCGCACGCCGTGGAGCAACTGGTCTTGCTCGGTGAAGGCTTTCCAGCGCTTCCTCAAGCCGATGCCTCGGTGCATATCCTCTTCTACACCTTCAACAAGCTGGAAACCACGCTCCGCACCCTGGAGAGTCTACTGGCCACCGATATTGGCGATGCGGCCATCACCCTCCTCAATAACGGATCCACGACCTTTTCCCCGGCAGACCTCGATGCGGGCATTGCCCGCGTGGCCCAAGGTCGACCGGTGCGCTGCATCCATCTACCGATCAATATCGGTGCGCCTGCGGCACGCAATTGGCTCTGGCATCTGCCGGAGGTCCAGCAGGCGCGCTACGTGGCCTTCCTGGACGACGATGTACTTCTGCCGCGCCATTGGCTCTCCCGCTTTCTCGCCGATTTGGAAGCCCATCCCCAATACTGCGCCGTGGGCGGCAAAGTGGTGAATCCCAACCCCTTCCACACCATCCAATACGTGTACCGCTACTTCCAAGAAGTCGGAGAACAGCACATCCGCTTTACTCCCAATGCCCCCATGTTTTTAGACCTTGGACAATACGACGTGGTGCGGCCGTGCCTCTCCGTCATGGGCTGCTGTCATCTCTTCCACCGCCGTCGCATGGAGCGCCTCGGCGTCCCTGACTTCGATGTCCGCTTCTCCCCCTCCCAGGTAGACGACCTGGAGCGGGACATTCAGATTTGGAAGCATGGCGGCATGGTGCTCTATGACGGCCGGGTACGGATCGTGCACCTCCAGGATGCTGGCAGCGCGGCGCCCAAAAGCGAGGCATCCTGGGCCCATGTGTGGGGCAACCACCAGAAGATGGAAGCCAAGTTCCGGGGACAAGAGCTGCGCGCCATCCATGCCCGCGTCCAAGAAACCGAGGCTAAGGCCTGGCGCACGACACTAGCCCGCACCAGGGAGTTTCTCCCTGAAAGCGCCCGCACCTTCTGGACAACACAGATGAAAAACGCTTCCACCTCAAAGCAGCCCTAGAGCCCGCTATGCCCCCCATCCTCAGCATCATCATCCCCGTCTACGGCCAGTGGCGGCTCACCCGGGACTGCCTCCACAGTCTGCAGAAGGAACTTCCTGCCTGGCCGCTGGAAATCATCGTGGTGGACAACGGCTCCACGGACGAGACAATCCACGAGCTCCCTCAGCTCGGTTCCGCCCTCTTCGGCGCCGCCTTCCGGCTGGTTCGGCATCCCACCAATTTAGGCTTCGCCCGGGGCTGCAACAGCGGCGCTGCCCAGGCCCAGGGCGAATTTCTCTTTTTTCTCAACAACGACACGCTCGCCCTGCCTGAGTTTGCGGGACCTCTCGTAGCGACCCTGCGCGCGGAGGGCGGCATCGTCGGCAGCCGCCTGCTCTACCCCGGCGGCGAGCGGGTGCAGCACGTAGGCGTGGCCTTCACCCCAGGGCCCAAGGTGTGCCATGTGTTCGAGCAATTTCCCGCCAGCCACCCGGCAGTCAGCCGCTCGCGCCGCGTGCAGGCGGTCACCGGAGCGGCCCTGGCTCTACCGCACGAACTCTTTGTGCGCCTTGGCGGCTTCGACGAAGGCTACACCAACGGCCTGGAAGACGTGGACCTGTGCCTGCGCGCCCAGGAGCTCGGAGAACCCATTTGCTGCCAGCCCCAGAGCACCCTCATCCACTTCACCAGCCAGACTCCAGGGCGCTTCGACGCCGAGACCGCCAATGCCCAACGCTTTGCCGCCCGGTGGCTGGGGCGCATCTGCCCCGACTTCCATCGCCACCTGGAGGCCGCAGGCTACGCCATGGGGCTGTCGGCCAGCCTCCACCCGGTCATGACCCTATCCGAGACGCGGCGCCTCCAGATGGAGGAGCGATTCGCCCGGACCATGGATCCGGCCCAGTGGCTGGCTGCCATGACCGAAGAGCCCCTCTGGCAACCCGCCTACGAACGCCTGGCCGGTTGGCTGGAGGGCCGAGGCGCCTGGCGCGACGCCGCGGCCCTGCGCCTGCTGGCAGCCCAGTTTTTCCCCGATCAGGCGCAGTTCCTTTCCCTGGCCCGGGCTGCCACCCGCGCCGGCGACCATGCCCTGGCCCGCTACGCCGGGCGGCTGCTGGAGGACGAACGCGCCGCTGCCCGCCGCCTCCCGGAGCTCACGGCCTATGCCCGGCACCTGAGCGACACCCTGGCTGCCCAGGGAGAAAAAGATCTGGCCAGTCTCTACGCTACCTGGGCCGGGGCGCGTGCCGCCACACCCACCTAGCGCTGTATCCGATACACCTGCTCCGGGGTGCCGAGCACCATGCGCTCCGCCCACTCCATGCCCTGGACCACGCTGTGGTCCATGTTGGCCACCTCGTACTTCCAGCCGCCAAAACGGCCCCGAGAGAAGATCTGCCGCGCTTCCAGCCAGGGCTGGATGGTGGCCAATGCCTGGTCTCGACCCAAAGTAGGCACCGGGTAGCCGTACTCCACCCGGTGCTCCCAACGGGTCACGACGGCGTCTTCGGCATGCATGAGGGTCACGTTCTGAAGCCCTTGGATGACGGTGCCTTCCAGGGCGTCCAGATCTTCCGGCTTGTGGCGCGAAAAAGAGGTCTCGCTCATGAAGGCCATCTGTTTTCCGGGCTCGGCCACGTTGAAGGGCGAATAGTTGTGGAAGTTGGTCACACGGTAGAAGGGACAATTGGATTCCGGGAAATACATCCAACATGTAGGGTCCTCACGCACTCCTGCAATGCCAATGCCCGACACACAGACCCCGTTGTGTTCCAAAAGGAAGGCCGCCTCTACCAGATGCGGGGCATTGGGGTGCATGATCTGCGAGACAAAAAGATCGAGCGGTATAGTGGAGAGCAAATGCGCATAACCAACGCAATGCCCATCACCGTAGGTGACGATTTTCTTCTCCCAATCCACCTGGTGCACCGGGGCCTGGTAGCGGATGTGATCCGCAATGCCTTCGGCAATGCGCCGGAAAATGGCCCCGGTACCGCCATGTTTAGGGAAACGAAACACTGCATTAGGACCCCAATCGGTGGCGTCTTCTTCCAGGATGATGTGCCGCAGCACCTCCTCCAGGTCCACCACGGCCACGCGCTCACCGATCCAGCGAAAATCCATGGCCTCGGCCGGGGTGGCCCAAACCTTGAAATTGTATGGCTGCATGAAAAGCCGGGTAATGCCCGCCCCGAACACGGCCTCCATCCACTGGCCAAAATGGGCCGCTTCCTGCGGTGCAACGCGGGAGGCCAAAAGGCCCTGCACGCATTCCCACACCAGTTCCTTGGGCAAATGGCGGATGTTGTTTTGGAAGGGATAGGGGATCCACCGGTCCGCCAGGCGCACCCGGGCCAGACGCTGATGGGTGAGGGCGTCCTCGCCCAGGGCCTCATCCAACAAGCGCAAAAACGGCTCCAGGCGAGAAAAGACCACATGGCCGCCGATATCCCAGGTGAAGCCCGCCGCGTCGCGAAAGCTTGCCGACAGACCGCCAGCATAGTCCTGCCGCTCCAGGAGCAGAAAATCCTCGATGCCCAATTGCCGAAGGCGCACGCCTGCCCCAAGACCCGTGGGACCAGCGCCGATGATGAGATACCGCACCTGTTCCATTATTCCCCCGTCTCTGCAAGCCAAGCCCGCACCCGAGCAAACTTCGGCCAAAGGTCGTCCTCCAAGGCCTGGGTCTCCCGCTCCATGAGCTCCTTCCAGGTCTCCTCGCTGTATTTTTTCTGCAGCTTGTCCAAGTTGGCCGCGGCATTGGCCCATTGCGTGGCGCTGGTGGCTGCGGCCAGCCCCGTGCGCTTGAAATGGCGGATGGCCACATGCCCCTGGTACACCGCCACACGGCCGGCGGTGAGCATGCGCACATCGCGCTCCAAGTCATCGTACTGGGAAGGCGAAAAGCGGATGTCAAACTCCCCTTCCGCGGCCACGGCCCGCGCATCCAAAAGGTGGCAGCAACCCGTGACCGAGGCGCACGGCCGCAGATACGCAAAGGCCCCCCAGTTCAAGACCTGATGGTGCAAATCCGACACCTTGAAACGACGGCCTTCTTCCGATGCCGGGGCCAGGTGCAGATCCACACTCTGGAGCACCCAGGGCCGAGTGGCGTCCACCACCTGACACCCCCAGACTCCGGCCTCCGGAGCGCGCACACGCGCCACCCAAAGCCTTTCCAACCAATCCACGGGGACCTCCACATCGTCGTCTACGTACACCAACCAAGGAAGGCCGCTTTTGAGAAACTCGGCGCGGATCCAATTGCGAGCCGCAGGCGCGCCGATATTCACCGGCAAGGTGATGGTGCGCATGGCCGGCCCAAGCTGCTCCTGCCACCGCGCCATGACCGCCTTGGCCGGCGCGGCGCAGCCATTGTCGAGCACCCAGAGTTGCGCCCCATGCAGGCGCGAGGCCGCAAGGCTCGCCAAGGTGCGGTCCAGATCTTCGGGCTTGTCCAAGGTATAGGTGGCCACCACTCCAGCCGTCTCTGGGACGCAGCGGGCAATCGAGACGCCTTCCACAAGATCGAAGAGCACGAGCACGGCCTGCAGCAGCCAGGGCCATTGCCGCAACAGGCGCCGCCACGCCGGGCGGGCGGCGTCCACACCGCCCACGCGCGTTACGGCCAAGGCCTCCCCAAAAGCGGCCACGGGCCCAGGCACCTGGGGGGCAAGGGCGGCCACGCCTTCCCAGTCTCCTCGCACCGCGGCAAGCTCCATGGCCACTGCCGAAGCAAGGGGAGGGAGGGCCTGCGTGAGCGCGGACACTGCCTGCTCCACCAAGGAAGGCCGGTCATCAAACAGGCCGATGGTCACAGCGTGCCGCACCCAAAAGAGATTTCCCGGATCCCGGGCAAGCTCCCGGGCGATCAGGGTCTCCAAGCGGCCAAGATCCCGGCGCGCCACGAGGCGTGCAAGGGGCGTCGTTTCCGGCGGCCGCCACGAAGCCGCCGCAATGCGGGCAAGGCGGCGCACCGGCTCTGGGACCCCCGGCGAGCGCTCGGCCACGGCCGCCACCTGAGCGGCCACAGCGCCGTCGAGCATGCTTCCGCTGCACCAGGCCGCCACCAGCAAGTCCACCCCCAAAGGCAGCAGCTCCGGCTGCGCCGCCCCGGCCTCCAGCACCTCCGTGGCCAGGCCCATGAGATGGAGCGGCCCCACGCTTCCCTGAAGCAGCCCCCGCCGCGCGCAGACGGGGAGCTTCGGCCAGAGCCGACGGATGTCCACCATGCACGTTCCTCCTTGAAGTAGGAATAGGTCCACGGCAGGGCCGCGGACGAGCGCCTCCGAAAGTGCGTCACCGCGTGCAGGGATGCTCGTGCATCTCTTTACTCCAGCGCTGGATGCGCTCCCGGAAATCCGGGCCCAGATGCCGGGTAAGGAAGGCGGCCTCCAGACGGGCGGCGTGCTCCAAAAACCCAGGATCACGGCGGGCCGAGGCATGGAACACGTGGCGCGCCACCAGTTGGTGGTCCACCACCACCTGCCAGCCCAGATCCACAGCCCGGGCGGAAAGCACCACATCCACGCCGTAGCCAGGGAGGTTGTCCTCCCAATGCAGCCCACAGCCGGCCAAAAAATCCAAATGCAGGAGAGGTGCCACTCCGTCGCAAAAGCGCACGGTACGAAAGCCGCCCCCCCGCCGGGCCACCATCTGCGGGTGATAGGGATGGGCGGTAAACCCAGGACTATACACCGCCACTGGCCCGATGGCGGCGGAAATCTCCCCAAGCCGCGCCCAGGCCTGGGCAATGGGCCGCGGAGTCATCCAGGAGAGGTCGTCGTTGAGAAACCAGAGGTGGGAAAAACCTTCCTGGCGTGCGCGCACAACAGTCCAGGCCAAGGCCCCGCCCCAAAAGAGGTTCTGGGAAAGCCGTACCCAGGCGCCGGCAAAGGGGATCGGGGCGGCGTTGTCGAGTACCCGTACCACCCCCGGGGCAAGCCCCTCTTCCATCTGCGCCACCAGACGCGCGGTGCGCCGGGGATCCCCATAGTGGAGCACCACCACGGCCAAGTGGGAACGAAAGTCCAAAGGCCAGGCTAGAGGCCCCGTACCCACGCCGCCACCTCCGCAGCCTGATGATCCGCATCGTAGGCCGCCGCGGTCTCCCAGGCCGCGGCGCGCACCTTGCGGCAGGCGTCGGCAACCTCCAGGCACGCCGCCGCCCGCTCCAGGGCCAGGGCCGCGCCCAGCATATCGCCATCCGCCACCCACCAGCCATTGCCGCCCCAGGGCACCGGCCGCAGCGAAAACCCCTGGGGAAGCATGCCCTCGGGCTCCACAGACCGGGCATAGTCCCAGCCGCCAAAGCCCGTGGTCCCCACCACCAGGCAGCCGCAGGCCAGGGCCTCCAAGGGAGGCAGCGGACAGCCCTCGGGAAAGCCGGTGGCAAGAAAGATGGGGCAGGAACGCAGCACCTCGGCCACCCCCGCCGGGTCCAAACCATGGATGGGGATCCATTGCCACGCCAGATGCGGATTGCGCTCGGCAACGATGCGGCGCACGCCCTCGGCCATGGCCTTGTTTTTGCGCGGCATGAAGGCCACGCGCAGGGGATGGGGAACCGGAAACGCAGCAGGGGGATGGAATCGGGAGCGGTCGATGGCCGGCCGCACCACTGCAGGCGCTTTCCCGGTCACCTGCTCGATATACCAGGCCACCGGCTGGGAGACCGCAAGAAACTCCACCGGCAGGTCCTGCCAGCGCACCCCTTCGGCGAGCCCATGAAAGAGGTACGCCCAGTTCTGGCAGTAGACCACCAACCGGCAGCCTGCGCGGACCCCCAAGGTGAGGGCGCCCGGCCAGCCCTCGGGCACCACGAGGACGTCGCCTGCGGCAAGGGGGGCGCTGCGCGCCGCCTGCCAGGGGAGATCCGAAGCCTCGGCGAGCGGTTCCTCCCAGCAAAGCACCCCAGCCAGGGCACCCTGCGCCCGCAGCTGCCGCGCCACCTGCACCAGCACCCGCATGCCGCCGCTCACCACCGGCCGGGGCGGGACGAAGACCCATACTCGAATCACCGGCGCTCCCCTTGGTCCGTGCGGACATCCGGATTCGAAGCTTCGTACACGCACACCCCACCGACGCTTATCCGACGCACGGCAAGCTCCGGGTTGAGGGCCGTCAAGCGGGCGTCCACCGTGGGCTTACCCCGTTCAAAGCGTAAGCCCAAAATCCCGTACATGGCCCAGAGCATGCGGGCGGCAGCGCCGGTGTACCAACTCCATCCCCCCCGACCCTCGTAACCCGGACCAAAGGAGATGTCCGCCGCCTGCTGGTGGGGAGCAAGCCCGTACACGGACATGGTTTCCGGAAGCGTATGGGTCAGCGGCGAGATCTTGAGCCACAGGCGCAGGGCCTGGCGGCGGAGCTGCGCCGCACGCTCCACATCCCCCTGGGCCAACACCTGACGGGCAAGGGCCACCAAGGCGTCCACCAGCCAGGACGACCCGTGGGAATACTGGCCGCCGTTTTCCCGCACCCCCGGCGGATAGTCGGCGATACGCCCGGGGTAAGGGGTGGAACGCTCAGTAAAGGGCGGGTCGAGAAGCTGCACCAGGTTGGGTTTTTCCAGGGAAGCCGCGCCGCGCACCAGGGCCGCCTCTGCCTGGGGCAGGTACACGGCCCCCGAAAGCATGGGCCAGGCCGCGGTCAGGGCATCGAGATAGTCGAGCTCCTCACCCGCATCGGTAAAGGCGCGCACGAAGTGATCCTCGCGCCAGGCGGTCTGCAGAGCGATCCCCAGCGTCTGCGCGCGCCGCAGCAGCTGGCGGGACAGACGCTTTTTGCCGCGGCTGGCGGCTGCCTCCGCCACCTGACGCAAGGTGAGATGGAGGAAAAACCCCAACCACACGCTCTCGCCTTTGCCGCGCACGCCCACGGCCGACAGGCCGTCGTTCCAATCATGGGCGAGCATGAGCGGGAGTCCATGGCGACCGCGACGGCGCCACGTGCGCTCCACCGCACGCAGGCAATGCTCCAGCACCGTGCCCCGATCCCGGGAGGGCGTCGGCGCAAAGGCAATGCCCTCGGCACCAGGGGGAATGGGGCGCCCCTCCATAAAGGGCACGCGCTCGTCCCAAATGGAGTCATCCCCCGTGGTCTCCACATAATGGGCCACCAGATACGGCAGCCACAGATGCGGGTCCGAGGCGCGGTTGCGCATGCCGAAGCCCGTAGCCCCGTCCGGGGCAGGATGCCACCATTGGAGCACATCGCCCGCGAGGAATTGCTGGCTGGCATGGAGCAAGATCTGGCGCCGGGCCAAGGCGGGCATACCCACGCACAAGGGGAGCACGTCCTGAAGCTGGTCCCGGAATCCATACGCCCCGCTGCGCTGCTGCGGCCCCAGGCGCCCCCACAGCCGGGCGGTCAGGATCTGGTACGGCAGCCACACGTTCACCAACCGGTCCACGGCCGGGGCTGAAGTCTCCACCTGGACTCCGCCGGCCAAACGCCGCTGCCACCAGGTCGCCGCCGCCGCCATCTCCCGCTCCACGTCCTCCACGGCATGGATCGCCGCCACTCGCCGCTGACAGTCCTCGGCGCTGGGCTCTTGCCCCACCGCCATCCACACGGCAGTCGTGCCACCGGCAGGCACCCGCACCTCCCCGGTCATGGCGGCCACGCGCAGGCCGTCATCCTCCTGCGTGGTATCGGAATGTCCCATCTCCACGAAATACGGCACGCTCAGGTCCCGGCCTTCGCCCAAAAAGCGGCTCATGACCGTCTCCGAGGCCGTGGTCTCCAAATTCCAGGCCACGTAGGCCACGCCTTTGCGGTACCGGTTTTCCGGCCGGGTAAAGAGGAGCATGGAGCGCGGCGCATCCGCCCAAGCCTCCACCTGGCCACGACTATCTTCGGGGATCTCGGCCAAAATCATCTGCGCATACATGGTCAGGGCCAGACGACGCTCCTTCGAGCCATGGTTGTGCAGGCGCAACAGCCGCAGCTCCATGGGCCGATCCGGGAGCACGGCGATGGTCCAGTCCATGGCGAGGCCGTCCACCTTCTTGTGGAAGCGGCACCAGCCCAGGCCGTACTCCACGCGGCATTCGGCCTCAGGCTCCCGGAAGGGGACGAGCAAGGGCGAGGTCACCCGGCCGTTCTCCAGGTCGCGCACATAGAGCATCTGCCCGGGTTCCTGCACCGTCGTGGCATCGGCGCTATAGGGCGTCAGGGCGTTCTGCTGGGAGTTGCCCCAAAATGAGGCGATGGCGCCGTCATTGGTCACCACCACGCCATAGCCGAGGGGATTGACCATGAGGTGGGCAAACCGCCGCGGGGTGACCCCCGGCACCTCCACGCTGGGGACTTGGTCCCTAAAGGCAAACCACGGGCCCTGCTGTTGGGAGAGTGCCGCGGCAAGGTCTGGCTCGACCATGGGCAGGGAGGTCGGCTGCCCCTTGGGCCGCGCGGGCAAGGGGTCGATGCCTGCCAGGCGGGCGGCCAGATTCATGGCGGCCTCGGGGGTCGGTCCGTACGCGTCCACGAGCACAAAGGCCGTGGTATCCCCCGGCGCCAGATCCACGGCCAGACGAAAGGCCGCGATGGGATCGAAGGTGACGTGGAGACTCTGGTCGGAGACGGGTTGCGGCGCTGCCCAAAGCCCCTGCGGCCGACGCAGCGTGCCATGGCCCAAAAAACGCAGCCGACTGTCTTCATAGCCCACCAGCCGGGACTCGTCCTCCAAGCCGGCCACCAAGTGCACATAGGTCTCGCGCGTTGGCCGGGGAGGGTCGCCTGCCTTGAGCTGGCGGTTGTTGGCAAGGATGGCGGCCGAACGCGGGGCAGGGCTCTCCTCCACCACGCACCAGGTGGTGATGTGCTGGCGATTATAAAAAGGATGCCGAGCCTGGGCCGAGGGATCGTTCAGGGTGAGTTCCCGATATGAGGTGATCTCCAACTGCACCGACGCCTCCGAGACATTGGTGAGGTGGACGATCCACGCCTCACCCGGCGCGTCCTCCGCCACTACGGCGTCCATGCGCGCCTCGATGCCCTGACACGAGCAGGTCTGCCGCACGGAGAGATCGTCCAGGCGCACCACGGTGTGCACCGCATCAGGATGCCGCGTAGGCCGGCAGCCGAGGCTCCACAAGGCTTCACCTGCACGAAAGTACACGATGCGGCCCACGTCGTGGGCTCGAGACAGAGGCCGAGCGGTGAGGTCGATCTCGTGTCCATGACGCGCAGCCCGAAATACCCGTGCATAGCCGCGGCCATCCCGACCAAAGACGGAGGCATACACCCCGTTGTGCACCACGATGTCCTCCGCCGGACACCGCCCTGCGGCGCGCACGGCACACGCTGGCGACATCCGCCTGCGGGCCGTGAACACCATGACCCCGCTGCCCGCCAGAAACAAAACCATCACCGGAACGAGCACACCAATCTGCCCTGCACCCGTACGGCTCACGGCCTCCGCCCCATCCCATACGTAGGCCCAGTCCGCCCCCATGGGCAAATAAAAGGGGATGAGCAGCGGCGCCCAGGTGGCAAAACGCCGCACCGCTTCGGGGATGCAGCGCGAACGCACCCGCGCCCCAAGGAAACGGGCCAAAAATTCGTCCAACCGGTCGCCCCCTACAAAGGACAGGTTCACCAGCGTGGCCACCCGCAGGCCCATGTGATCGAACCAGATAAGGATGCGAAACCAGTCATACGCCAAAATGCTCAGAAAGACCTCCCGGCTCCACAGGCGGAAGGCAGAGGGGTCCAGACGCCAATCCTGAATGATGGCGGCAAGCGTGCGCACCAAGCCGTCCTGGTTGTACCAGGTAGGGTCAGGGGAAATACGCAAAAACGAGTAGATGACCGGCGCCATCCACAGCCCCCAGCGCAGTACCCGCACCGTGCCCTCGGCAACAAGCACCACCCCTTCACGGCTGGCGAGCAGCCGAAGCGGGGCCCAGGAACGCGCAAACAAAGCCGTCAGCACGAAAAAGTTCACACTGAACAAAGGAGCCGCCAGTGACCAATTGATGACACCGGACACCGACTCCTGGAACAAAAGCAACGCCCCGCCGCCGCGAGGCCCCAAGTTCATGGCGCCCCATTTGCTGAAGAGCGGATAGATGACATAATCGCCGCCCCCTGCGGCGAAGAGGGTGGCGTACTGACGAAATTTATTCACGATAACGGCTGTTTGGGGAGGATCCAGATACCAAGCCATGGCCCCGCCCACAAAGACACCGAGCCCTGCCGCCACCCCATAGGTCCGCCACGAACGCAGATGACGGCGCAGGCCGCAAGCCACTTCGCCCAAATCCCACACCAATGCCCCCCCGGCTCCGGCGATCACCCCAAGGAGCGCGCCCAGCAGGAACCGCTGCCCTGCGGGAAGCGGCACGATCTCCACCGGCGGCAAGGCCGAGAGGGCGAGGCCGAACACCGCGCCGTGCACAAAGAGCGGCCAGCGGCGATAGTTCTCCCTCAGCCGCTGGAAGAACGGCCGCCCGCCGTCGAAAGACTCCAGCACGGTCACGGCCAGGGGCATGACCGTTATCCCCAGGGCCATCCAGGAAAGCGACGGCGCCATGGCAAAGGCGCGCTCCACCCATGGCCAATGGATCACGGCGTCCGCGACCAGCACCAGCCCCAAAAAGAGCGTGCCGTAAGCCGCTCCCCGGCCAAGGCCGTCACGAAACGCAGGGTATCCCCAATACCAGGCGGGCCGGCGGCCGTGCATGGCGTCCATGACCAGGCCGGTCATCAAAAACACCTCGGCCCAAAGACTGCCTTGGGCCAGGGCCACGCCCAGCACCGCCGCCAAAGGAGGAAGCGGGGCAGGCAAGGCCGCGGCCATGGGCGATGCCCCCAGCTCGGCCCACAGAGGCGAAATCCCGGCAGCAGCCGCAGCGAGCACCAAAAGTCCCCACAGCCGCCCCAGACCCAGTACACGCCCCATGCACACGAGGTTCAAGGCCGCGGCCACCCCCACATTGGCAGCAGCCAGCACCACCACTCGGCCCGCCAACTCCTGTCCCCGCGCAGCAAGCGGCAGGGTGCGGGCAAGGCCCTGGAGCATGGCGGGGTTTTGGAGCACAAAGAGGATATTGCCCACCGCCACGATCAGCAGCAGGGCCACAGAGGCCCGCAGCGGCGGCAGGCTCTTGCGCCACAAGGCGTACCCCAACGCCACCCACCCCTGGACCATGGCCGCCAAGACCACCGCCACCTCCGAGAGGCGCAGCACGTCCCCCCACGCCCGCGGCGCTGTCCATACCGCAAGCCCCGGCTGATAGGCCGCCGCCAGCGCCGCCCACACCACGGCCACGGCAATCAGACGATCCCAGGCCATGCGCCCCCCAACCGTCCACACCATGGCAACGCTCGCCCCGCCCCCAACACCGGCCGCCAAAGCAATCATCGCCCACCGGTGCGCCGGCATCCCCACCGCCGTCGCCAGCGCCGGTTGCACGAGTACAGTCACCAGCCCTGCCAGGATTGCCGCCCAAAGAAGGATCAGGACACGAATCACATACCTCATGGCTGCGGCACCTCCTCGAACATCGTTTCCATGATACGCTCCATGCCGCAGCGCCGGCACGCGCTGCACGACCCCGGGGGGCATGCCGGCGTGGGCCGACTGCGGCCAAAGGCTTCCCATTGGCCACGCACATACGCCCGCCGCACCCCGACGTCCAAACGCTCCCACGGCAGGGGATCCGCCACCGGACGCGGCCGACCTGCCTCGGCCTCGATATGTGCCCCATGGTGGCGCCATACCTTCCCCCACCCGTGCTCGGCGGCCTCGACGATCACGGGAAAGGCCGACTCGTCCGCACGGGCAAGATACCCTTGGATACATGCCTGGCGGGCGTTTTCCGCAGAAAAACGCATGCCGCGATGCCGGGCGACCATGGACCGAACCCGGACCATGGCCGCCGCAATGCGCTCCAGAGAGGCCATGGGGGCCCATTGCATGGCGGTCCAGGGCTTGGGCACCAGGGCGCTGGCAGAAAGCTGGATGAGCTTGAGACCTGCAGCGCGGCCTGCCTGCCCGGCGCGCCGGGCCTGCTGGATGCGCTCCAAAAACCCCTCCAATTCCTTGAAATCCGCTTCTTCCTCGCCAGGCCAGCCCACGATGAGATAGAGCTTGAGGGTCTCAAAACGCAGTCGGCTCATGGTGGCCACCACCCGCAGCACGGCATCCTCGTCCAGACCTTTGTTCATGGCGGCCCGCAGCCGAGAGCTCGCGCCCTCCAAGGCCAAGGTCACCGTGCGCACCCCAGCGTGGCGCAAAAACGCCAAAAGGTCTTCGCTCAGACCATCGGCGCGCACGGAAGAGAGGGAAAAATGCGCCCGCCGATCCCGCAACCAGGAAAGAAACGGCATGAGATCCGGCCAGTCGGTAAGCGCCGTGCCGACCAACCCCACCTTGCGCGGAGCGGCCTCTTCCACAATGCGCTGCAGGACCTCCATGGGGGCCTGCCGGGCAGGCCGATAGATGGACCCTGCGGCGCAAAAACGGCACCCATAGGGGCAACCCCGGTTCACCTCGAGGAGAAACATATCCGCAAACCGGGCCTCCGGACTGACGAAGACCGAATGCGCCGGGGTGCGCAAATCCGCGGTCACCTGGCGCCGGACCGGGAGCGGACTTCGTCCCGGGACCAAACACCCAGGGATGGCGGCCATGGCCTCCAAGGCTTGGGCCTTGCCGCCGCCGTTCACCCAAGTGTGGGCGACGGTCTGGGCAACACGGAGGAAGCCCGCTTCGGCCTCACCACACCAAAGGGCGTCCACTGCCGGCAGCACAGGAAAGGGATTGAGGAAGGTCACCGGGCCGCCCACCATGACAAGCGGCCAATCCGGGCGCTCCTGGGCCGACACGGGGACGCCTGCGTCCATGAAGAGCCGCACCAGGGCTGGGTAGTCGCCCTCGAAGTTGAGGCTGGCGAGTACCAGCGGAAAACGGCCCAGCTCCGTGCCGGTGAAGACGGATCTGGGCCGCGAGGATGCGGGATCGGCAAAGACCGGTTCAACGCAGAAAACATCCTGCTCGGCCAGCAGGCGGTATACCACCTGCCAGCCCAGGGTGGACAGAGCTGCCTCCGGGGCCTCCGGGAACACCACGGCCACGGGCAACCTTCCTCCCCATTGCCTCTGCGCCGCCCGAGGAAGGGTGGAAGACAGCCGCACGGAAATCAGTCAGCCTGCATCCGAATGAACGAGGGGATCTCAAACTCCTCCTCGTCAAAGGTGAATTCCGGCTCCTCCGCGGGGCGCAAGGGGCGGACCTTGGGATGCGGACGGTCTTCCGCCGCCGACGCATGCTGCCGTCGCATGTACGTCGGCACCGAGAGGTCGTTCTTCTCACGCCCTTCCATCCCCTGGGGGACGAAATACGGACGATCCTTGGCCTTGGGAGTCGGGGTCGCCGCAGCAGCCTTGGACTTCTCCGGCGCGCTTTGCGCCTCCTGGATGCCGGTGGCGATGACCGTCACCCGCAGCTCCTCGGTGCATTCGGGATCAAAGGCCATACCGAAGATCACGTGGGCATCCGGGTGCACGGCCTCGTGAATGATGGAGGTCGCCTCGTTGAGTTCGTCCATGGAGATGTCGTAACCGCCAGTCACATTGAGAATGACCCCGCGCGCCCCTTCGATGCTGATGTCGTCGAGCAGCGGACTGGTGATGGCCCGCATGGCCGCCTCACGCGCCCGGCCTTCGCCTGTGGCCACACCCGTGCCCATCATGGCGAGCCCCATCTGCTCCATGACCGCCTTCACATCGGCGAAATCCAGGTTGATGAGTCCCGGCACCATGATGAGATCCGAGATGCCTTTCACTGCCTGATGGAGCACTTCGTCCGCCTTGACCAACATCTCCACCACCGGAGTCTTCTTGGGGGCAATGGCGAACAGGCGATCATTGGGCACCACGATGATGCTGTCCACGATCTCCCGGAGCTCCTTGATGCCCCGCTCCGCCTGCTGCATGCGCCGCTTGCCTTCGAAGAAAAAGGGCTTGGTGACCACGGCCACAGTCAAGGCCCCCATTTCCTTGGCCACCCGTGCCACCACCGGGGCCGCGCCGGTGCCGGTGCCGCCGCCCATGCCTGCGGTGACGAACACCATGTCGCACTCACCCAAGGCGTCCCGGATGACGGCCTGACTCTCCATGGCCGCGTCCCGCCCCACGTCGGGATTGGCTCCGGCGCCCAGTCCCTTGGTGAGCTTTTCGCCCAACTGGACCTTGATCTCCGCCTTGGACGTTTTGAGGGCCTGCACGTCCGTGTTGGCGGCGATGAAGGTCACCCCCTGAAGCTGCGAGGCGATCATGTTGTTGATGGCGTTGCCACCACCTCCTCCCACGCCGATGACTTTGATGATGGCCGGGCTTTCCAAGCTATCCGATTCAATCTGCGTAAATTCCATCTTCCCCTCCCACAAGTTCTTAGGGAGCATCCCCTCTCCCCACAGGGTTGTACCGCAACTTCTGGCTTCGTTAGCTAATATCTGCAAACCACTTCTTCATGCGCGACAAAATGGTGTGAAAAACATTGGTGTCCCGAATGCGGATACGGTGTTCCTGACCATGCTGTTCCGCCCCATAGAGGAGCAGTCCCACCGCAGTCGCGTACATAGGATTGTCCACGACATCTTTGAGCCCCCCCACTCCCATGGGCGACGCCGTCCGCGTGGGCAGGTTGAAAATGCGTTCGCTCAGTTCCTGAATACCTTCGATGCGCGACGCCCCGCCCGTGAGCACTACGCCTGCGCCGATGAGGTGCTTGTAGCCCGATCGCACCAATTCTTGATCTACGAGCATGAGCATCTCCTCCATGCGCGGCTCGCAGATTTCCGCCAGCACCTGCCGGGAAAGCCTGCGCGGCTCACGGCCGCCCACGCTGGGCACCTCGATGATGTCATCTTCGTGCACCAATTCGGCCAAGGCGCAGCCATAGCGCACCTTGATGCGCTCCGCCGCTTGGGTGGGGGTGCGCAGGCCGAAGGCGATATCATTGGTGAGATTGGCGCCACCCAAGGGGACGGCGCCGGTATGCTTGATGGAGTTGTCATGAAAGATGATGATGTCCGAGGTGCCGCCGCCGATGTCCACCAAGGCCACCCCGATCTCCCGCTCTTCGTCGGTGAGCACCGCTTTGCTGGAGGCCAAGGCTTCAAGGACGATATCCTCCACATCCAAACCCGATTTATGGCAGGATTTGACGATATTCTGGGCGCTGGTCACCGCGCCGGTAACGATGTGCACCTTCACTTCCAGGCGCACCCCCGCCATGCCGAGGGGGTCGATGATGCCGGTCTGGTCGTCCACGATATATTCTTGGGGCAGGATATGGATCACCTCGCGGTCCAGAGGGATGGCCACGGCCTTGGCTGCGTCGAGCACCCGCTCGATGTCTCGGGCCGTGACCTCGCCGCCTTTGACGGCGATCACCCCGTGACTGTTGAAGCCCTTGATATGGCTTCCAGCAATGCCCGCATACACCGAACGGATTTCACAGCCCGCCATGAGCTCGGCCTCTTCCAAGGCGCGCTTGATGGACTGCACGGTCTGCTCGATGTTCACCACCACGCCTTTGCGCAAGCCCGTGGACGGACTGGTGCCAATGCCTACGATATTGACACCTTCACTATCCACCTCACCCACCACGGCACAAATCTTGGTGGTGCCGATGTCCAAACCCACGATCATTTCCGATTTGGCCATACCTACTCCTTTCCCGACCGGCTCTCGTCCTTTTTCAGGGAAACCCAAGCGCGACCCGGCATGACGAACACGCTGGCGACCTTGTCCATTTCCCCCCGCTGCGTCAAATCTTGCCACAAGCGCCCAAGGCTTTCCACCATGGAAGCGACGTCTCTGCCATCCAATTGCACCAAGATCCGCGGTTTCTCGAGCATCAAACTATACTGCTCCGCACTCTCCTGACGGATCCACGCCACCTGGTGCATGCCAAAGGGCAATTGGTTGCGTTCCATGGCGACGAGCACCTGCTTGAGGCCCGCGCTCACCTCCACGGCTTCGTTCTTCTCCAGCACCGGCAAAGACACGAAGCGCTCCGGCGTCACCGGGGCAATAGGCCGTCCCTCGGCGTCGGCGTAGAAAAACGTCCCTTCCCGCGGCACGAGAAACACCGGCCGTCGCTCCCCGATTTCAATGATCACCGTATCCGGCAAAACCCGCGTCACCGAGGCTTCGCGAATCCACGGGTTGGCAGCGATGCGAGCCCGAACCTCGGCGATGTTGAGGTCGAGCACACTCACGCCCAGCTGCACTCCGCCCATGGCCGCCACCTCCTCCGGGGTGAAGCGCTGCGCCCCCGTAACGGTCAGCTGCCGGAGTTGAAAGAGCTCGTGCCCCGTGATCCACCGATACCCCCACAGGATGCCCAGGCTTATCCCCGCCACAAGCACGCACCCCAAAAGCATCCCCACGGTCCACCGCAATCCGCGCCCCAGAGTGACCCACCACGGGGTCCCCCCGGAAGAGACAGGGCGGCGCGGCTCCCGGGAAACATTCTTCCGCGGCTTGCGGCCCCGGGTGAGCACCACCCGCCGTGCCAGTCGCTCCCTAGCCTTCAAGGTACCGTTGCCCCACCGTCCAAATACTGCCTGCCCCCAAGGTGAGCAGAACGTCCCCTGGCCGCAGGTACTGGGGCAGGGCCGCCTCGAGGGCAGCAAAGTCCGCAAAAAAATGTACCGGCGTATCGGACACCTGACGAATGGCCTGGGCAAGGCTCTGGCCGCTCACCCCGGGAATGGGGTCTTCGCTCGCCGCATAAATCTCGGTGAGCAGCAAGGTGTCCACCCCGGAAAACACCCGGGCGAACTCGCCAAAAAGCGCCTTGGTGCGGGTGAAGCGATGGGGCTGAAAAGCCACCACCAAGCGGCGGTCCGGGTACACCTGCCGGGCCGTGGCCAGGGTGGCGGCGATCTCCGTAGGATGGTGGCCGTAGTCATCCACCACGAGCACACCGCCCCGCTCGCCCTTGCGTTCAAAGCGCCGTCCCACACCCGCGAAATGGGCCAGACCATGGCAGATGGCCTCTGGCGAGATGCCGGCTTCCTGAGCCACCGCGATCACCGCGAGGGCGTTCAACACATTGTGCCGACCTGGCTGCGCCACCACCGCCTCCCCCCAGAGAGAGCCCGCCTCCCACACCCGAAACCGGGAGCCGTGATCCACCTCCAGGACCTCCGCCCGCCAATGGTTGCCGGAGCCAAACCCATAGGTCTGCACCGGGCGCTTGATGCGGGGAAGGATGGCCTGCACCCCGGGGTCATCGCCGCAAGCCACCACCAATCCGTAAAACGGCACATTGTTGGCAAACTGAACGAACGCCGTCTCGATGGCCGCAAGGTCGGGATAAAAGTCGAGGTGATCGGCGTCCACGTTGGTGATCACCGCCACCTGCGGCAGCAAACACAAAAAGGATCCGTCGGACTCATCGGCCTCGGCCACCAGGTACTCCCCTGCCCCCAAACGGGCGTTGGAACCCAAGGCATTGAGCCGGCCGCCGATGATCACCGTGGGGTCCAAGCCCGCCTCGGTGAACACTGTGGCGATGAGCGACGTCGTGGTGGTTTTGCCATGGGTGCCCCCCACCGCCACTCCTATTTTGAGGCGCATGAGCTCCGCGAGCATCTCTGCCCGGGGGATGATGGGGATACCCCGCTCCCGGGCTTCGAGGATCTCGGGATTGTCGTCGCGCACCGCCGACGACCGCACGACCACCTGCGCGTCGCCCACCTGACCGCGGGCATGCCCCAAAAACACGGTGATCCCGAGCTGTCGCAACCGCTGTACCGCAGCGGACTCCGCCAGGTCAGAGCCACGCACCGCGTACCCCAGGGTAGCCAGCACCTCGGCGATGCCGCTCATGCCGGAACCGCCGATGCCGATCATGTGGATTCGCTGAATTTTCGATCTCATGACTTCCTCTGCGCCAAGCGCACGATGTCTTCGGCAAGCGCGCGCGCCGCCTGCGGACGCCCCAGGGCGGCGGCCGCCTTGCCCATGGCCGCCAACCGGTCCGGGGCGGCAAAGAGGTCGGTGAGCATACGCACTACATCCACGCTGGGCAAAACACTCTGGGGAAGCACTACTGCGGCCCCGCGAGCAGCCAAGGCCTGCGCGTTCTTGGTTTGGTGGTCATGGGTGGCGTACGGGAAGGGGACCAAAATACTCGGCTTGCCGGCGGCGGTGAGCTCTGCGATGGTTGTCGCCCCGGCTCGGCACAGCACCACATCGGCAAAGGCGTAGGCCTCGTCCATGGCGTCAATGAAGGGCTCCACCCGGGCCTCGGGGTAGGCGGTGGCGTAGGCCGCCTGCACCCGCGCAAAATCTTCGGGACCGGTCTGATGCCAGAGACGGATTCCCTCGGCGCGCAGACGCGCGGCGTGGGCCAGCATGAGGTCATTGAGGGCGCGGGCCCCTTGGCTCCCCCCCACGACCAAAAGATTGCGGCCCGCCGGCGGGCGCACACCCGCCACGGCGCACACCGCCTGGCGCACCGGATTTCCCGTGCACCGCACCCGTGGCCCCGAAAAAAGGGGGTCCGCCATGTCCGGAAAACTGGTCCACACCTGGTCCACCCAACGCGCGAGCCACCGGTTGGCCGCGCCCGGAATGCTGTTTTGCTCGTGAATCCCGCAAGGGATGCGCAGCACCTTGGCCGCGGCCACGGCAGGAAATCCCGCGTACCCGCCAAAGCCCACCACCACCGCAGGTCGCAGGGAACGCATGAGCCCCAAGGCCATGAGCACGCTGGCCCCGAGCCGCGCCCCGGCGACGGCCCCACGCAGCCCCCGGCCAATGACCCCACGCACCGGCAACCCCACGAAGGGGATGCCCGCCCCATGCGCCATGCGCCCTTCCGGGCCGTAGGTCCCTCCCACAAAGACCACCGCCGCGGTGGGTTCCAGCTGCCGCAAGGCCTCCGCCACGGCCAAGGCGGGAAAAATATGACCGCCCGTACCGCCTGTGGTCAGCACGATGTTCATGGCGCGCCCTCCCGGGAAAGGTTGAGAAGCATACCGACACAGAAAAAGCCCCCCAAGATGTGGCTGCCTCCATAACTCACAAATGGCATGGGGACGCCTTTGGGAGGAAGCAGGCCGAGCACCACCGCGCTATTGAGAAGCGCGCCCAAAAGAATGATGGATCCCATGCCGAGGGCAAGGATGCGCCGCTCCAAGTCCCGCTGCCGCAGGGTGATGGCAAACACCCGCCACAAGATGACCGCCACCAACGCAAAAACCAAGGACAACCCCACAAACCCCAGCTCCTCGCCCATGACGGCCAAGATGAAGTCATTGTGCGCCTCGGGGAGAAAAAAGAGTTTTTGGCGTCCCGCCCCCAGGCCCACGCCCCACCAGCCGCCCGAACCCAACCCATAGAAGGACTGCACCAATTGGTAGCCCGTGTTCTGGGCGTCTTGAAAGGGATCGAGAAAAGCAAAGGCCCGCTTCAAACGATACGGGGAATGGATCACCAAAAGGATGCCCCCCACCACGGCCAAAAGCACCGACGCCCCCAAAAAGATGAGGCGCGTGCCCCCCACAAAGCAGAGCAGAAACAAGATGGCGGCCAAAAACACCGAGCCGCCAAAGTCCGGCTGGAGCATGAGGAGCAAGCAAAAAAGGGCGGTCATCAAAAGCGGCGGCAAAAAACCCACGCTAAAGGTCTTCACCTTCTCCTGTTTGCGCGAGAAAAAGTACCCCAGATACAAGACCAGGGCGATCTTGGCCATTTCCAGGGGCTGGAAGGAAAGCGGTCCCAGGTGCAGCCACCGCCTGGCCCCGCCGATGCGTACGCCAAGGGGGGAGGCCAAGGTCAAAATGAGCAGCACCAAGGCAAAAAACACCCACCAATAGACATGACGCTGAAAGAAGGTCACCGGGATGCGCATGGCCGCCATCATGGCCATCAGCCCCAGCCCCACGAAAAAGAGTTGCTTTTGGAAGAGCACGTATTTGCTGCCCATGGTCTTTTCCGCCACGATACCGCTGGCGGAGAACACCATGATGAGCCCCAAAACCGTGAGACACAACACCGCGGCCAAAAGCGGCACATCCCACGAGGGCTTCCGCATGCCTTGAGGCGCGCTCATCCCTCAACCCCCATGGCGCGACGGGCAGCCGCAGCAAAGGTCTGGCCGCGCTCCTTGTAGTTGGCGAACAGATCGAAGCTCGCCGTGGCCGGAGAAAGGAGCACGGTCTCTCCGGAGGTAGCCATCTTCGCGGCCTCGACCACAGCCTCCTCCAGGGTGGGATGCCAAGAAAGGGGGAGCCCCAAGTGCTCCCAGGCTGCGGTGAACACCTCCCGGCTTTGGCCGAACAAATGGATGCTGCGGCAGCGCTCCCGGATCAGCGGAGCGAGCGCCGCGGGATCTCCGCCTTTGAACACCCCGCCCGCCAAGAGCCGCACCGGCCGTTCTTGGGCCGTCAGGGCCGCCGCCAGGGCATCCAGCGTCGTGGCCTTGGAATCATCCACAAAACGTACCCCATCCTTTTCGAACACCACTTCCTGGCGATGGGGAAGCCCCTGAAAATCCTTGACCGCTGCGGCAAAAGCCGCCTCGTCCACACCGAAAAAGCGGCAGGCATGCCATGCCGCCTCCACATTGGCTTGGTTGTGGGCCCCAGGAAGCCCCGGACACACAAACCGCTGCACTGCGGTGACGTACACCCGCCGCGCCCGAATCCAGCCCCCGCGCTCCACCTCCTCCTTGAGCCCCAGCGGCAGCACGGCCAAGTCCGCCGCGGTCATGCGCGCAAAGAGCTGCATCTTGGCGGCGCGGTATTCGTCCATGTCGGCGTGGTAATCCAAATGGTTGGGAGAGATATTGAGGAGCACCCCCACGCGCGGATGAAAGGCACTTACTGTCTGGAGCTGAAAACTGGAGACTTCCAGCACCACAACGTCCGCCTGGTCCCCGGAGAGCACGTACTCACACAGCGGCGTACCGATATTGCCGCCCACGAAGACCCGGCGGCCCGTATGCTGCAGCACATGTCCGATCACGGAAGTGGTGGTGGTCTTGCCGTTGGATCCGGTCACGGCCACCATGGGTTCGCTCACAAACCAGCTGCCCAGCTCCAGCTCCCCGATGAGGGTCGTGCCTGGAGGCACCAACGGGGCGATGCGCGCCCGCGGGATCCCAGGGCTGAGCACCACCATCTGGCAGTGGGCAAAATCCTCCGCCCGGTGCTCTCCGACGCTCACGGAAAATTCCTCCGCGGCCGCCTCCGCCAAGCTCTCCGAACGCGTGTCGTGCACCCGCACCTCGGCCCCCAAGGCGCGCAGCAGACGCGCCGCCGCCATGCCCGAACGCCCGGCGCCCACTACCGCCACCTGGTGTCCACGCAATTGGTCGGGATTGATCATTGCTCGCATGGGGACCTACCGCAATTTGAGGGTGCCCAGGGCGAGCACCGCAAGCAAAATGGAAAGAATCCAAAACCGTACGATGATCTTCGACTCATGCAGGCCACATTTTTCAAAGTGATGGTGCAGGGGCGCCATACGCAAGATACGACGGCCGCCCGTCATCTTGAAGTAGCCCACCTGGAGGATCACCGAGAGGGTCTCCACCACGAAAAGCCCGCCCACCACGGCGAGCAGGAGCTCCTGTTTGCAGAGCACGGCCACGAAGCCCAAGGCCCCGCCAATGCTCAGGCTCCCTACATCCCCCATGAACACCTGGGCTGGATAGGCGTTGAACCACAAAAACCCGAGCCCCGCGCCCACCATGGCCCCGCAAAACACCGCCACCTCACCCACTCCAGGGATGTAGGCCACCTGGAGATAGTTGGCCAGATTGACGTGGCCGGCCACGTAGACGAACACCGCGAAGCACGCCGCGCACACCACCGCTGGACCGATGGCCAGGCCGTCGAGTCCGTCGGTGAGGTTCACGGCATTGGAAGAACCCGTGAGCACGAACACCGCAAAGGGGATATACAGCCAGGAAAGATCCGGTTGCAGATGCTTGAAAAACGGCACCATGAGCTTGGTGGAATACTGCGGCAAGGCCACAAGCACGCTCACGGCCCCCAAGGCCACCAGCACCTGCCCCAAGAGTTTGCCCCGCGCCGACAGGCCGTCGTTATGCCGACGCACCACCTTGAGATAGTCGTCGACCAGGCCCACCAGACCAAAGCCCACGAAGACGAACACACACAACCAGATGAACGGATTGGTCAAATCCGCCCACAAAAAGACACTCACCAGCAGGCACAAGCCGTACAGCAGCCCGCCCATGGTGGGCGTGCCGCTTTTTTGCTGATGATCCGGCCCGCACTCCTTGATGTATTGCCCCAATTTGAGACGGCGCAGCCACTCGATGCATGTAGGGCCCACTACAATAGCCAATACAAGGGCCGTCACCATGGCGTACACGGAGCGAAAGGTTATGTAGCGGAAGACATTGAAAACGCTGATGGTGTCACTCAGCGGATAGAGCAGATGATAGATCACGCAAGACGCTCCTCAAAATACGCCAAAAATTCTTCCATACGGCTCCCCCGAGAGCCTTTGAACAAAAGCACGGCGTTCGACAGCCCAAGGGCGGCAAAGGCCTCCCACGCCTCCTTTGGGGTGTCCGTGACGCACAGCGCAGCCCCAGGACCAAAGCCCTCGGCCACCGCATCGGCATGCGCCCCGCGATACACCACCAATGGACACTGGGCCGCACGGGCCAGCTCACCCAAGCGGCGGTGGGCAGCCGGGGCATGGGCGCCGAGCTCCCGCATTTCTCCGAGCACCGCCACCAAGGGGCGGGAGCCGGCCATCTGCCTGGCCTCGGCAAAGGCCGTGGTCATGGACAGGGGATTGGCATTGTAGGTGTCGTCGATAAGCACCCACGCACCGCGCTCGCGGCACACAAACCGCCCCGCCTGCGGGGAAACAGCCAAAAGCCCGGTTTCCACCGCCGTCATGGGCACGCCCAAATACCAAGCCGCCGCCACCACGGCAGCGACGTTTTCCGCGTGCGCACAGGCGGCCGTGGCCTGTAGCTGCACACTGTCGCCGGCGCAAGCAACAGTAAAGGCAAATCCTGCGGGGGTCTTGTGCCGCGCAAGGACCCGCACGTCCGCGTCCACGTCCGCGCTGCCGGCAAAGGTCACGGACGGGCAGCCGGCCTGCACACAGGCGGCGTGCAATTCCGGGCACCCCATGTTCCATACCCCCGCTCCACCGGGGCGAAGCCAGGCCAGAATGCGGGCCTTGTGCCGGGCGACCCCGTCCACCCCGCCCAAGGCTTCGGCATGGGCCAGCCCCGCATTGGTGATGAGGGCCATGTCCGGCGCCAGGATGGCCCCGAGCTCGTCCATATCCTGAGGCTGACTGATGCCCACTTCCAGGACCCAGAAGTCTTCATCCCCATCCAGGGCGAGCATGGAGAGGGGCAGACCCAGTTGGTTGTTGAAATTCCCAGGATTTTTACCCACTTTCCCTTGGCCGGAGAGCACCAAGGCCAGAGTCTCCTTGACCGTGGTCTTGCCTGCGGACCCGGTGACCGCCACCACCCGGGCTCGGGTCGCGTACCGCCACGCCCGCGCCAGAGCCCCAAGGGCGCGCACCGTGTCCGGCACCACCAGGACGGGGACGGACACCGGCAGCGGACGGGAGGCGAGTACGGCCACCGCGCCGGCAGCAACGGCGTCTTTCGCAAAATCGTGCCCATCCACCCGCGCACCCGGCACGGCCACAAAAAGGTCCCCCGGCCGGACGCGGCGGCTGTCCATGGTAACCCCGGTTACCTCCACGTTCTCCCCGGAAAACGGGACCCCCACGGCCGGGGCTATGGCGTTCAGAGTCATGCGCATGCGGCAAGCTCCCGGGCAACGGCCACGTCGGAAAAGGGCAGCCGTCGTTGTCCAATGATCTGTACGGACTCGTGCCCTTTGCCGGCAATGAGCACCGCGTCTCCGGGTCGGGCTTCGGCCAGGGCCAGGGCAATGGCGGTACGACGATCGGATTCCCGCAACACCCGCGGGGCCTGCGCGAGCCCGGGCATGACGGCGTCGATGATGGCCTCGGGGTCTTCGGAGCGGGGATTGTCCGAGGTCACCACCGCCACATGGGCGTGCCGCGCCACGGCTTCGCCCATGAGCGGGCGTTTGCCTGGGTCCCGATCCCCGCCGCAGCCAAAGACCACGATGAGCCGTCCCTTGCCCACGGCCCGCAGCGTGGCGCACACTTTGTCCAGGGCATCGGGGGTATGGGCGTAATCCACGAACACATGCACCCCCCGCGGATGCGGCACCCGCTCCAAGCGGCCCGGGGCGCCGCCTGCATGCTCCAAAGCCACGGCAAAGGTGTTCGGGTCGAGACCCAAAAGGAGCCCCACGGTCTGGGCGGCGAGCAAGTTCTGGGCATTGTACGCCCCCACCAAGGGTGAGGCCACTTCCCACCGCCGCCCTTGCCAGGTCATGGCCAGGCGCATGCCCGTGAGGTCCATGCGCTGCACGCAGCCGCGCACGTCCGCGTGTTCCGCCAGGCCAAAGGTCACGGCGTCGGGGCGGCTTTGGGCCAGGCGCCGCCCCCATGGGTCGTCGGCATTGATGGCCGCCAGGCGGCAGGCCTTGCCCTGGGCGTGAAAGAGCAGAGCCTTGGCCGCGAAATACTCCTCCATGGTGTGGTGGTAGTCCAGGTGGTCCTGGGTGAGGTTCGTGAATACTCCGATTTCCACCGCGATCCCAGCCAGACGATTTTGGTGCAAGGCATGGGAGGAGACCTCAAGCACCGCGGTGTCCACCCCGTCGCGAGCCATGCGGCCGAGCGTCTGGTGTAACGTAAGGACGTCGGGGGTGGTCATGGAGGACGGCGCCTCGTTTCCCGGCCAGCGGCAGGCCACGGTCCCCACCACACCGACCTTCCGCCCGGAAGCGGCGAGGATGGCCTCTACCAGATACGTGGTGGTCGTCTTGCCGTTGGTTCCGGTAATGCCCACCACACAGGGATACCCGCCCCCGCCATAGGCGATGCGCGCAAGCTCCCCCAACGTCTGCCCAGGATTCTCCACCTCGGCGTGAAGCACTCCGGCAGGGACCGCGACGCCCCGAGCGGTCACCACGGCCACGGCTCCCCGGGAAGCGGCCTCGGGCACGAAGCGCGCCCCGTCCACATGGGTCCCCGGCAGGGCGACAAAGACATCCCCAGCCGTCACCTGCCCGGAGTGGCTGCAAAGACGCGCACCACGGCGCACCAGATCCTCTATCTGCCGCAAGTTATCCATCGCCAGGCTCCCGCGCCAGCCACAGCCGGACTTCCTTGCCCTCCGGCCACGAGCCGCCCGCCACAGGCATCTGCCGCTCCACCACCGAGCCACTGCCAGCAACGGTCAAGCTCGCCCCGTAGGGGATGAGCACCTCCAAGGCCTCGCGCACTGTGAGTCCCCGCACGTCCGGCACTGCTGTGCCCTTGGCGCCCCCGACCTCTTGAGAGGTATCTTGCGGAACGGCCACGGCTGCAGAGATCTTCGTCCTCCGCACATTTTCCGATTTCGGCTGGAGGGAGGCAGCTTCCGCCAAAAGTTTGCCATCCACTACCGGCTGGAGCATGCCCGCCAAGGTAAGCAGCCGCACCCCCACATTGCGCACTTCCGGGGCAGCCACTACGCCGCCATAGTGGCTCGTACGGGGTGTATCCACCACCATGCCCACTACATACCGCGGCTGATCCACAGGAAACACGGCAAAAAACGACGCCAAATAGTCCGACCCATACCCGCCCTGAGCCGATGCCTTTTGGGCGGTGCCGGTCTTGCCCCCCACCCGCACGCCCTGGATGCGGGCCAACGTACCGGTACCGTCTTCCTCCACCACTTCGGCGAGCATGTTGAGCACGGTGCGCGCCGTCTGGCGCGAAAACACCCGCGCCGGCTCGGAAGGTGTCTCCCCAGAAGCGTTGCCGGCATTGCGGACCAAACGCAGCGGGATCCGTTCCCCCTCTCGGGCCAAGGTGAGATACGCCTGCATCATCTGAGGCATGGTGACCCCGATACCCTGGCCGAAAGAGATATTGGCCTGCTCCACCTTGCGCCAGCTGGAGAGGGGTTTCACCAGGCCGGCGGCCTCGCCGGGCAGCGGCAACCCCGTGGGTTTGCCCAATCCCAAGGCGTCCAAATATTTGCGAAGGCGCGGCCCACCCAACTCCAGGCCGATCTTGGCCATGCCGATGTTACTGGAATAGCGAAGAATCTTGTTGACGGTGAGCGTGCCGTAGGCATGCGTGTCCTTGATACGCTTTCCTGCCACACTCCACCGGCCATTCTCGCAGAAATAACTCCGGCTGGGAGAGCATACCCGCTCTTCCAAGGCGGCGGCCAGCACAAAGGGCTTCAAAATGGACCCAGGCTCAAAGATGTCCATGGCGATACGGTTGCGCCACTGCGCCCGATCTGTACCGCGCATATTGGGGTTGAAGAACGGATAATTGGCCCACGCCAGAATCTCGCCGGTGGCCACGTCCACCACCATGCACATGCCGCTTTGGGCCTGGCTGCCTACTACGGCACGCTCCAAAGCTGCTTCCGCCGCCACCTGCACCTGGACGTCCAGGGTAAGTTGAACAGGACGGCCGCTGAGGGCATCCAGGTCCGCAGGGCTCGGGCCCAAGCGATTGCCTTGGGCGTCACGCTGCACCGTGAACTTGGCTTGCGACGGTTTGAGCACATCCTCGAACTCCTGCTCCAGCCCCTCGATGCCCTCGCCGTCCACATTCACAAAACCCAAGAGCTGCCCAGCCACCACCCCTTGAGGGTACTGGCGCGCGCTTTCGTTTTCCAAGAAAATTCCGGCGATACCCAGCTCGCGGATGGCCTGCGCCTGGGCGTCGCTGATCTTGCGTGCAATCCATACGAACTTGCGGCCCGAGCGCAGCTGGCGTGCAATGCGCTCCGGAGCAATGCCCAAAATCTTACTCAAGCGCGCAGCCGCCTGGACCGGGTCCGCCACTTCCGCAGGCCTGGCCGACACCGACGCCACATTCACCGACGTGGCCAGCAGCACGCCATTGCGATCCATGATGATCCCACGTCGCCCGGAAATCTGCTCTGAAGTCCAGTGCTGCCGCTGTGCTTTGTGGGCGAGTTCTGGCCCCTGCACCACCTGCAGCCAATACGCCCTTCCCCAAACCACGATCAGAAAAGCTGCGAAAAAAATCGCAACAAGGGTGGCCTTAGGCCGAAACCAATCGCGTTTGGGACCAGTTTTTGCTCGAGCCATTAGGGCACCACCCGAATCTGCTCCCGAGAAGGAGGTTTCAGGCCATAACGCTGCGCCTGCGCGCCCAAGGTCGCTGGAGAAAGTAAATACTGGCGTTCCACCACCAGCTTCTCATGCAAATCCATACGGCGCGCGAGCTCCCGCTCCAGCTGTTTGCACTCGTAGGCCAAATCCAAGCGCTCGATGTTCACCCACACGAGCACCAGCCCCAACACGGCGGTGGCCACGAGCACAAACACCGTCAGCACCAACGATGGACGTTCGCGGTTCATCGGTCCTCCACCTGAAGACCTGACGCATCCAAGCGTTCTGCAGCCCGCAACTTGGCGCTCCGGCTGCGCGGGTTGGTCGCCAACTCCGCATCCGAAGGGGTGATGGGCTTACGGGTGAGGATGCGCAGGCGCGGGCTATGACCGCAGGTGCACACCGGCTGGCGCGGCGGGCACACACAGGTGGCGGCCTCGGCACGGAAAAAACGCTTCACGAGGCGATCTTCCAGGGAATGAAAAGAAATCACCACCAAGCGCCCTCCGGGGGCCAAAAGCTCCACGGCCACGCGCAAAAACGCCTCCACTGCTTCCAGCTCCTGATTGACCGCCATGCGCAACGCCTGAAACGTGCGGGTAGCCGGATGATTGCGGGCCTGGTAACGCCGCGCTGGCGGATAGGCCAACGCTACCAAGCGAGCCAATTCCGCCGTGGAGGAGATGGGCTGTTTTTCCCGAGCGTCCACGATGACCCGGGCGATGCGCCCGGCCAAAGGCTCTTCGCCCAAGTCCCGGATGATCCCCTTGAGCCGCACGTAGCTCGCCTCATTCACCAACTTGCCTGCGGTCTCGGGCAGACGCTGATCCATGCGCATATCCAGGGGACCGTCGTGGAGAAAGGAAAAGCCCCGCTCCGCAGTGTCGAGTTGCAGCGACGAGACCCCAAGATCCGCGAGAATGCCATCCACCCGCCCCCAGCCCAGGCGTTGAATCCAGGTGGCGGCGTCTGCAAAATTACTCTGAAAAAGATGGACTTGCGTCGACCAGGCACGCAGGCGTTCCCGCGCCACGGCAAGGGCGTCGGCATCCCGGTCGAGCCCGAGGACCTCCGCTTGCCCCGCCGTATGCGCCAAAATGGCTGCGCTATGCCCGCCGAGGCCCACGGTGGCGTCCAGATAGCGGCCCCCCGGACGGGGATCGAGCCAATGCAGCACTTCCTTGGGGAGCACCGGAATATGGGAGGTCTCGCCACGCGAGGTCATAATCCGTCCCTATCGCCCTAAAGGGCCAGTTGAAATCCGTTCTGGGCAAGTTCATCCATGACGGCGTCGAAATCCTGCTGCATGGCCTGGCGCTGCGCCTCGAAGCGCTCCTGATCCCAAATCTCGAACTTACGCCCCACGCCGGCCAGGACGATGTCACGGCGCAACCCGGCATAGGCGCGCAGATGCGGCGGAATGAGAAGGCGGCCCTGCTTGTCCAAGGTCACCTGCACCGCCCCGGAGAGAAAGAACCGATGAAAGTCGCGGAAACGGCGATTGGCCATGTTGAGCTGCGCAAAGCTGCGCTCAATGACCTCCCACTCCGGCAGGGGATATCCGGCCACGCAGTCGTCGAAGTTGGTGAGCACCACCACGCCCTCGGGAGATACCCGTAGCACCTCATCCCGAAACTCCGGAGGCAGCATGAGACGCCCCTTGTCGTCCTGAGTTCGTAGGGCATGGCCACGAAACACCCGTACCTCCCACTTTTTCCCACTTCTTTCCACTCGGCTAGTGAAGATTCGGGAATCCTGTCAAGGGTCCGGGCTGCAAGAATGGATATCCACAGCGGCATTCATAACCCATCCCATTCATTTTGCAGTAAAAAGAAAAAAAAAAACGCCTGCGTTTTCTCAAACGCAGGCGCCCTGTGGCAAAAAGTGGGAACGAACCACACACCTAGGGAGTGCGGGCCTCCGCACGAATACGGGCAACGAGGGATTCCACGTTGAGCAGAGCAACCACCCGCCATCCCTCCTTCCCGCGGGCCAAACGCAATGCCAGAGGGTACACGGCGCCGGTGCCATGATCCACCAGGTCCACTTCCACTACGGCGTGGGGGCCTTCCTCCTCCACCACCTGCGCCGCGCGCAGCTCCTTGCGCCCCGGGGATACCTGGGCCAACACCGCCGCCAAGAGCCCTTCACGCGGGACTTCTTCGTGGGGCTGCCCGGCAAAGGCTCCGCCCGCCACCCCCCATACCAGATAGCGCCGCCCTTCCTCGGCCAAAACACGCATCATCTCGCTTTCCTGCTGCCCCGGGCCCAGAAGCCGCGCCACCAGCACCGCCAGGGGTTCGTGCTCCAAAAGCGGAGGATCGGCAGCCAATTGCCGCGCCACCCCTTGCACCACATGGTTGGAGAGTGCCGACAGATCCACGGCCCGCTCCAGCAAAGCCGGATTCTGCGTCTCGATGGAGCGGTTGATGAGAACGATGGTGTCCAGTGGGTCCGATGCATGCGCCGCGCCGACGCACAGCAGGAACGCCGCCAAAGACGCCCAAAGACAACGGTTCACGCGTCCTCCTTTGCCACCAGCCGGGCAATACAGGCGTTGACCTTGGCCGGATTGGCCTTGCCGCCAGAGCGGCGCATCACCTGCCCCACGAGAAATCCCATGAGCTTCTTCTCCCCAGCACGCAGACGCTGGACTTCGGCAGGATTGGCATCGAGCACTTCGCGCACCCAGGACTCCACCGCGGCGTCGTCGGAGACCTGCGTGAGCCCCAGCCGCTCCACCACAACCTTGGGCTCTTCGCCGGAATCGAAGACCTCGCGGAACACCGTCCGGGCCTGGGAGGCGTTGACGCTCCCGGCATCCACAAGGCCCACCAACTGGGCGAAGTGGGACGGGGCGAGCCTGCATGCCGAGATCCCTACGCCACGGTCGTTGAGTTCCCGCAAGAGATCACCCATGACCCAATTGGCGATCTTCTTGGGCTCCACCCCGTGCCCCAGGGCCGCCTCGAAATAGTCCGCCACGGCCTTTTCCGCAGTGAGCACCTCGGCGTCCGCCGCCGAGAGCCCCAACGTATCCATGAACCGCGCCCGGCGCTGGGCCGGCAACTCCGGCAAGGCCGCCTGCCACGCCGCGATCTGGTCCTCGGTGAGCACCAAGGGGACCAGGTCCGGATCCGGAAAGTAGCGATAGTCGTGGGCCTCTTCCTTGCCGCGCATGGAGCGCGTGACTCCCTTGGCCGCATCGAAGAGGCGCGTTTCCTGCACCACGACATCGCCGTCTTCCACCAGCTCCACCTGGCGCCGCACCTCGTAGAGAATGGCGCGCTCCACATTGCGAAACGAGTTCATGTTCTTGAGCTCGGTGCGGGTGCCGAACGTGGCGCTTCCCCGCGGCCGGATAGAGACGTTGGCGTCACACCGAAAACTGCCTTCCTCCATGTTGCCGTCACAGATATCGAGGTACACGAGGATGGAGCGCAGGGCCTTGAGATACTCCACCGCCTCGGCAGCAGAACGCATGTCCGGTTCGCTCACGATCTCGATGAGCGGAGTCCCGGCGCGGTTCAAATCCACCTGCGACCAGGTGCCATCGGTGTGCAGAAGTTTGCCCGCGTCATTTTCCATGTGAATGCGGGTGATGCCGATGCGTTTGGGGCCCGCCTCCGTAGGGATTTCCACCCAACCGTGTTCGGCCAAGGGCTGGTCGTACTGGGAAATCTGGTAGCCCATGGGCAGGTCCGGATAAAAGTAATTCTTGCGCGCAAAAAGGGACTTGCGGTTCACCCGGCAGCCCACGGCCAAGGCCATCTTCACGGCATACTCCACGGCCCGGGCGTTGAGCACCGGCAGGGAGCCCGGCATACCGGTGCACACCGGGCAGACGTTGGTATTGGGCTCCTCGCCAAAACGGGTGGAGCAGGAACAAAAAATCTTGCTCTCGGTCTTGAGCTGGGCATGGACTTCCAGGCCGATGACCACTTCGTAATCACGCATGACGTTTTCCCCATTTATGCGTTCCGGGCCGCGTACAGCTCCGGGTTGAGACTCGGGTCGTTGTACATCTTGCATTGGAAATACACCCGCGGCCGACGCCGGCCCGACGCGTAGTCCTCCACCGCCGCCAGCACGGCTCGACGCAGGTCCGCATGCTGACGCAGGAGGAGCCGGTGGCGTTCCGCACAACGAGCCACATGCTCCACCCCAGCGTCCACCCGCCGGGACTCTTCTTCCATATGATAGATCTTCAGGCTCAGCACCGACATCCGGTCCACCGCCGCCCCCAGCGTCTCGGTGTGGCTTGGCGTTTGCGGCGAAATCCCCTGCTGGCCGGGAAACGTACTGATGGCCGCCACGAACCAACGGTCCAAGGCCTCCATCAAGTCGTTACGTTCCTGATTGAGGGCATCGATCTCCCGCTTGCAGGCCGCAATGACCGCGTCCGGGACATCCCGCCGCCGGGCCCGGTCTTCCACATGCCACAGGTCAAAATTCCGCCGATGCTGACGCAGCCCCAGGGCCACGAGGTCGTCTCCACGAGGGTCCTGCGGCGGCTCGTGGTGCCACCGGGCGACCCGTTCCAACTGGCTTTGCCACAGCTGGTCCAAAGCCGCACACAAGGCGTCTGGTGTCATGGATTGTCCTTCATTTCCGGTAATGTGGAGGCAACTCTTCCGGCGCCAACCTCCACGCCCGACAGCATGGGTTTAGTGATCGCCCCGTCCAGCCAGCCGGGCGTCAAAATACTTCCCCACCCCGTACTCCATACGACGGAAAAAGCGCTTGGGGTCTGGACCGATGATCTGCATCTCCGGGTGCGTTTTCTGGACGTCCAAGGCGATATGCATCTCTTTGGTACATCCGGTGGAAAAGGTCGCGTCCTTGCCGTGCCACTCCGCAGGCACCGGACGCCCCATGAGTTCGAAACTCTTCTCGATGTCTTCGATGGTCTGAAATCTCCAGATATCGATATAGCCGCTGCGCTGCACCCGCTCCCACATATACATGAGGTCATCCCCGTCCATGCCTTCCACGAAGTGCTCCGCAGGATTGATGATAAAGAGATTCGAATACTTGGACCGCAAATGCGCTACAAAGGTATTGACCACCTGAATGGCGGTCTTGGTCTGGCCCGGGATGCTGCCGATAATGGCGCTGTAGAACATGACCTGCTTGCCCTGGCCGCGGGCCGCCCGCATGGTCGCGATGATGGAGTCTGCCCGGCTGCGGATCTGGGGCTCGGTGATCTTGGTCACCCGCGGCGACTTTTCCTTGAATACCACTTGGGGATCGCCCCCTTCATCCACATACAAGCACACGATGTCGCGGGTAAATTGATGGGAGTTGGCGATAAGACGACGGAAATGCGGCATGCCCTTGGCGATGACAAGATCCGCCTCCTTCCAGGAGCGGGCGAAGGTCACGCTGGTGCGCCACAGATTGAGGCGCTCCCGCGTACCATCGCCAATGACCAAAAAGGGATTCTCCCGGTGCAACCGCAGGAGCTCGTTTTTGGTCAAGCGCGCATTGTCCACCACCACAGCCTCTTCCAAAAGCTCCACTAAACTCGGGTCCCGCTCCACGTCCCACACGGTCGGCGAGGTGAGCGCAAAACCGTCTTTCACGGACAAGGTCACTCGGTGCCCCAGACGTAGCAGCGCCTGAATCACCAAGATATCGAAAACGACCTCCCCGCTCTCCTCCGCCAGGTACAAGATCTTCAGGCCGCGGCCGTGACGCAGGGTCCGCTCCAGCACAGCCTCCAGCTCCGGCCATGGGGCTGTGATTTGATGGAGCACCCCTTCGGCGACGTCGCTGGTGTCACCTGCCCAGATTTCCCCACACAGGGACAGGCGGATCAACCGGGAGAGCTCCAAGGCGTCCAAACGCCAACGCATGGCGTCCAGAGAGGTGCACTCCAACGCCGCGTCCGGACAGGTGTAGAGCACCCAGCGCATGGCTGGGCTCTTGGTGAAGGCCAGGGCACGCGCATTTCGGTGCTGTTTCACATCCGCCAGGGGGTCGTGCAGACCGCTGGTGGCCATGAAGATGGTGAGCAGCTGTTTGAGAAAGCGCGAAGGGATGAGGAAAGGAAAATTCAAAATCTGCTGAATCTTGTGTCGGGAGATGGCGTAGATCTTCTTACGGGTTGCGCGGTCCTCGACATAGCTGTGCACCAAATGCACCAGAGTACGCCATTTTTCCCGATACTCCAAGCGCAGCTCTTCCGTGAGTTCGGTATTGAGGAGGTTGTGCAGCATGCGGTCCGAACATGGAGCAAAAACCTGGTCGTCGTCGATATCCACCATGAAACGAAGCTGCTCCACGCCTGCGTTTTCTTGCGGATTGACGTTCGGCTCGATGTTGTTCTCCGTCATGAAATGCAGAAGCCAACCGTCGAGATACGGATCTTGACCATAGCGCAATTGACGCACGGAAGAGAAGGCTGGAAGTTTGGGCATCAGTTCCCCCGCAAAAATCCTTTGGACTTGAGCTTGCTCGCGTAATGGGAATGGAGCGGCCGCACCAGCCGCAGACAATGCGTAGCGCGTGAGGCGAATACGTTGTCTCCCGTATGGAGCATGACCCCCACCTGGCCGTCCTGGGTCAGCATCACCTGAGAGCGGGCCTCAAGCACGTGCACGCGGATTTCCTCCTCCAAAGGGAGGACCATGGGGCGGAAGGCGTGGAGAAACGGACAAATGGGAGTGAGGACGAAGACATCCAGCTCCGGGTAGACCAGCGGGCCGCCTGCGGAGATGGAATAGCCCGAGGAGCCCGTGGGCGTGGCGACAATGAGGCCGTCAGCGCGCACCTGGCCCAAGTGATCGCCGCCGTACCACACGTCCAGGCGGATCATCCGCGCCAGACTCCCGCACCCGATGACCACATCATTGACCGCATACCCCTGGTAGGCCACCTCGCCCCGGCGCAGCACCGTGCAGGCGAGCACCAAGCGGGAAGAGATCTCGTATTCTCCAGCAAGAATAGCGGGCAAGCAGGTTTGCCAGTCCGTGGGGGTGAGCTCGGTCAGGAAGCCCACTTCCCCCACATTGAGTCCCAACATGGGGACCCCCAGTTCGAGCACCCGACGAGCAAAGCCCAGCATGGTGCCGTCCCCGCCCAGGGTGAGCAGCAGATCCACTTCCTCCCACGGGGCAGGGCAGCAGGTCTCCTCCTTGCGCGTCTCCACCACGAAGGCCCGGCATCCCTGGTCCGTCAGCCACGCAGCCACTGCACCGGCCATGAGCTCGGCGCGCTGATTGCCGGTATGAAATCCCACGGCCACAGTGCTCAACACGCGTTCCATGGGGCGCTCCTACGGAAAGAGCGCCCTGGCATCAAGAGCGAACCGCACGGCTAGGCGTGCAATCGGCCAATGGTATGGGCGAGTTGGTTGCCTAGGGGCGTGCGGCGGGAGATCTCCCGCTCCACGGAGGTAATGCCTTTGATGACCGTGGAATGCTTGCGGTTCAAGCGACGGCCGATCTCCACCAACGAGAGCTCGGTATGCTTGCGGGCAAGGTAGAACAAGGTGTTCCGGGCGATCACCCGGTCGCGCTTCCGGCTTCGGGAGCGCAGGTCGTCGAAGGAAATCCCGTAGGCCTGGCACACGAACGAAATGATGGCGTCCAGCGACAAGCACGGGCTGTCCACCTCGTAATTGCGCAGGATCTCCCAGGCGAGGGCGGTGGTGATGTCCACGGAGAGCAACCGGGCGCGCAATACGAGGTTGCGCACACAGCTTTCCAGCTGACGCACATCGGAACGGAGGCGCTGGGCCAAGAGCTCGGCTACGCTGGCGGGCATCATGACCCCCTCCCGCCGGGCCTTGTCTTCCACAATGGCGAGACGGGTGGCGTAATCCGGCCGGTCCATGGTGGCCAAAAACCCTTGGGTGAGCCGGGAGGTGAGGTGCGCATCCATATCTTTGAGATCGCGCGGCAAAAACGAACTGGTGAGCACCACCTGGCGGCCGCTTTGCCGCAGGCAGTCCAACGTGCCGACCAGCTCATCCTGCATCTTCTCCTTGCCCTGAAAGAAATGCACATCCTCCAAAAGCAGAAGATCCACATTTTGGCGGAACCGGCTCTTGAACTGCTCTGTGGTGCGCGAACGGATGGCCAGGACCAATTGGCTCACGAACTCTTCGGCGCTCACATAGCACACGCGCATCTGCCGCCGGCCCGTATGGCGGGCGATCTCCGCACCGATGGCCTGCGCCAAATGGGTTTTTCCAAGCCCCGGGGCCGCGCAAAGGAGCATCTGCTCCACCCCGGCGTCCCCCCGGCAAAAACCTTGGGCCGCGGCGTACGCCAACTGGTTGCAGGGCCCCACCACAAAATCGTCAAAAGCGTGGCGAAAAGATACCGTGGACACGGGCGGGGCCGCAACGGGAGTAGGCAACGCCAACTGCCGGGACGCCGCAAGGGGACGCGGAGACGCTTCTGCCACCCCCAGGTCGAGACGGGGGCGGAAGCCGAGCTCTGCCTCTGCGGCGTCCTCAAGGCTTGTCCGCAGACGCTTTTCCACCCAATCGCGCACGAATTGATTGGGAGCGCGCACCACCAAGGTGTCGTCCACCAACGTGCCCGAAAGGGGCCGCACCCAAAGCTGAATCATGCCCGGCGGGATGCGTTCGGCGACCCGGGCAACCACTCGTTCCCATGCGTCCATCATGGGGCTGGCCTGTAGTGGCCGCCCACGTGCGCCGCAAACCGCAGCGCACGAAAATGCCAGGGCTTCTCTGCAGCACTTCTCTACAGGATAACACATTGAAATATAAAAAAATATTAACTTTCCGAGTCATCACGCCATCCCCTGCCCACCCAGGGGAAACCCGCGCCACCCAAGGATTCTCACCGCGAAAGTCCTCGGGTGCGGCAAAATTATCCACAGCACCATGAAAATTTTTCTTCGTTTTTCGCATTTTTTCACGATTTTTTATTTTTCTGCAGCACCCACCACAAATGACGCCCCAAAACCAAGCTTGCACGAAAAGACCGATTATCTATCTGAAATACAAATATATTTATAAAGATCCTCCATACAAACCCAAGAGTCTCTCCATGCGAACGCTCCGGAATTCCTTGATCCTGTACAAGGAAATTCATGTTTTTTGCGGTGTTTTGCGAAATAACGCGTTACTGGGAGCTTTTTTCAAAAAATAAGGGCCATGGAGGAACACGCCTCCATGGCCCCACGCCGCGCAGGTCCCCGCCGCTACCTGCACACGGCTGCGGTCGCGCCCAAAGCGGTTGCGGCCTCCCGGAACTCACTCGCCAGGTCGTCGAACACCACAGGGATGCGCTCCGTGCACGCCACGAGCAAGGGCAGCATGATCTGCCGCATCTGCGGGTGGGCAGCCTTGGCGCAGCGCAGGGCGAAGATATGCCGCCACTGCCGCACGTTGGCGGTCATCACCACTTCGGTCTTGAGGCTTTGGGGCAAGACCGACCGCGCCTCCTGGGCCGATGCCCCAGCGTCGATGAGCGCCAGATAGGCACGCTCACACGCCTCCATGGCCTGCAGCCAAAGCTGATAGCGCCGCTCGTCCTCGGACCAGAAAAACGGCCGGATCACCGTAATCTCGCGGCCGAAACGCTCGCCAGCGTAGTTGGCGTAGCGGGTACTTTCCTGACTGAACGAGCACAGGCGATGACGCACCAATTCATGGCTCACCCCGCGATCACAGATGATGCGCACCGTCATGCTCACATGTTCGAGCACGCTCTCGTGCCCCATGTGGACGATGCGGCGAAGGAGGGCCTCCGCCGATCCTGGGGCGATCTTTTCTTCGGACTTGTAGCAAGTGCGGGCCGCGGCCTCCAAGTGTCGGAGGGCCGCCTGTGGCTCCGGGACTGCCATGAACGCAAAGGATGGATCCACGATCTTCATGCCGCGATGCTCCTTACGAACGCCGCCAGCGCACCACATGGGCCCGGGCCTTGGCCGTGGCGACCCGGCCTCGGGGCGTGCGCTGGATGAGGCCGCATTGAATCAGATAGGGTTCGCAAATATCCTCGATGGTGCGCGGCTCTTCGGCACAAGCCGCGGCAATGGTCTTGATGCCCACCGGACCGCCGTCGAAATGCTCGATGATGCACGTGAGGATGCGGCGATCCAAGGGGTCCAGGCCCAAGGGGTCCACGTCCATGAGGTCCATGCCCTGGGCCGCCACCTGGGCGTCCACCACGGCGGCCCCAGCCACCTGGGCGTAGTCGGCCACGCGCCGCAAGAGCCGGCCCGCCACCCGCGGCGTGCCCCGAGCGCGGCGGCCGATTTCGAGGGCCCCGTCCGCAGACACCTCCACCCCAAAAATGGGCGCAGCCCGCGTCACGATCCGCGCAAGCTCCTCCGGAGTATAAAAGGAAAGGCGCAAGATGACGCCAAAGCGGTCCCGCAAGGGGGAACTCAGGAGCCCCAAACGGGTGGTGGCGCCCACCAGGGTGAAGGGTTCCAGGTCGATCTTCACCGTGCGCGCCGCCGGCCCCTGACCGACAATGAGGTCCAGCTTGAAGTCCTCCATGGCCTGATAGAGGATTTCCTCCACCGCCGGGGGCATGCGGTGGATCTCGTCGATGAAGAGGAGATCATGCCGGGAAAGGCTCGTCAGGATGGCCGCCAGATCCCCGCTGCGCTCCAAAACCGGCCCCGAGGTGGATACGAGATTCACCCCCAGTTCGCTGGCCATGATCTGGGCGAGCGTGGTCTTGCCCAAGCCCGGATTGCCATAAAACAGGGTGTGGTCGAGGGCCCCGCCCCGCTCCCGGGCCGCCTGCAGATACACGCGCAGGCTGGCGCGCAGCTCGTCCTGGCCAATGAACTCGTCCAGGGTACGCGGCCGCAAGTGGAGGTCGTCGGAAGGCTTCATGCAGGCTTCACAAAGCGCCGCAAGGCCTGGCGCACGGTTTGGGAAACGTCTGCCTCAGGGTCGACGGCGAGCACGGCGCGCACCGCCTCCGCGGCCTCGTCTTCCCCGTAGCCCAAAGAAACCAAGGCCGCCACGCTGTCCGCAAAGGCGCTGCTCGCATCCGGAACGGCAGACGCCGGTGCCGGCAAACGCACCCGGCCTTTGAGGTCCACCAGCAAGCGCCGGGCGGTCTTGGGGCCAATCCCCGGCACGCGGGTCAGGGCGGTCACGTCTTCCCGGGCCACCGCAGCCGCCAGGCCCGCCGGATCGAACACCCCGAGCATGGCCAAGGCCGTCTTGGGGCCCAGGCCAGGGACCGCCACGAGCTGCAAGAAAGTTTGGCGCTCTTCCCAGGAGGCGCAGCCAAAAAGGAGGGTGGCGTCCTCGCGCATCACCGTGGCCACGGGCAAGGCCGCCCGCTCCGCCCCCACCAGGCGCCAGGCCCGGGCCGACGGGGTGATCACATACCCTACGCCGGCGGAGGTGCGCACCACGCACACCTCGCTGTCCCGCCACACCACATCGCCTTCGATCCACGCAATCATGATCGCCTCATATGCGAAGCCCTTGGGCCTGGCCAGGGGCGAGCCGCGCCAGACGGCCATGGTTCAAATGGCACACAGCCACGGCCAAAGCGTCGGCGGCGTCCAGGGGCCAGGTGGCGGGGGCGGCCACGATCCGCCCCACCATGAAGCGCACCTGCTCTTTGTCCGCCCGGCCGAAGCCCGTGACGGTCTTTTTCACCACCGTGGGCTCGTATCCGAAGACCGGGACCCCACACAGCCCGCAGGCCGCCAGAATGGCCCCGCGCGCCTGGCCCAGCTTCAAGGCCGAGGCCGCGCTCTTGGCCGTGAACACCGTCTCCACCGCCACTGCCGCAGGGGCGTAGCGCTCGAGCCAAGAGCGCGTCTCCTCCAGAAGCCGAGCCAACCGCTCACTGGTGGGAGAGTCCGCACGCAAGCGCACGCAGTCCGCGGCCACCAGCCGTACCTGGCCGGAATCTTCCGCCACCACGCCCAAGCCCGTGACGCGGGATCCAGGGTCCACGCCCATGACCACGACGCTCATTCCATTTCGGCCATGAGTGCATCGGGAAGGTCGAAGTTGGCATACACGTTCTGCACGTCATCGTGGTCTTCCAGGGCGTCGTAGAGCTTGAGCATCTTGCGGCCCGTCTCTTCGTCCAAGGCCACCGTGTTTTGCGGGATCATGGTGATCTCCGCAGTGGTAGCGTCCAGCCCCGCAGCCTCGAAGGCCGCCTTGACCGCTGGGAAGTCTTCCGGAGCGCAGCGCGCCTGCCATACGTCCCCGTCGTCCACCACGTCTTCCAGACCGGCGTCGAGCCCGGCCTCAAGAATGGCCTCCTCGTCCAAGTCCTTGGGGAACTCGAACACCCCTTTCTTGTCGAACATCCAGGCCACGCAACCGGCCGCGCCGAGGCTGCCTCCGTTTTTGCTCAAGATATGACGCACATCCGCCACGGTGCGGTTCTTGTTGTCCGTGACCGCTTCGATGAGCAGCGCCACACCGCCGGGGCCGTAGCCCTCGTACACGATCTCTTCCAAGGCGTCGCTGGCCAGTTCGCCCGTGCCTTTCTTGATGGCGGTCTCGATTTTGTCCTTGGGCAGATTCACGGCCTTGGCCGCCTCGATGGCGGCGCGCAGACGCGGGTTGGCATCAGGATCGCCACCGGTTTTCGCGGCCAGGATGATTTCCTTGGTCACCTTGGTGAACATCTTGCCGCGCTTGGCGTCCTGACGGCCCTTCCGATGCTGGATGTTTTTCCACTTACTATGTCCTGCCATGGGTCTCCTCGTGATGGGGGGATAGATACCGCGGATCCCGCTCGCGCAGCCCCAGGCCCACGATGAAGATCTCTTTGCTCTCCGACCGCGAACTCTTGGGCTTGAACAAGCTCACCCGCTCGAAAAATGGTTTGATGCTGCGCACAAACCCCGGGGCATCGGGACCTTCGAAAATCTTGGCCACAAAATGCCCGCCCAAACCCAGCCAGCGCATGGCCACCGTATAGGCGGCCTCCACCAGCGCCAAAGATCGGGACTGATCCGTAATACGGCTCCCCGTGGTCTTGGGGGCCATGTCGCTGAGCACCACCGCAAAGGGCGCCGCCTGGGCAAGCACCCCCTCCACCTCGGCCGCAGGCGCGAGCATATCCGTCACCAGAAAACATACTTGAGGCGGAAATACCGTATCCGTGGGGTTGAGGTCCACGGCGATGACCTGGCCTTTGGGGCCCACGCGCTCGGCAGCGTACAGCGTCCAGGATCCAGGGGTGGCGCCCAGGTCGAGCACCCGTTGCCCCGGACGCAAGATCCGCAGTGCCTTGTCCATCTCCTGGAGCTTGTATACGGAACGGGCGGGATAGTGCTCGGCCTTGGCCTTGCGAAAATAATAGTCCCGATAGGTTTTCATGCTGTCCTCTGGGGCGACCAGCCCCACGAAAGTGGTTTTTATGCCAGTCCGTCCCCATCGTGTAAAGATTCGAGATGAGCTCGGCCGCAGCCAAAGCCTGGCGGACGGCCCGCAGTGTTTTGCCTGGGAAGGCGCAGGGACGGCCGTGCTCGTGCTGGGCGCAGGCCCCGCCCCGCACGCAACCCAGCGTCTGATAGGTGAAGCCGCCCCGGTGTTCCTGCTGGAAGCGCCGGGAGTCGCCCGGCAGATGCCTGACCCATGGCATGCCGCCATCCCGCCCGCCTGGCAGCGCATCCGCCCCCAGGATCTTGCCCGCCTGCCGGCCTGCCGTCACCTCAGCTATCTCCCCGGACTGCGGCTTTTTCCTTCCTTTTGGCAGCCAGTGCTGGCCCGGTTGCGCCGCTTCTCCTGCGCCCCACCCGCGGACACCATCTGGCTTCCCGGCCCTGACAACGGACTGGTGCGCCACGAGCTGGCCACTGCGGCCCACGCCCTGGGTCTTACCCCCCGCCTGCTTCCCGCAGAAATCCCCGCCCCAAGGCTGCGCGCCCTCCTTGGGGCCGAGCGGCCCCGCCTGGTGCTCTCCATCAATTTCCACGGCCTCGACCCATGGGGAGAAAACCAGGCCATCCTTCAGACAGCCCAGGTCCCGGTGGTGGTCTGGTGCGTGGACAACCCGTTTCATCTCCTCGCCAAGGTCAAGACCCGCGCCTGGCGGAACCTTCCCCTGGCGGTCACGGACCCTTGGTTTGTCCGCCCGCTGCGCGAGATGGGCGGCCAGGCATTCTTCCTGCCTTTGGCCACCTGCCCCCGAGTCTTTGCCCCGCGTGCGGCGCCGCCCTCCCTGGCGGCGCTCTTCGTGGGCCGCACCCGCTTTCCCGGCTCCGAGGCATTCTTCGCCGCCGCCCATCCGCCTGCCGCGCTCTGTCAACGCGCCCGGCGGCTGGCGCGCTGGAGCCGTGCCCCAGACCTTTCCTGGTGGTGGGAACGCTGCAGCCGTCCCCGGCCTTGGCCCGGACATGCCATCCGCGCCGTGGGCCACGGGGCGGACGAAGCCTCGCGTCAATGGCGGGCCAGCGTGCTGACGGCCCTGGCCCAAGCGCTCCCCCTCACCGTCGTGGGCGATGCCGCCTGGCAAGAGCTGCTCCCTCACGCCCACATCCTCCCGCCCGTGGACTACTATGGCCCCCTGGCCGACACCTATGCCCAGGCGGCCGTCACCTTAAACCTGACGAGCCTTCTCCTTCCCCAGGGGCTCACCCAGCGCCACTTCGATGTCTGGGCCTGCGGCGGATTCCTCCTCTCCGACGCAACGCCAGGGCTGCGCCTCTTTCCCCGGGAACTCACCGCGCCGGTGACTTTCGCCACCCCCGATCAAGCCGTCTGCCGCACCCAATACTTCCTCAAGCACGAAGGCGAACGGCGCGAGCTTGCCGCTGCCTGGCAGGCGCACATCCTCGCCCACCATACCTACACCCAGCGTCTCGCCGCCCTGCTGGAGGTGGTCACCCGCCCCTAGACCTTGCCGGAGGCGCGGACGATGCCTAATGGATGCAGTCCCGCAACCCCAACCCCCATGCCTATGAACACTGCCTGCATCCAGATCCGCGGCGCCCGCCAGCACAACCTCAAGAATATCGACCTCGACATCCCCCGCGACCAACTCACCGTGGTTTGCGGACCGTCGGGCTCGGGCAAGAGCACGCTGGCCTTCGACATCGTCTACGCCGAAGGCCAACGCCGCTACGTGGAGTCGCTCTCCACCTATGCCCGCCAATTCCTGCCCCAGATGGACAAGCCCGACGTGGACAGCATCGAAGGGCTCACCCCGGCCATCTCCCTGGAGCAGGCCACGGTGTCGCGCAATCCCCGCTCCACGGTGGGGACCGTGACCGAGGTCTACGACTTTCTGCGCGTCTTCTGGGCCCGCCTGGGTATCCCCCATTGTCCGCAATGCCACGCCCCCATCACCGCCCAGACCAGCGACCAGATGGTGGACAGCATCCTCGCCCTCCCTGAAGGCACCCGCTTTCTCCTGCTCGCCCCATTGGTGGAACACAAAAAAGGCACCCACGCCGATCTGCTGCGCAAGCTCAAGAGCCAAGGATTCGCCCGGGTGCGGGTAGACGGCGAGGTCCTGGGCCTCGATCCCCTGCCCGAGCTCTCCAAGACCCACAAACACACCATCCACGCAGTGGTGGACCGACTGGTGCTGCGGCCGGATCTGCGCCGCCGCCTGGCGGACTCGGTGGAGCTGGCCCTGCGCCTGGGCGAGGGCCGGCTGGCGGTGCAGCCGGTGGGCCCCGACGGCGTGGCAGGCGAAGACATCCTCTTTTCCGCCACCGCCGTGTGTCCCCGCTGCGCGGTGAGCCTGCCCTCCCTCAGCCCGCAGCTTTTTTCCTTCAACAGCCCCCAAGGGGCCTGCCCGCGCTGCGGCGGCATCGGCAGCATCGAATTCTACGACCCGCGGCTGATGGCTCCCAATACCGGCATGAGTATCGCCGACGGCGCCCTGCTCCCCTGGCGGCATCCCAAGGCCCTCTCCCGCATCCGTCCCGATTTGGAACGCCTCGGCCGCGCCCTGGGATTTACCCTCCACACCCCCCTTTCCCAGCTCAGTCCAGAGGCGTGGCAGGCCCTTTTCCACGGCCATGCCCAAACCAGCTGGCCCGGACTGGTGCCCCTGCTCGAACGCGGACACCGTTTGGGGGGCATCTGGCGTGACGAACTCTCCCGCTTTCGGCAAAGCACCACCTGCCCGGCATGCAACGGCGCCCGCCTCCGCCCCGAGGCCCTGGCCGTGCTCGTGAATCGCCTCTCCATCTTCGACTTCTGCTGCCTGCCCGTGGAGCGCGCCCGTACCTGGCTCGACGCCTACGAACCCGCTCCAGGCAAGCAGCCCATCGCCGAGCCCCTGGTGAAAGAACTGCGCCACCGCCTGGGATTTCTCGCCGCCGTGGGCCTCGACTACCTCACCCTGTCGCGCTCCATGAGCACCCTTTCCGGGGGCGAGGCGCAGCGCATCCGCCTGGCCGGACAACTGGGCTCCGGCCTGGTGGGAGTCACGTACGTGCTCGATGAGCCGAGCATCGGGCTGCATCCCCGCGACAACGAACGCCTCATCGCCACCCTGCGCAGTCTCCAGAACCGAGGCAACACCGTATTGGTGGTGGAGCACGACGAAGCCACCATCCGCGCCGCCGACCACGTCATTGAGCTCGGGCCGGGCTCCGGCCTTTTGGGCGGAGAGATCGTCTTCGCCGGCCCGCCCCAGGCGCTGGTGGCCGAGGCGGCGACCCTCACCGGCAAGTACCTGCGCGGCGAGCTCACCATCCCCCGGCCCACCACACGCCGCCGCCCTACAGGACAGATCACCTTGCGGCAGGTGACCACCAACAATCTCCAAGGCATCGACTGCGCTTTTCCCCTCGGCAACCTGGTGTGCGTCACCGGGGTATCCGGGTCCGGCAAGAGTTCGCTGGTGATCGACTCCCTCGCCAAGCACCTGGCGCTGCGCTCCGGCCTGAAGGTGGACTCCCCAGGACATATCGGCGGCATGGAGGGAGCCGAGGCCGTGGAGCGGCTGGTCATCATCGATCAAACCCCCATCGGCCGCACCCCCCGCTCCAACCCCGCCACCTACACCAAGGTCTTTGACGATATCCGCGCCCTGTTCGCCGGCACCAAAGAAGCCAGAAAACGCGGCTACGCCCCGGGACGCTTCAGCTTCAACGTGCGCGGCGGCCGCTGCGAGGCCTGCCAGGGCGACGGACAGATCCGGGTGGAGATGCATTTTCTCCCGGACATCTTCGTCACCTGCGAGGTCTGCGGCGGCAAACGCTACAACCGCGAGACCCTGGACGTCCTCTACCGGGGGAAATCCATCGCCGAGGTGCTCGAGATGAGCGTGGCCGAGGCCAAGGAGTTCTTCACCGGCCACAGCGCGCTCACCCGCAAATTGGGGATTCTGGAGGAAGTGGGCCTGGAGTACCTGCGCCTTGGACAATCGGCCACCACCCTCTCCGGCGGCGAGGCCCAGCGCATCAAGCTCTCCCGGGAGCTGGGCAAACGCAGCCTCCCCGGCACCCTGTACATCCTCGATGAGCCCACCACGGGGCTGCACATCCATGAGGTGGGCAAACTCATCGCCGTGCTCCAGACCCTGGTGGACCGCGGGGCCTCGGTCATCGTCATCGAACACAACCTGGACGTGGTGGCCGCCGCGGACCACGTCATCGACCTCGGCCCCGGAGGCGGGGAAAACGGCGGCCGCATCATCGCCCAGGGTACGCCCGAAGAGCTGGCCGCCACCCCCGCATCCATCACCGGGCGCTTTTTGCGACCTGAGAACGCAGCACGCCCGGCCTAGCGCGAACGCAAATACGCCGGCCCCTGGAGCAGAAAATCCTGCACGTAGCGGGTCACCGCCTCCTCCAGGGACCGAAACGGCACCGTGCAGCCCCGGGAGCGCAGCTTTGCCATGCTTGCGCAAGTATAATACTGATATTTCTCGCGAATCGCCTCAGGCATAGGAATGTAGCGAATGCGCGGCTCGCGCCCCATGGCGGCAAACACCGCCCGGGCCAGGTCGTTCCAGGTGCGGGACCGGCCGGTGCCCACATTGAAGATGCCGCCCACGGCGGTGTTTTCCAGCAACCACAAGACCACCTCCACGCAGTCCTCCACGTAGACGAAGTCCCGCTGCTGTTCGCCGTGGGCATAGTCCGGCCGGTGGGAACAGAAAAGCCGGAGTTCCTCCGTGGCCGTGATCTCCGCCACGGCCTTGCACACCACCGAGCGCATCTCCCCTTTATGGTACTCGTTGGGACCAAAGACATTGAAAAACTTGAGGCCCGCCACGGCGTCCAGAAGTCCCTCATCCCGCACCCAGAGGTCAAAGAGGTGCTTGGAATAGCCGTACATGTTGAGGGGGCACAGACGGTCGAGCTGGGCGTCGTCGTCCTCGAAGCCGAGGCCGCCGTCTCCGTAGGTGGCGGCAGAGCTGGCGTACACGAAGCGCGCCCCCTGCTCGAGGGCAAAACGGCACAGAAGCTTGGAGTACTCCACATTGTTGCGCATCAAGTAGTCGGCGTCCCGCTCGGTGGTGGAGGAGCAGGCGCCCATGTGAATGACGGCCTCCACCGGCTCGGCCCACGGGGAGCTCCGCAGCCTTTGGGCGAATTCGTCCTTGTGGACATAGTCCCGGTAGCGCAATCCCACGAGATTTTTCCATTTTTCCGTGCACCCCAAATTGTCCACCACCAGGATGTCGTCCACCCCGCGACGGTTGAGGCCCCAAACGATAGCGCTTCCCAAAAATCCGGCCCCGCCGGTGACAATGATCATCCATCCTCCATGGTATGTTGGCGTCGCACCCGGACGCGAAACCTCGCGGGCCCCCGCCTTAGCTGTTGAGGCGCCAGAGCTGCCCATTGAGCACCGCGGCAAAGCTCACCCAAGCCCAATACGGCGCAAGCAGCCACGCGGCCAGCGGACGAATCTTCCAGAAGGCGATCATGGTCGCCACGATGGCGAGCCACAGCAGCACAATGTCCACCAACGCAAGATCCGGCCGGTGCAGTCCAAAAAAGAGATATGACCACAGGGCATTGAGGACGAGCTGAAACACAAAAAGTCCCAAGGCCACGCGCGCCGCTGCGAATCCCGCCTCCCGCCACACCAGCCAGGCGGCGATCCCCATCAGCAGGTAGAGCAGCGACCACATCGGGCCAAAGACCGCATCCGGCGGGGTCCAACTGGGTTTGATAAGTTCAGCGTACCACGGACCAGGGACAAAGCGCGAGCCAATCCAGCCGGCCACAAAGGGCATGGCCACCCAAAACATCAGTCCCCAACGGGAATACTTCGTCGGCATACACCCTCCCTCGACAACATCATGGAAGCAGTCGCAAACGTACCCCAAAGCGCCCCCGTGCCGTAATTTCGTCCCCATGGGTGGCGCTCGGCGAGCGCCGAGCAGGACCGCCCGCGCCCTGGTTTGGGGACCTACGCACTTTCGGAGCGCAAGGCCGCCCGCGCCCCGACGATCACACGCAGCGCCGAACGCAAAAGGAACCACACAAGCCCGGAAGCCACAAGGATGTCCGGCCACTTGGATCCAGTGAGCCACACCCCTCCGGCCGCGACGAACACCGAAATGTTGGAGACGATATCATTGCGCGAGCACTCCCACACCGAGCTCATGTTGATGTCTTCATGACGGTGCCGCCACAAAAGATACAGACACAACGCATTGGCCAGCAGCCCGATGACGCTGAATGCGCCCATGACCTCGAAAATGGGGACCGTGGGGACAAAAAGCCTGTACACCACCTGGGCGAGCACCGCGCACGCTGCGCCGAAAATGAGCATCCCTTTGAAGAAGGCCACCTTGGCCTTGGTGGCATTGCCGCGGGAAACCGCGTACAGACTGAGGGCGTAGGTCACCGCATCGCCGAGATTGTCCAGGCTGTCGGCCAGGAGCGCGGTGGATTTCCCATACAGCGCTGCGACCAAGATCACCAAAAACATCAATGCATTGATGCCGAGCACCATGAGCAACGTTCCTCGTTGCCGCTGATGCAGGGCGTCGATGGCGCAGCTGCCTCCACAACACCGTCCCATTGGTTTCTCCTCATATTCCGATTGGGTACATGCCCATCAAACGCGCCGTGCACCAGCCGGATGCACCAGCTGCCACAGGCGCGCCATGTGCGGATTTCTGCACCCCAGGCACCTTGTCAAGCACCTCCCGGGGGAAGACGTGCGGAAGGACTTGGATTTGCACGCTCCCTGGACTATACGCTGGTTTTCGCCAGAACGCTTTCCTACCCGCGCTTCTTAAGGAGGAGCCATGCTCGCCATCCTCGACTACCAGGCCGGCAACCTCACCAGTGTGCGCCGCGCCTTGGATCATCTCGGCATCCCCTGCACCGTCACCGCCGATCCGGGTACGCTTCGCGCCGCCCAGGGCGTCATCTTCCCTGGGGTGGGCGCTGCGGGCTCGGCCATGGCCCACCTCACGGCCACGGGCCTGGGCGACCTGCTCAAAGAGCTGGTCGCCGCCGGCAAACCCCTTTTGGGCATCTGCCTCGGGTGTCAGATCGTCCTTACGGCCAGCGAAGAGAATCAGGCCACGACCCTGGGCATCATCCCCGGCCGCTGCCAGCGCTTCGACGCCAGCTTGACCGACGAAGACGGACATCCCATCGCCATCCCGCACATGGGATGGAACACGGTGCGCCTCACCCAACCCTGCCGGCTCTTTGACGGCATCGACCCGGCCAGCGAATTCTACTTCGTGCATTCCTACTACCCGGTGCCCGAAAGCCGCTACGTCATCGGCATGACCCACTACGGCCTCGATTTCTGCTCCGTGCACGGCAAAGACGGGTTGTGGTCCGTGCAATTCCATCCGGAAAAAAGCGGCCGCCCTGGGCTCACTCTGCTTTCCAACTTCTTCGCCTACTGCCAGGAGGTCTCCCATGCTCAGTAAGCGCGTCATCCCCTGTCTGGACGTGCGCGACGGCAAGCTCACCAAGGGGGTGCGTTTCCAAGGAAACGTGGACATCGGCGACCCTGTGGAGACCGCCCGCCGCTACTACGAAGAAGGCGCGGACGAGATCGTCTTCTACGATATCACCGCTTCCCACGAAGGCCGGGGCATCATGCTGCGGGTGGTGGAGCAGGTGGCGGCGCAGATCTTCATCCCCTTTTCCGTGGGCGGCGGCATCAGCACCGTGGCGCACATGCGCGACGTGCTCCTGGCCGGGGCCGAGAAGGTGTCCGTGAACTCAGCGGCGGTGAAAAATCCCGCCATCATCGGCGAAGGGGCTGCGGCCTTCGGGTCCCAATGCATCGTGGTGGGCATGGACGTCCTCCGGGTGCCGGCGACCCCGGAAATCCCGTCCGGCTATGAGATCGTCGTCCACGGCGGACGCAAACGCACCGGCATCGACGCCCTGTGGTGGGCCCAAGAGGCCGAACGCCTGGGGGCAGGCGAACTGTGTGTCAACTCCATCGATGCCGACGGCACCAAGGACGGCTACGAGCTCACCCTCACCCGCAGGATCGCCGATGCCGTGCGCATCCCGGTCATCGCCTCAGGCGGGGCCGGGACCCCGGAGCACATGGCCGCGGCCGTGACCCAAGGCCGGGCCTCGGCGGCCCTCATCGCCTCCATCGTGCACTACGGCGAATACACCATCGCCCAATGTAAGGAGGTCATGGCCCAGCACGGCGTCAAGGTACGCACCGTGTGGTAGCCGAGCGCTCCAAGGCGGCGTACACCCGCTCCATGGGCAGGCCCTGACGAAGCGCCTGCGCCAAGCGGTCCAGGGCGGCGTTCACGTCGTACACCGCCCCTGGCCCGCGGGGCGCAAGCCCCAAACGAGCGCGCCAGCCGTCCACCAGATGCCAGCGGAAGGGATCCGCGTCGAAGAGGCCGTGGAGATACGTACCCCACACCCGGCCGTGTCCCCAGCCGATGACGGTGCCGTCCGGCCGCACCACCACCGGCGTCACTTCTCCCAGCGGCCGGGTGCGGCCATGATGGATCTCATAGCCGGAAAGCTCCAGGCCGCTGGGCAGATGGCGGGCGGCGGTGGCCACCAACTCCTTGGCAGGGGCAAACACCGTCTCCACGGCGAGCACCCCCAAGGGCCGCGCCGGAAGGCGGCTCTCCACGCCCTCGGGGTCCGCGATGGCGGTCCCCAGCATCTGCAGCCCGCCGCAAATGCCGATGACCTCCACGCCGCGGCTTACCGCCCGCCGCAGGGCCGCGGCCAGGCCGGAGGCATGGAGGAACTCCAAATCCTGAGCCACGCTGCGTGAGCCCGGCAGGATGATGACGCACGCCCCCTCCAGGTCTTCCGGGGCCCGGGCGCGCACCACCCGCACATCGGGCTCCAGACGCAGGGGATCCACATCCGTGACGTTGGCGATACGCGGCAAATCCACCACCGCCACGGTGACCGGACCTGCGCCGTGGGCCGCGGCCGCCGCCTTGAAAGCCACCGAGTCTTCGTCCGGAAGCCCCAGGCGATCCAGGTAGGGAATCACCCCCCACACCGATCGGCCGGTGAATCGCTCCACGTAGTCCATGGCCGGGAAAAGAAGGTCCTGCCTGCCGCGAAACTTGTTCACCACAAAGCCGGCCACCAGGGCGCGCTCCCACGGTTCAAGCACCTCCATGGTGCCCACGAAGGACGCAAAGACCCCGCCGCGGTCGATGTCGCCCACCAGGAGCACCGAAGCGCCCGCGTGCCGGGCCATGCGCAGGTTGACCACGTCGTGGGCCTTGAGGTTCACCTCGGCGATACTGCCGGCGCCTTCGAGAAGCACGGCATCGGCCTCGGCGGCCAAACGGGCATAGGCATCGGTGATCACGGGCCAGAGCTGCTCCTTGGCCCGGTGGTAGCCGGCCACGTCCAGATCCGCCCAGGGTTTGCCCAAGACCATCACCTGGGAACCCGTATCCGTACGCGGCTTGAGGAGCACCGGGTTCATGCGCACGTCCGGCGTGCGGCCGCACGCCGCCGCCTGCAGGGCCTGGGCCCGGCCCATCTCGCCGCCCTCCGGGGTCACCGCGGAATTGAGGCTCATATTTTGGGCCTTGAAGGGGGCCACCCGTACCCCATCCTGCCACAGCACCCGGCAGAGTCCGGCCACCAAAAGGCTTTTTCCCGCATCGGACGAACAGCCCGCCACCATGAGGGCCGGGGTGCGGCGTGACCGACGCTTGCGGGAAACTCCAGCACAGGCATCCAGCGCCGCCACCAGCCGGGCGTGGTCTTCAGGCCGGCGCACGGCCAAGCGCACAAACCGGTGATCCAGGCCGGGGATGGTGCCGCAGCCGCGGATCAGGATGCCTTGCGCGGCCAGGCGCTGCACCACGGGCCGGGCGTCTGTGGCAAGTTCGCAGAGCACGTAATTGGCTTGTCCCGCGTACACCCGCCAGTGAAGACGGCGCCTGAGCTGCTCCACCAAATCCCGCCGCCACAAGGCCAGCGTGCGCGCCGACTCCTCGGCAAAGGCGACGTCGTCCAGGGCGGCCTGGGCCACAGCCTGGGCCGGGCCGCAGACGTTCCACGGAGGCAGCACCGCTTCAAAGCGGCGGACGATTTCCGGGTCCGCCGCCGCAAGCCCCACCCGCAAGGCCGGGATGGCGTACATCTTGGTGAGGGATACGAGGACGACCACGTTGGGACTGTCGCCGGCCACCAACCGCGGCGTGCCCGGGGGAAGAAAGTCGGCAAAGGCCTCGTCCACCACGAACAGGCTCGCCGGGTGCCGCGCGGCAAGGGCCGTCACGGCCGACGTCGGCAAAGGCAGCCCCACGGGGTTTCCCGGATGCCCCAGCATCACCAATGCCGGACCCGCGGCCAACGCCTGCTCCACGGCCGCAAGATCCACCGCCAACCCCGGTCCCGGCGGCACCAGCTCCACCCTCAGACCTGCGGCTGCCGCGGCCCGAGGGTAGTCGCTGTAGCACGGCACCGGGATCACGGCGCGGCCAAGCCCAGCCACCCGGGGCAGGGCAAACACCAGCTCCGAAGAGCCCGCCCCCACCACCAGACGCGCCTCGGCCACGCCGTAGCGCCGCGACGCCGCCTCGCGTACGGGCTCCGCCCGCGGCCACGGATAATGCTGGACGATATCCAGGCTGCGCGCCACCACGGCCCGCAGCCACGAAGGCGGTCCCAGCGGGTTGATGCTGGCGGAGAAGTCCAGGATCTCACTCACGCCGCAGCCCAAGGTCCGGGCCACGGCGTGGACTGCACCGCCGTGCACGAACGTTCCGTCCTCCATTAGTGCACAGTGGGCGAGCTATGCTGTTTGACTTGATTTTTCAGGCTCTCCTCCATGTGCTTGGCCCCTTCTCCCTCGCGCCACTTCTCATAGACATGCATCCACCAGTCGAAGCCGTAGATCTTCTCCATCAACTGGTCCTCGTGGAGCTCCACCCAGGTGTCAAAGAGGTACATCTCCACTTCAAAGTCTTTGGAATCCAAGACATTGGGCACCGTATTGGGCGCAAACTTCTTCCCCTCCACGTAGAGCTGAAGGTACTCGCCCACCGCCTGCTGCGAAAGCTGCGGCGACAACGGCTCCTCTTGGAGCCGCTCCACCAGCTCCCACATCTCCGGAAAAGAGCGGCGCATCTGCATCTCCTGCTCCGGGGTGAGCACGAGGCGCAAGCCGTCTTCCGCCTCTTGAATGAAATAGTACCGCAGCCAAAACTCAAAATGAAACACTTTTGCAACTTCGCGCACCGCAGCTTTGGGAACACTCATGGCATATCTCCTTCAAATAAATCTACGAAAAAAAAATCCAACAGCGCCTTCTGCATATTGACAACAGAACACTTTGTTCCTAGCAACCTTTATATGTTCATCGACCCACAATAGGAGGACCGACCTATGGAAGATTATCTCAAACAAGCTCTGGAAATCGTCAAAGCACAAGCCAGCGTGCGTACCATGACCGAAGAAGAAATCACCTCCATGCTCAAAAAATTGACCACGAGCATCCGCAACGTTGCCGTGGAAACCGCTCCTGAAGAAGGGGAGCCCATGGAGGGCATGGACCCCAAAAAGGCCATCCGCGAAAAGTCCATCACCTGCATGGAGTGCGGCAAAACCTTCAAGGTCCTCACCAAACGCCACCTGGCCACCCATGGCCTCAGCCCCAAAGAATACAAGGAAAAATGGGGCTACAAGAAAGACACCTCCCTGGTGGCCAAATCCCTGGCCCGCGATCGCCGCAAAAAGATGCAGGACATGCGCCTGTGGGAAAAGCGCGGCATCGCCAAGGCTGCCGCCGAGTAGCCTATTTCTCGGTGGCGCGGCCGGCCTCCATGCGCCGCGCCACTTTCACCACCCGCACCTGGGCCAAATCAAAATCTGGATCCACTGCACGCAGCACCCAAAGGGGGCTTGCATAGCCCTCCGTCTCCCAGGAGAACGTCACCACCCAGCCGTTTTCCACCTCCCGCACCGCCTGGACCATGGCGCGTACGTCCACGGAGCGTGATCCCCGCTTGGAGGGCTTTTCCACCACCCACGACGAGGCGGCTTGGAACGCCGCCCACTGGTCGGCCAAGCGCCAGCGCGCGGTCGGGTCCACGCACGTGACCTCAAAGTCTTCTTCCACAGCCTCGGCCATTTTGCCGGTGAGCGGCAACGGGGTCACCTCCACCACGCGCATGCCCGTCGGCAGCTCGGCACTGACCAGCGTAGCCATGGCCTGCGGGGACACCCACTCTCGGGTGAAGATCTCCATCCCTTCGCACAAACTCCCTACTCCCACCGGCAAAGCCCGAGAAAAGGACATGAGCGGTGCAGGATGAAAACCGGCGCTAAAGGCAAGGGGGATCCGGGCGCGTCGGAACGCCCGCTCAAACAGGCGTTGCAGCTCCAATTGGCTCAAGTACACGGCGGGGCCGAGCACGCTATAGACGATGCGGAAACGCGCCTCACGGGCAGTAAGATCCACCTGCTCCACCGCCGGGGCCACGGCCTCGGCCTCGGCCTCGGTTTCCGGCTGCAGGCGCGGGGCGAGCGCCTCGTCCTCTCCAGGACAAACCCCGCAGGCCCGACAGGCGCCGAAACGACAATCGGGAGTGGTCTTACCGGCCAGGGCACGCGCCCGTTCACGCAGCAAGAACTCCCGAGTGACCCCGGAACTGAGATGATCCCACGGCAATGGGGCGTGCGGGTCGCGCGCGGCAAGGTAGGCCTCGGGATCCACGCCGCAAGCCGCAAAGGCCTCCATCCAACGATCGAGTTGCAAGTGGTCTTCCCAGCTGGAAAGCACGGCCCCGCGGGCCAAGGCCGCTTCGATGACCGGGGCCAAGGCCCGGTCTCCACGGGAGAACACCCCCTCCAGAAAGGTCATGGCCGGACTGTGCCACTTGAGGCGCACAAACTTGTAGGGCCGGGCAGCCTGGCGCAAAAAAGCGATCCGCCGCTCCACCTCAGCGCGCGAGATCTGCGCCTCCCATTGGAAGGGCGTATGTGCCTTGGGCACAAAAGGCGATACCGCCGCCGTCACCTGCAGGCGCTTGCGCGACGGCGCGGTCTCCGCCACCTTACGGCACAGCTCGATGATGCCGAGCAGATCCTCGTCGGTTTCCGTGGGCAGCCCGATCATGAAATAGAGCTTCACTTGCTGCCATCCCAAGGCAAACGCCTGGGAGGTGTGGCGCAACAGCGCCTCTTCGGTGATGCCTTTGTTGATGACATCGCGCAGACGCTGCGTGCCGGCCTCTGGGGCCAAAGTGAGACCGGTGCGCCGGATGCTGGCCAAAAGGGCCATGAGCTCGGGCGGCACGGACCCCACCCGCAAGGAAGGCAGGGCGATGGACACCTGCTCCGCCCGGCACCGGGAGTAGGTTTCGGCAAAGAGCCGGGTAAGGCCGGTAAAATCCCCGGTACTGAGGGACAAAAAAGACACTTCCTCGCTCCCGGTGGCCGCCAGCCCGTCCTCGATGAGCCGCGTGACCGTGGAGACGGCCCGCTCGCGCACCGGCCGGTAGATCATACCCGCCTGGCAGAAGCGGCAGCCCCGGGTACAGCCCCGGGCGATCTCCACGGTAAGGCGATCGTGCACCGGTTTGCCGAAGGGCACGATCTGCTGCGTAGGAAAGGGCGTCGCATCAAGATGGGGCACCGCGCGTTTGCGTACCACTGCCGGCCCCTGCATGCGGCCGCCGGCGTCCGGGGTAAAAAATGCAGGGACGTAAAAACCAGGTATTTCGGAAAGATGCGCCAAGAGTTCCTGCCGACTCCACCCCGCAGCCTTGGCCTGATCCACGGCGCGGGCCAGATCCAGCACCGCCTCTTCTCCGTCGCCCAGCACCATGACGTCCACGAACGGCGCCAAGGGCTCAGCGTTGAACACACAGCCGCCGCCAGCCACCACGAGAGGATCTGCCTGCCCCCGGTCTGCGGCGCGCAGCGCAATGCCCGCAAGCTCCAACATCCACAGCACCGTGGTATAGCACAGCTCGTGGGTGAGGCTCACCAGCACCGCGTCCAACCGCCCCAAGGGGGTGTCGCTCTCCAGCGTAGCCAAGGGGACCTGCCGGGAGCGCAAAAGCTCCCCTACGTCCGGGCTGGGGGCAAACACCCGCTCCGCCCAGATCCATGGCTGCGCGTTGAGTACCCCGTATAGGATGCGCTGTCCTAAATACGACATCCCCACTTCATAGAGGTCGGGGAAGGCCAAGGCCACGTGCACCCGCACCGCAGCCGCCTCCTTGTGCACCGCACCGATCTCGGTACCAAGGTAGTGGCTGGGACGGGAAAAAAGAGGGAGGAGTTCTTTCATGCAATAAAGACGAAAAAAGGGTGGGCCGGGCCACCCTTTTCGGCGCGAAGACCGTCCGCGCCCTATTTGATGATTTTCCCGAAGTCCGTAACCTTGCCGCCAAGGCCGGACAGGTCCAGGCTGCCCGGAGTCGCCAAAGTGAGGTTGCTCGAGGCCTCCAAATACTTGGTCTTGAGCTCCTCCGGTACGGACTTGTAGTGATAGATGATATGGCGCCCGTCGATTTCCCCTTCTATTTCCGTATCAAAGGGATAGCCAAAGGGAAGCAGGAGCATCTGGACCCCGCCTTGGGCCGTGGGCAGAGTCTGGAGCACGGCCGGGTCCTGCAACACTTCCCGCTCCGCGTTCCATTTCCCCAGCACCATGTCCCCACCGACCAACTTTACAAGCCGAATATCGTATGCCATGCGGTCGCCTCGCTTTTTTGAGTTTCCAAACACAAGACCTGCATCTCTACGGAAGGCCGCTTCCCCCTGTCAAGGAACGCCCATGAATCTCCTGGACGCCGTGCTCATTGCCATTGCCACCGTCTTTACCGTGCGGGGGGTGCTGCGCGGCCTGGTGCTCGAGGTCGCCTCCCTGGCAGGCATCCTCGTCGGCTTCCTGGTGGCCAGTTCCGGCTACGAGCTCTTGGCCCCATGGGTCATGCGTACGGCACACCTCGGAGAGGGCGCTGCCCGCTTTACCGCCTTCGTCCTGCTCTTGGCTGCCACGGTGCTCCTGCTCCATGGGGCCGCCCGCCTGCTCCGGGGGATCCTGCGCCTCGTGTCCCTCGGTTGGCTGGACCGATTGGCCGGCGGGGCCATGGGGTTTGCCAAGGCCGGTGTACTGGCCTGCGTGGCGGTGCTGCTCGTCACCGCCTTCGTCCCGCCGCATACCGACTTCATCGCCACATCCCGCCTTGTCCCCCTCATCAACAGGGCCAACGAGGCCGCGCTCCAACATCTTGTCCCGGAAGACCTGCGCCGCCGCTTTGAAGCAGGCAGATCCGCCCTGGAGCGGCTGCGCAAACTCCCCCAAACCCTTGAGGAGATGCTCCATGGCTCCTGATTTCAGCCCGCTGCTTGCGGTCATCGATACCTTACTCGGTCCTTCGGGCTGTCCCTGGGACCAAAAACAGACCCCCCACACCCTGGCCGAATACCTCTTGGAAGAGGCCTGCGAACTGGTGGACGCCATTCGCAGCGGTGATATGGCGGCATGCGCCGAGGAATGGGGGGATACCCTCTTCATCCTTCTCTTCATCGGCCGTCTGCTGGAGCGGGATCAGCCGGACTTCCTCACCCACGCCGCCCGCGAGGCCGAGGCCAAGATGATCCGCCGCCACCCCCACGTCTACGGCGATGCGAGCAAAGAGATGACGAGCATCATCGCCACTTGGGAGCGCATCAAAAAGGCGGAAAAAGCAGAAAAAGACGACGCCCCCCAAGGGGCCTTGGACTCGGTTCCCGCCTCCCTGCCGCCCCTTGCCCGGGCCTACCGCGTCCAGGCCAAGGCAGCGCGGCTGGGCTTCACCTGGGCGAGCAACAGCGAGCACGAGCGGAAACTGGACGAAGAATGGGCGGAATGGCTGGCGGTGCGAGACGGAGAGGACGCCGAACGCAAGGAAGAAGAATTCGGCGACTACCTCTTCAGCCTCGTGGAGCACGGCCGCCGCTACGGCATCAAGGCCAACGCCGCGCTACACCGGGCGGTCATCAAGTTTCTGCGGCGTTTTGCCCACATGGAAGCGCTGGCCCGGGCCCAAGGCGCACGCCTGGAAGACCTGGACCCGGCCGCCCAAGATCAACTGTGGGAGCACGCCAAGCGCGAGTTGGGCTCGTCATAGCCCATGTGCGCCAGGATCCGGGCGAGCACGCCTGCGGCATCCGCCTGTCCGGTGTCGATGAGGACCGCGTCCGGCGCCGGCCGCAGCGGGGCAATGGCGCGATTGCGGTCCTGGTCGTCACGGATGCGGATCTGCGTGGCCAGGCGATCCAGATCCGCATCCATGCCCATGGCCTGGAGTTGCGCATAGCGCCGCCGGGCGCGCACCATGGGATCGGCGTCCAGAAAGAACTTGTGGGGCGCCTGGGGAAAGACCACCGAGCCCATATCCCGCCCTTCGGCCACCAAGCTCACATCCGCGGCAATGAGCCGCTGGCTGCGGCGCAAGAATTCGCGCACCGCAGGGATCCGCCCCATGTGCGAAGCCCAGAGCCCCACTTCCTCGCTGCGGATGGTCGCAGGCACCGGCACGCCGTTGAGCAGCAGCGTGGAGTGCTCCCCGGCACCTTCCAGCTCGAAGTCCATGCGTGACAAGGCCCGCAGCAGGTCGTCCTGAGGCAGTTCCCACGCCCCCTCTCCCAGGCTCCACGCCACGGCCCGAAACATGGCGCCGGTGTCCAGGTAGGCGATGCCCAGACGCTGGGCAAGCATGCGCGCCACCGTGGTCTTGCCTACCCCCGCCGGCCCGTCCAAGGTCACGATGAGACGACTCATGACCGGCCTCCCCAAGCGCTGCTGCCCAGCATCCCTTCGAGCCTCATGCCAGCACCTCCTCCAGATGACGGATCAAAAGACGGTTTTCCGCCGCAGTGCCCACGCTCACCCGCAGCCACTGGGGCATGCCGTAGCTGGCAAGCGGACGAATGATAATACCACGGGCAAGGAGCGCCTGGAAAACTTCATCCGCAGGCTTGGGCGGACAAAACATGAGGAAATTGGCCTGCGACGGCCGCGGCGAGCATCCCAGCCGCGAAAGCTCCTCGAAGAGATAGGCGCGGCCTTCCAGGACCACCCGCCGGGTCTCTTCCACAAAGAGCTCGTCCTCCAGGGCTGCAAGCCCGGCCTGCTCGGCGAGCACATTGACGCTGAAGGGGAGCTTGACCCGCAAGAGGAGGTCCGCCAACCTCGGCGCCATGACCCCAAAGCCCAAACGCAGCCCTGCCAGGCCGTACATCTTGGAAAAGGTGCGCAGCACCACCAGGCGCGGGTGCGCCGCCACCTGTGCAAGCACCGTGTAGTGGTCCATGGGGTCGGCAAAATCCACGTACGCCTCGTCCACCACTAACAAGGTGCGACGGGGCAGACGGCCCAGGAGGTCCAGCACGGCTGCGGCCGGAACGGCGTGGCCCGAAGGGTTGTCCGGATTGGTGAGGAACACCAGTGCAGTACGCTCCGTGGCTGCGGCCGCCAAGGCATCCAGATCGAAATCCAGACTCTCGGGCAGCGGCACCTGACGCAAAGGGATGCCCGCAAACCGGGATTGGGTCTCGTAGATGCTAAAACACGGCCGAAAGGCGAGCACGTGGTCTTCCCCGGGCCGGGGCACCACCCGGATGAGGAGGTCGATGATCTCATCCGAGCCGTTGCCGGCAACCACCATGGCCGGGTCCACCCCCACATGCCGGGCGATGGCCGCACTGAGCCGCGGGGTCCCTGCCTGGGCGTAGCGGAAGGCCAAGGGCGCGGCCCGGCGCAAACGCTCCTGCACCACCGGCGATGTCCCCAGCGGGTTTTCGTTGCTGGCCATCTTGATCACCTGGGAAAGGCCGTACTGGTCCTGAATTTCCTCGATGGAGCGGCCCGGCACGTAGGGCCGAAAGGCCTCCACTTCCGGGCGCACACAAAGTCGGTCCATGCATACTCCTTATGCGCGGCGCGCAAGCAGCGCGTCAAAATAGGCTACGGTTCGCCCAAGCCCCTCCCTGAGGTCCACGGTGGGCTGCCACCCCAAAAGCTCCCGGGCGCGGGTGATGTCCGGGCAGCGGCGCTTGGGGTCGTTTTCCGGCAGCGGCAGGTGGCGGATGCGGCTGGAAGAGCCGGTAATATCAATAATGATGCGCGCGAGCTCCCCCACCGCGATCTCTTGGGGGTTTCCGAGATTGATCGGCCCGATACACTGTGCGTCCGAATGCATCAACCGCACCAGTCCTTCCACCATATCGTCCACATAGCAGAAAGATCTCGTCTGGAGGCCGTCGCCGTAAATGGTGATGTCCTGCCCGCGCAGGGCCTGGACGATAAAGTTGGAGACCACCCGGCCGTCGTTGGGGTGCATCCGCGGCCCGTAGGTATTGAAGATGCGCGCCACCTTGATGGCAACCCCATGCTGACGATGGTAATCGAAGAACAGGGTTTCGGCGCAGCGTTTGCCTTCGTCGTAGCAGGCGCGGGGCCCGATGGGGTTCACATGCCCCATGTAATCTTCATGCTGCGGATGCACCTCGGGGTCGCCATAGACCTCCGATGTGGATGCTTGCAAAATCCGCGCGCCGGTGCGCTTCGCCAGCCCCAGCATGTTGATCACGCCATGCACGCAGGTCTTGGTGGTCTGCACAGGATCGAATTGATAATGCACTGGCGATGCGGGACATGCCAAATTGTAGATGGAATCCACCTCCACGTAGAGGGGAAACGTGATGTCATGCCGCAAGAGCTCAAAGCGCGGATGCCCGAGCATCTTGTGGAGATGATCTTTTTGGCCGGTATAGAAATTGTCGCAACACAGGACATCGGCGCCGGCTTCCAACAACCGCTCGCAGAGATGGGAGCCGATAAATCCCGCGCCCCCTGTCACCAGCACCCGGGGCCGCACCAAGTCTTGCTGTGGTCCTCGTCGCATGATGTGCTCACTCCTGGGAAGATTCTGCACACAACACGGAGGCCATCGCCTGCTCCACACCGCGGTCGTCTCCAGCAAGCAGGGTGCGCGGGTCCAGGACCACGGCGTCCTCCTCCACCCGCACCACCACCGGTACGTCCAGGCCAAGGAGCCGCTGGCGCACGGCGTCGGCACGCAGCTTTGCCGGGAGCACGCGCACCACGAAGGTGGGCAGGTCCTGTTCCGGAAAAGCGCCGCCGCCCACCCGGGACACGGACGGGGCCACGGTCACCTGCGCCCGAGCGCCCAGCCGCTGCCGCAACCGGCGGGCAAGGCGGGTCGCCTGGCGCCGCAATGTCTCTGGATCCATGAGGATACGCGCCACGGTGGGGATACGCGTTTTGGCCTTCTCCGGGTCCAGATACAGGCGCAAGGTGCCTTCCAAGGCCGCCAGGGTGAGTTTGTCGATGCGCAGCGCCCGTGTGAGCTGATTTTTGCGCAGCCGCTCCACCACCGAGGCGCGGCCCACGATGATACCCGCCTGGGGGCCGCCCAAAAGCTTGTCCCCGCTCATGGTGACCACGTCCACCCCCGCGGCCACCACCTGACGAACGGTAGGCTCCTGGCCGAGACCTATGGCGCTGAAGTCCATGAGATTGCCGCTTCCCAAATCTTCCACCACCGGCAGGCCGTGCGCCCGCCCCAAGGCCACCAACTCCTCGGCCGGCACTTCCTGCACGAAGCCCACCATACGGTAGTTGGACGTGTGCACCTTCATGATGGCTGCGGTATCCGGGCCGATGGCTTCCACGTAATCGCGCACATGGGTGCGGTTGGTGGCCCCCACTTCCCGCAGGATGGCGCCGCTTTTTTTCATCACCTCCGGGATGCGGAACGAGCCGCCGATCTCCACCAATTGCCCGCGGGAGACGATGACTTCCCGCCCCTTGGCCAGGGTGTCGAGCACCAGAAGCACCGCGGCGGCGTTGTTGTTGACCACCATGGCGGCCTCGGCCCCGGTGAGCCGGCACAACAGCTCTTCCACATGGACGTAGCGGCTGCCGCGCTGGCCGGTGGCGAGATCGAACTCCAGGTTGGAATACGCCTGAGCGGCCTGCACCACCGCCTGCACCGCCTCGGCGGCCAATACCGAGCGCCCCAAATTGGTGTGCACCACCACCCCCGTGGCGTTGATCACCCGCCGCAGTTTGGGGCGGGCCGCCTGGATCACGAAGGCGCGCACCCGCGGAAGCAGACGCTCCAAGGCCAAATCCGCGGGCGAGGCCACGGCCCCCTGGCGGATCTCTTCGCGCACCAGATCCAAAAAGCGGCCGACGGCCTCGCGCACCAGGGCGCGCGGCGAGTCCGCCAGCGCCGCCTCGGCCTCCAAGGCATTCAAAATGCGGTCCACCGCCGGAATCGACCGAAAAAACGCCCCAAGTTCGCTCATAATTCCCCATCCTCCCATGCTCGCACCGGCAGGATCCCACGGCTGGCAAAGTACGCGCCCACCAGATAGAGCGAGCCAAACACCAAGGCGCTTGCTCCCGCAACCTGGCGTACGGCCTCGGCTACGCTTGCCACCGGCTGACCGTCCACCATCCGCGCCAGATCCGCCGCCGGCCACGCCCGCTCCACACCGCGGAGCTCCGGCACCAGCATCCGGCGGCACCGCGCCCGTACCCGGGCAAGTGCGGCGGCGTCCAGCTCCTTGTCCCGCATGGACTGAAATATCCCCCAGGAAAACACCCGACTGCCCAAGGCCTCATCCAAGGCGAGAAGCCCCATGGTGTTGTGCGCGCCGTCCACGAGAATATTTCCGTCTTGGTGGAGCCGTCCCGGCCAGCGCGCCCCGGCCACGGCCCGGCGGCAGGCGGCTTCGTCCACAGGCCAAGCCTGCCGCCGCGCAAGGCGCATCCATCCCGCCACGGCCAAGGCGGCATTTTCCACCTGAAAGGACGCCTGCCCCGGAAGCCACGAGGCGTCCACCACAGGCCCATCCGGCACCGCCACCGCGCCCTGACACGGGGTGGTCAGCACCCACACCGGCCAGGGACTTTGGGCGGCTTTGGCCTGCACCACCTCCAGCACCTGCGGCGCCTGGGGGGCGGCAATGGCCGGGCACCGCCCCACAGCTCCGGCCTTGTCGCGGGCGATGTGGACCAGGGTGGGGCCGAGCACGCGTTGGTGGTCCAGCCCCACCGGGGTGAGCAGGACCACGGACGGCGCAAACACACACGTGGCGTCATAGGTGCCGCCAAGGCCGGCCTCCAGCACCATGACATCCACCTCCAGGCGACGGAAACTCCACACCGCCATGAGGGTCACGAGTTCAAAATACGTGAGTCCCAAATCCGCGCAGGACTCAAGAACGGCCCGGGCCGCCTCCACCCACATACCCTTGGGGAGCATGCGGCCATCCACCAGAATGCGCTCACGCACGTCCACCAGATGCGGGGAGACATAGAGCCCCACCCTCCGGCCGTGGGCCATGGCCAGGGCGGCGCAGTAGTTGGCCGTGGACCCCTTGCCGTTGGTGCCCACCACATGAATCACCGGCGCGGTCTGCCCCAGCCGCAAACGCGCCACCGCCGTCTCCATGCGGCCCAGGCCCAGATCCATGTGGAACATGCCCAATTGATCCAGGATTTCCAGAACATCGACAAAGGTGTCCGGCAAACGCATGGCCGCTGCCATACGGGCAACGCCCGCTGCCGGCAACATCCACGAGGCAGGATTCCGGACGAAGGAAAGAAAAAATGACCCGAAAGCGGGTTTTCGGCCCACAAGGGCGTTGACAACCGCCGGTCTCCTTCCGTAGAGGCGGGCTCTCACGTCGCGTGGGGATGTAGCTCAGCTGGGAGAGCGCCGCGTTCGCAATGCGGAGGTCAGGGGTTCGATCCCCCTCATCTCCACCACCCACGACCACCAGGCCCGTATGCATGCGGGCCTTTTTTTGTGCCCCCGCGGCCTACCCTGGATCAGCACCGCCCTCTTCTCGTAAACCGAAAGCGCCCGTGACCCACCCCGCCGCGCCGAAGAAGGCCACGGCCCGCACGGGAGCGCCGTCGCCGCCGCGTACGCCAAGCGCCCCCTCACCTCATAACGCGGGTTCCTTGCTCCTGGGGGCATCCTCGCCGAGAAGGACCGGCTTTCCGTCTCTCCAAACCACGGCGTACTGCCCAAGACGCCGCTTTTTTTCCAGCGCCTTGGTAACGGCCTGCTGCAGTGTTTCCCATTGCCGTTGTGCTTCCGGTGATGGATCGTTCTCGTGCGACGTCTTCATCGGCGGGCCTCCTCGAGTAAAAGTCGATAATAGTCATTATGCACAATCTTTCGATATATTCCGTACTGTTCAAAAACCAATACCGGACGCTCTCCATGGTTCATGAAACAGGTGCAGAATCAACACGATGACTGAATTCATCCAGCAGGTTGCGTAGGCTGCGCGGAAAACGACGTTCGATATCAACAGAAGGCACATTGTGACCACCATGGGCGACCCGTTCAGCAACGCGCATCTTGGACATTTCTATATTCGGTAAAGCAAGATATATGAGTTCGATTCTCCACCCATCCTGATGCAATCGATCAATCAATCGCAGATAGGTACGTCCAGAGAGTGTAGTTTCGAAGGCAAAACTCTCGCCATTGGCAATGCACGCTTCAATTTGGCCCAAGAAAATACGGCTGGCTGCGGACAGCGCCCGTTCAGGCGCCAATGGAGAGAGCCCAGCGGCAATGAGATCTGCGTTGATGAACCGGACAAACCCCGCCGCCCTCGACAGATACTCCAGCGCGAAAGTGGTTTTTCCCGCACCATTGGGGCCGGCAATAATGCACAGCGTCTTCGCATGGTTGGCGTTCATGTCCACATCCTCTTGCAAATGCTTCGACGCGGCGTGTGCCTTCCCCCGAATATGTGCACGAAGCGCTCCGCAGCGGAACATCTGCCTGCATCACCGCCGATGCTCTCCACCCGCCGCGCCGAAGAAGGCCACGGCCCGCACGGGAGCACCGTCGCCGCCGCGCACAGGCAGGGGAAAACACGCGAACACCGCCCCTTCTTGCGGCAGCAGATGCAAGTCCGTCAGGTTTTCTACGATCACCATGCCGCCTTCGAGCAGCACGCGGTGCACGGGATAGGATCCATCCGCTCCGCCGTCCATGGGATCCACGGAAGGGGCGTCCACCCCGACACCCCCAAGCCCCTGGGCGGCCAGCCAGGCCGCAGCCTCCAGATCCAGCACGGGGAAACCCTGAAAATAGGCATCACGTCCCCAGTACCGACTCCAGCCCGTGTGGAGAAGGACAAAACGGCTGCCCAGGATAGCCTGGCGGGAGGGCTCCAGATCCCCAAGGCCGATGGTGCGGCCGACGCAACCCGTGGCGTCCACCACCGCAGCCCTGCCCAGAAACCGCGCCACGGGGAAATCATCCAGTGTCTTGCCGCCCGCCAGCAGGTGGGCAGGCACGTCCACATGGGTGCCGGTGTGTGTGGTCAGGGTCAGGATCCGCTCCGCAAAACCGTGTTCCGCAACGGCGCTCGCCAGCCGCACGGACGGCGGTTGCGTCCCCGGGTACACCGGCATACCTTCTTCGATGGGGTGCGAGAGATCGACGACGTGCATCCATGCTCCTCCGTCTGCCGCATGCAGCCCGCAACCGCGCGGCATCCACCCCCTACCCGGATCCCCCGGCAAAGTATAGCCAAGCCCCCCTTGCCCCGCGGCCCGTCCTTGCGTAGACCTTTTCCAAGATTTGCCTTTTTCCTGCCAAGGAGCCCCATGCCCCGCCGCCTTCTCGCCGTCGTCTGCGCCCTGCTCTTTCTTGGGTTCGCCGAGGCTGGACACGCCCAAGACATCACCACCCGCGACCTCATGCGCCTGCTTGCCGCCCACCGGGGCAAAGTGGTGGTGCTCAACTTCTGGGCAACGTGGTGTGGGCCGTGCATCAAAGAGATGCCGGAGCTCGCCCGCCTGCGCGCCGCCTATCCCAGCGGCCGGCTGGAGATCATCGGCATCAGCCTCGACTATGACCCGGACGCCCTCGAAGCCTACCTCTCCCGCACGCCGCCGCCCTATCCGTCTTTCCGCGACCAGGGCGACGTGGCCGAAACCTTTGGTGTGACCCAAATCCCCCATACCTTCATCATCGACCCCGCCGGCCGCATCCATGCCAGCATCGTTGGCGAAACCAACGCCACCACACTGCGCCGGCGCATCAACCCGCTTCTTGCGCCATGAATCTGTGGACGGAACTGGCGGAAAAGGCCATCCTCGAAGCCCAGGCCCGCGGGGAGTTCGACAACCTCCCGGGCGCAGGCAAGCCCCTGAACCTGGAAGACGACACCTGCGTCCCGCCAGAGCTGCGCATGGCCTACACGGTGCTCAAAAACGCCGGATTCGTGCCCCCGGAGGTTGCGGAACAGCGGGAAATCCGCTCGCTCATCGAGTGCCTGGAGCGGGAAAGCGACCCCGCCCGAGCCCTGCGCCAGATGCGGCTTTTGGAGGTGCGCATCCTCAAGGCCAAACTCCGAAACCCACTGCTCACCGAAGAAAACTCCCGCTATTTCGACAAAATCGTCGCCCGCATGACCCTTGCCGGAGACCCCACATGACCCGACGCGACTATCTCAAGACCACCGTGGCCGCCGCCCTGCTGCCGTACTTTGCCACGGCCTGCGCCACCCATTCTTCGGGCGAACCCCTGGGCGTGCCTGCAGCAGAAGAAGAAAACACGGCCATGCCCGCAGAAGACACATTGACCGTACAAACGCCCCCATGGGCCATCCGTATCATGCAGAGCCCGAACCCCGAGCCTCTGCTCGCGGAGATCCGCACCCCGGACTTCGCCCGGCGTCTGGCCCAAGCCACCTACGACTTCGTGGCCACCGCCTACGCCACCGGCAATCTTCCCCTCTGGAAAAAGCCCCTCGCCCAGGTGGACCTCCTTGCGCGCATGCGCCTGGCCGCAGAGGCCATGCTGCCCGCCATCAGCGCCAACGCCGAGGTGTACCCCGTGGATCCGGCCTGGCTCATGGGGCAGATCCTGGCGGAATCCTTTTTTGACGAATTTGCCATCTCCTCTTCCCTGGCAGTGGGCATGTGCCAGTTCATCCGCACCACGGCCAAGGAATACGGCATGGTGTGCGCCGACGCCCCGCTTATCAGCGCCGGGCTGCGAGAGCCCCAGTGGCAGGACGAAGCCCTGCGCGCCGAAACGCTGCGCGCCACGGTACGGAATTTCCGCCGCGCGCACCCAGACCTCTTCGCCCGCCCGGAACAGGGCCTGCGCCAGCTGGTGCACCTGACCCAAAAAAACCCATCTGCCGCCAAACGCACGGCCACAGAATGGCAGCGCATCTGGGACCAGCAAGACGCCCTGCAGGCGGATCTCCAGAGCGCCCGGCGCAATTTCCGCGCCTACCTCGAAGCCAACTTCGAGGGACGTTCCATCTTCAACGCCGAAGACGACGCCTTTCTTACCGCCTTCGACCAGCGCACCCTGCCGCGCTTCGCCGTGCCTGCCATGGTGCGCATGATGGCCCGGCATCTGCGCGCCCGCGGGGGCAACATCCTCGCCGCCACAGCGGGCTATAACGCCGGCCTCGGCACCACCGCCTACGAGGCCCCCTTCTACGCCACCTATGGCCGCGTCCCGTCCTTTGAAGAGACCGTCAACTACGTCTCCAAAATCGCCATCCACTACCATGGAATCCGCACCCGACTCCACGGATGACTCAAGGCCTTGGGCGTCCCTGCCGCCAGCCTAATCGATTTTCGATTTGGCCCTCAATTTGCTGAATCGCTTTTCCCGCGCGGCCACCACGGTCCGCAGGGAATTTTTTGCATTTTTGCGTAAAAATATCGCTTTTTGCCAAAATTGAAATACATTTTTGCAAAAAGACATCAGTTGAGGGAGACATCTATGTGCCGACTCTTTGCGCTCACCGCGAGTGAGCCCGTTTCCCCCATGCACGCCATTCGCGCCCTCGATGTCATGCGCGAGGGGCATGATGGCTCTGGAGTAGGGCTCTTTCTCTCGGACTTCGGCGGCCCGCTGGCCGCCTTCAAGGACAAGCCCATCCTCTCGGGCATCTGCACCCGGGAAGGGCTGCGGCGCCTGGACGCCGCCATGGAGGATTGGGGCTTCACGCCGCTGTGGGAACTGCCCATCACGCCCCAAGGGCCACGCCCCCGCTGGACCCCGGAGCGGGACGTGTACGTGCTGCGGGTATACGACATGCCCGCGCACATCGCCGCGCTTCCCCAGCAGGAGCGGGAGCTCGCCCTGGTGCGCACGCGCCTCGAACTCCGGCACATGGGGCTCGAAAACGAAGACATCATCGTGTTTTCCTTCTGGCCCGACGCAGCCATGATCAAGGAGATCGGTGATCCGTTGCAGGTGGGAGAATACCTGGGCGTGGAGAGGGACGAACTTCTGTGCCGCACCATCCTGGCCCAAGGCCGGCAGAACACCAACTACGCCATCAATCTCTACGCCTGCCATCCCTTCTTCATCCAAGGGATCTCCACCATGACCAACGGCGAAAACACCGCCTTCGTGCCCATCCGCGATTTCCTCATGAATCAGGGCGTCCCTGGCTACGAAGGCTACAATTCCGACTCCGAGGTCTTCACCCACATCCTCCACTACACCCTCAAGGTCCTGGGCCTGCCGCTCGAAGCGTACAAGCACATCATCACGCCCCTCAAGGACCACGAGTTGGAAAACCACCCCCAAAAGGCGTTTCTTGCCCGCCTCAAGCAGCTGTGCCGCCGCATGATCATCGACGGTCCCAATTGCGTCATCGGCGCCATCCCCGGCGGCACCATGTTCATGGTGCAGGACAGCAAGAAGCTGCGGCCCGGCGTGGTGGGCGGTCGGCCCGGCCTGTTCGCCTTTTCTTCGGAAATCTGCGGCCTGGACTTCGCCATCCCGGATCGGGACCGCTCCAAAGACGTCCAGCCCATGCACCTCGACACCGTCATCGTTGGCCCCTCGCGCCAGGAGGTAACCGTATGTCGGCAAACACAGCCGCTTCCCCTTCACAGCTGAGCATCAAAGACCTGCCCTGGCAGATCCAGTGGCGGGAAGAACGCTGCACCCTGTGCGGCGCGTGTACCAGTGTCTGCCCGGTGGGCGCCATTCGTCTCGGGGTGTTTCGCAAGCGGGAAATCCACGCCCATCCCTCGCTCTCCACACGCCCCAAGACCACCTGGTCCATCCGTTACGGCATCCAACAATGCACCGAACCCCACCGCGCCTGTGTGGGCTGCGCCACCTGCACCCTGGTGTGTCCCAACGACGCCATCATGCCCATGCACTCGGACGAAAAGGACAAGCTGCGCATGCACCGCAATATCGGCGGCCAGGCGCGCACCCGTGGGGGACGGCGCAACGATAACGAATCGGTCCTCGACCGCATCAAATTCATCCGCATCTCCATGCTCACGGACCCGGCCCTCGATGCCGGCCGGCATGAGTTCGACCTGCGCACCCTGCTCGGCCGGGTGCTCCCACCCCAGGAGGGTGTGCGCGCCGCCCTGGACGGGGGCTGGGTCCCACCGGTGCGGGAAATCTACCCACTCATGATTGGGAGCATGTCCTTCGGCGCGCTCTCGCCCAACATGTGGGAAGGCCTGCAAATGGGCGTGGCGTACCTCAACGAAGAGTTGGGGATGCCGGTTCGCATCTGCACCGGTGAAGGCGGCGTGCCGCCGCGGCTGTTGCGCTCCCGCTTCCTCAAGTACGTCATCCTCCAGATCGCCTCGGGGTATTTCGGCTGGGACGAAATCATCCACGCCATCCCGCACATGAAGGAGGACCCCTGCGCCGTGGAGATCAAGTACGGCCAAGGGGCCAAGCCCGGCGACGGGGGGCTCCTCATGTGGCACAAGGTGAACCAACTCATCGCCGCCATCCGCGGGGTGCCGCCGGGAGTCAGCCTGCCCAGCCCGCCCACCCACCAGACCAAGTATTCCATCGAAGAGGCCGTGGCCAAGATGATCCAGTCCATGAGCATGGCCTGGGGATTTCGTGTGCCGGTGTACCCCAAGATCTCCGGCACCACCACCGCCACCTCGGTACTCAACAACCTCACCCGCAACCCGTACGCCGCGGCCCTGGCCATCGACGGCGAAGACGGCGGCACCGGCGCGGCCTACAACGTCTCCATGGACCACATGGGCGCGCCCATCGCCTCCAACATCCGCGATTGCTACCTCACCCTGTGCGCCCTGGGCAAACAGAACGAGATCCCTCTCATCGCCGGCGGCGGCATCGGCAAGAACGGCAATCTGGCGGCCAACGCCGCGGCCCTCATCATGCTGGGCGCCTCGGCGGTACAGATCGGCAAGTACGCCATGCAGGCCGCGGCCGGGTGCGTGGGATCGGAGTCCGACCGGTGCAACATCTGCAACATCGGCAAATGCCCCAAGGGCATCACGTCCCAAGACCCGCGCCTCTACCGCCGCCTGGATCCGGAAAAGGTGGCCGAGCGCCTGGTGGACCTCTTCGTGAGCTTCGACACCGAGCTCAAGAAGATCGTCGCCCCCTTGGGCCGCTCCACCTCCCTGCCCATCGGCATGTCCGACGCCATCGGCATCAATGACAAAGATGCCGCTGACCGCTTGCAGATCCGCTACGTCGTTTAACGAGGGACATCATGGAACACGTGCACATCTCTGGAAACGAAAACGGCGTCCGCCTGGAGTCCCGCATCCTGGAGGAACGCATCCAACAGGCCGTGACCGCCGGGGCCCGGCGCCTCTCCATCGAGGCCTTCGGCCAGCATGGCATCGGCGGACGGCTTTGGGTCTCGGCCACCGAGCCCGTACAGGTCACGGTCACCGGGCACGCGGGGCAGCGTCTGGGTTCTTTTGGTTTTCCCGGCACCACCATCGAAGTCATGGGCCCGGCCTCGGACGATACCGGCTGGCTCAACGCCGGCGCCCATATCATCGTCCACGGCAACGCCGGCAACGGCACGGCCAATGCCATGGCCCAGGGCAAGCTCTGGGTGGCCGGACACATCGGCTCCCGCGGCATGACCATGACCAAACACAACCCCCGCTTTGCCCCGCCCGAGCTGTGGGTGCTCGGCGGGGTGGGCGACTATTTCGCCGAATTCATGGCCGGCGGCATCGCCGTGGTGTGCGGCGTGGATGCCCCGGACCCGGATCAGGTGCTCGGATACCGGCCCTGCGTGGGCATGGTGGGCGGACGCATCTTCTACCGCGGCCCCGAACAATGGGTGAGTCCGCCGGACGCCAAACACGTGCCCCTGGGCGACGAGGACTGGCAGTGGTTGCGCGCCGGACTCGCAGACTTTCTGGAACGCGTCGGCAAAAGCGACCTCCTGCCCAAACTTGCCTGCCGTGAGGATTGGCACCTGGTGGTGGCGCGCTCGCCCCAGGAAAAACTCACCAAGAAACGCCGCTCCATGGCCGAATTCCGCGCCCAGGTGTGGGACGGAGAACTGGGCCGCGGCGGACTCATCGGCGACCTCACCACCCTGGACCGCTCCCCCATCGGCTACATCGTCACCGACGAGCTCCGGCGCATGGTGCCCGTATGGGAAAACTGCAAATACTTGCCGCCCTGCCAGTCCAGCTGTCCCACGGGCATCCCGGTGCGGGAGCGCTGGGCCTTCATCCGCGCCGGCCGCATGGACGAGGCCGTGAACCTCGCCCTGCGTTACACCCCCTTCCCGGCCACGGTGTGCGGCTATCTCTGCCCCAACCTGTGCATGCAGGGGTGCACCCGCAACCTGGACCGCATGGCCCCGGTGGACGTGCGACTCCTCGGCCGGGCGAGCGAGCAGGCCGGCATGCCGGAGCTTCCCCCCATCACCGGGGCCTCGGTGGCCATCCTCGGCGGCGGCCCTGCGGGCATTTCCGCGGCCTGGCAGCTGCGTCTGCTGGGACACAATCCTGTGGTCTACGACCGCGAAGAACAATTGGGCGGGAAACTCAGCGCCGCCATCCCCGAAAGCCGCATCCCCCGCGCCGTGCTGGAGGCGGAGCTCGAACGCGCCCGCCAGGTCATCGGTCACGTACAACTGCAAACACCACTGACCCCGGAGGAATTCCAGTCCATCCGCCAGCGTCACGACTTCGTGATCCTGGCCACCGGCGCAAGCATGCCGCGCACCCTGCCGGTACCCGGCAAAGAGCGCCTGATCACGGCCCTGGACTTCCTCAAGGCAGCCAAGCGCGGCTCCGCCCAGGTGGGCCGACGCGTGGTCATCATCGGCGCCGGCAACGTGGGCTGCGACGTGGCCACCGAGGCCGCGCGTCTGGGGGCCACGGACATCACCCTCATCGACGTGCAAAAACCCGCCTCCTTCGGCAAGGAGCGGGAAGAGGCCGAGCGCGCCGGGGCCCGCTTCCTGTGGCCGTGCTTCACCAAGGAGATCACGGCGGAAGGCGTGCTGCTCACCGACGGTCGACTGCTGCCTGCGGACACGGTCATCGTGTCCATCGGCGACGCCCCGGACCTCTCGGCCATCCCCGAAGACATCGCCCGCGAACGCGGCTTTGTCACGGTCAACCAGTTCGGCCAGACCACGGACCCGAGGGTCTTCGCCATCGGCGACGTGGTGCGCCTGGGCCTGCTCACCCAGGCCATCGGCGACGGTCGGCGCGTAGCCGAGACCATCGACGGCATCCACCGCGGCACCCGCCCCCTGTCGGACACGGCAGAAATCGCCGACGCCCAGGCCCTGCGCCACGAGGTCATGGACCCCGGAAACCTCCTTTCCGAGACCATCGACACCACGCGCATGCACCTGGCCTACTTCGATCCACGCCGCGCCAGTTTCGAGTCCGTGGAAGAATGCGCCAGTGAATGCGCCTCCTGCGGCGTATGCCGGGACTGCGGCACCTGCGAAGCCATCTGCCCACGCGGGGCCATTTCCCGCCAGAGTCTGGAGGACGGCGGCTTTGCCATGGTGAGCGATCCCAAACGCTGCATTGGCTGCGGGTTCTGCGCCGACTCCTGCCCTTGCGGCATCTGGCACATGGTCCCCAATACTCCCATGGGCTAGCGCCCCCAACGGCATCCCTCTGCCCCGGCCAGGAGAGCTTCCTTGCCGGGGCATTTCTTTTTTGGCGCATCTGCCCTAAAGTTTTTTGGCTCGCGGCCGATAGGTCGAGACAAGAAGGAGCCTTGCCGTGACCATCAGTCCCTTTCTCGTCAAAAACGTGCTGCGCACCTATGACCAGCAGATGGATACCGGGCGGCGCATCTCGCGGCTCAAGAAGTTCATGAGCCAGCGCGACGCGGCCGACAGCGTCTCCATCTCCCAGGAGGCCAAACGCCGCCTGTTGGTGGAACGGGTGGCACGGGAGATCGTGGACAATCTGGTGGGCTCCACCAGCACCAATCCTATAGTGCAGGAAATCCGTCAGGCTTTGGACGCAGAATTCGGCCCAGGCTTGGTCTTTCGCTATCCCCCGGACGGCGACGAACTAGAAATTCTGCGTAAAGACGAAAACGGCACGCCTCATGCTATAACCAATGGCGAAAAAGACCGGTTCATGCAGCGCTTGTGGCAGATCACCTACCACAAGGTGGATGCAACCATGCTGTAGGAGGCCCCATGGCTATCAAGACCATCACTTCACCCCTGGCGGGCTATGAAACCCAGCGCCTCACCCCGGAACTGGAGCGTACCGAGGCCACGCGGCACCGCACGCCCACCCCGGAAACCGACCGGGTATCGCTTTCCGAAGAAGGTCGACGCAAGGCCGCCGTGCTCACCGCCGCCACCGAGGCGGACGGGGTGCGGGCGCACAAGGTAGCAGCCCTCAAGGCCCAGGTAGCAGCAGGCACCTACGCGCCCAAGAGCGAGGACATCGCGGCCGCCATAGTGCGCCATGACCTCGACCTCTGGGGCTAACCTGCCCGCGCCATCACGAGAGACTCCCCGCCGCAATCACGCAGCAGCACCCGGGTGGGCTGCATGCCCACTTGGGGGACCTGCAGGCCGATACGCTCGCGGACATTGAGGCACAACGGCCCCATGAGATTGAGGCTCGCGTCCTCAGGCCGACCCTTGGGGACCGTCACCGGCACCAGGACCACCAACTCCCGCACCGAGCGCGCCTTGAGGATCCGCTCCTCGGCGCTGCCCACCTGAATGCGGTACTCCCCGAGAAAGGCAAAGGGATCGGCCACCAAAAAACCCACTTCGGCTCGCTCGAGACTTTGCAAGTACCGAAACGGCGTGCCGGGCTTGAAATCCACCAGCACGAAATCCCGCAGGCGCTCGAAGCCGATGAGGCCGTGGGGAAACGTCACCACCGAGGCCGGGTCCACGGTCACCGTGCCCACTCGGGAGGCTATGGTTCGTGTGTTTCGCTGTTCCATAACGATGCCGCTGCTAAAAGGTCGTGTTCATCGGTTTCCAGGGCGGCCGTATTGGCCTCCCGCACCTTGAGATAGATTTCCTCCCGGAATACCGACACCTCCGCCGGAATCTCCAAGCCGAGCCGCACCTGCTGGCAGCGCACCGCCAGTACGGTGATGCGGATGTCTTCCCCCAGGATCAGGCTCTCCCCCACTTTCCGCGACAAGATGAGCATGCCTGCTCCTAGAGGTAATTGGCCAGGCTCTGGCGCAGGATGTACGACGAAGACCGCAGCACCGCCTCGTAGGCCATCTGCTGGCTGGCCAAACGGGTCATGAGTTCGGCGATGTCTACGTCCTCCACGCGGCTCAGGCGCTCGGTTTCGTCGAGTTTGAGGCCTGAGAGCACCATGGAAGCAACTTCCAGGCGATTCTCCCGCGCACCGATGGAAGCCATGCTCACGGACAGGGCGGAACGCGCCTGCTTGATGGCCTCCACCGCCCGGCCGCACCCCTGCTGGTCGTTGGTTTCCAGCGCCGCCACCAGCTTGGCCGCAGCCACCAAGAGATTGCTCGCCCGATTGGCATCGGCCGTGTCCGTGACCGCGCCCAAGGCAAACACCCCGCCAAAGATCTCCATGCCCACGTCGTTGAGCCGCACCCGCGACCCCAAGGCCACGTCCACCTCGTGGCTGGCGCTGGTGGGCCGCACCACGAACAGGGCGTCTTGAGGCAAATCCAACTCCCCCCCCGGCCCCTGGGTGAGCCGCAGCTCACCGCCAGGGACCGGAAGCACAGGATTGCTCCCATTGGGCGCGCTATGCCCCGTGGACCACGTCGTTCCGCCGTCGGTGCTGTAGGAGTAGCTGATGCTCCCCGGGGCCCCCACCCAGGTGGCGGCATCCACCCGCACGAGCACGTTGGCAGAAAAACTCCCTGCGGCCCAGGCATTTACCGCCGTGCCCAAGGCATCCACGCTGGCGGCCCCAGTGCGGGCGGTCATGTCCACGCCTGCCAAATTCGTCCCGGACGACGCCCGCAGACGCACGGCGCCTGCCGGGGTCCAGAGCACCGGCGAAAGACCGGTATCCGCGGTCTGAGCGGCGCTCCACGTGGCGCCGCCGTCCAAGCTATACTGGTAGGAGACCTGCCCGCCCATGCTGCCTGCGGTGACCTGGATGCGCACGTCCTGGGAAAGGCCGGGCAGGGCGTCCACCTGCAAATCGGCAGCCGCTGCGGGTTTCGCCGCATAGGTGACGGCCGCCTCGGCCTCCACATCGCCTTGGTACACCGCGGCGGTGGCCACCGTGAGCCAGGTCCCCTGAGACGTCTTGGTGTTGGTGGCAGGCGAAAGGTCCACGGTGAAGCCGTTTTCCAAATGCACCGTCACCCCGTCCAAATCCAAGGTATGCGGCCAGGTGGCGTCCATGGTCTTGGTGGTCCAATTGACCCCGCCGTCGGTCGTGTAGCGGTAGGTGATGGGGTCTGTGGTCCCCACCGTGGCTTGGGTGCCCTCTGGCCCCACGAATTGCACGAGGATGGTGGCCGGGGGGCTGCCTTCGGCCCGCGCCACCACGGCGCCGTCCTGGTTCAGGACCATGGCGCCTTGGACATAGGCGGTCTCGTCCGTCCGGTGCCCGGCAAAGATGGAATTCCCCTCGTAGCGGCTATTGGCCAGGCCCAGGAGCTGCTGGAAGAGCTGCCGGGCCTCGTAGGCCGAGGCGGCCCGATCCTTGGCGGTGAGGGTCCCTGTGGCCCCTTGCTCGGCCAGGGCTTGCAGCCGCGACAAGATATCGCTCGCCTGCATGGTGACTTCATCGGCCAGCCCCAGCCATCCCTTGGCGGCCTCGATGTTCTTTTCATACTGGCCGATGGCGGCCAAAGAATCGCGGTAGGCAAAGATACGGGCCGTACCCACGGCGTCGTCCGAAGGCTTGTTGACACGCTTCTGGGTGGCGGCCTGCTCGTTGAGATCCGCCAGTTTTGCTTGCGTCCGGGCAACGGTGGACAGAAAGTTGCCGTACAGGCTGCGGGTGGTGACGCGCATGCTTCCTCCTTAGTTCTTGATGCCGAGCAGGGTCTGGATCATGGCATCGGAGGTGGTGATGAGCTTGGCGGCAGCGGCGTAGGCGTGCTGGAATTTGATGAGGTTGGTCATCTCCTCGTCCAGATTGACACCCGCCACCTCGTCCTGACGCCGGGCGAGATCGTCGGCCAAGGTCTTGTGGTAGCTCTGATTGAACGACGCGTTGGATACGTCCGCGCCCACCAAGGCCACCAGGGTGGCGTAATTGTCCTGCACCGTCTGCTGCACCGTACCTTCGAAAGTGGTGGTGAACGCTACTTTTTTGTGCTGCAGGGCTGCCATGGCCAGGGCCGTGGCGTTGTCCCCCACGTTGCGCTCGCCCGCCCCGTTCACATGTCCGGAAGCGATGAGGTCCGGCTGGGCGCTCACGGTCTCATTGACCCGCAGATCCTTGGCCCGGGAGCCGTCAAAAAAGGTATTGATGCCCAGGGCGGCCAGAAGCCCTGTGGCGTCGGTGCCAAAGGCGAAGGTGAAGCCGGAATCGGCCGCAAGCCGCAGCCGTCCGTCCACGATGGTGGCCGTGATGCCGTCCACGGCGTCGAAGGCCGCGCGCACGTCTTCCAAGGTGTGCGCCGCGGGATCGAAATTCTGCTGTCCGGTGGTTCCCGAATCCAAATCCAGGCCCACGGTGCGCACCAGGGAGCCGGAGTCCGTGTACACGGAAAGCGACAGGTTTCCGGCCGTGAGCTTCTCCCCATAGATGAGGCCGCTATCGGCGCCGCCCAAGGGCACACCGGTATTGCGCACCGCGTTGGTGGCGGTCCAGCCCGTGAGGGCATCCAAGCCCGTGCCCTGGGAGTGCAGCCGGTTCACCTCCCACACCACGGTCTTCACCAAGGCGTCGAGCTTTTCGCTGTACCGCCCCACGTAGAAGTCCCGAAACGCACAGATCCCGGCGATACTGCCGCCGGTGATGCGGCTGGTGTCCTCCTGGCCGCTGGGGAAGATGCGCGGGGTGATGTTCATCTTGGAGGACGAGTTCTCGTACCAATACACCCCCTTGTGGGGAACGATCTGAAAGATGTCTCCGGCCTGCAGGTCTTGCGTCCCGGCCGTAAACCATACGTCGAGCTTGTCGTCCGGCAGGGTGATGCGGTTGGCGTACGCCTGGGCCGTAAAGGTGTCGTTGCCGCTGGCGTCCGCAAGCCAGGTGCGCCCGCCGTCCACGGACACCCGAAACTGCGCCGTCCCCAAGGCCCCGCCCGTGACCACCTGCACCAAGTATTCGTGATCGCTTTGCCCGGAAAACTGGATACTGCCGTCAAAGGCCGCCACATCGGCGATGGCCTGGGGCCCTTCCACCTCAAGCTCGAAATACTCCCCCCGAGAGACCAACGTCTGCCCGGCCTTGGTGGTGATGGTCACGTTGCCGCCGCCGTTATCCACGTACACGATGTCCATCTTTTCGGCGAGCGTGCGCACCAGCGTGGCACGCTCATCACGCAACCCGTTGGCATTGATGCTCCCCGGCACCTCGGCCCCCAAAATGGCCACGTTGAGTTGGGCGATGTCCCGAAGCAGGCCGTTGATGGTCTCCACGTCGTCTTCCAGGGCCGCATCCGCCTGGGCGCGCATCTGCTCCAGACGGCTGTCGGCGCCGGTGAGAAAGATCTGCAAATTCTGGGCGTCCGCGAGCAGGGCGGTGCGGACATTGCTGTCATCGGGCCGGGTGGCGAGCTGCTGCCAATCGGCGAAAAACCGCGCCAGGGCCGTGTTCATGCCCTCGGTATTGGCCTCGTTGAACGCGCCTTCCACATCCTGCAGACGGGCGCTCAAGGTATCCCAGCGCAAGAATTCCGAAGACTTGCCCAGATATTGGAGTTCGATGAACTCGTCGAAATCCCGCAGCACCTCGGCGGCCTGCACGCCGGTGCCGATCTGGCCGGGCACGGTACTGATGTAGAGACCGTCTTCCAGGCGCACCCGCTGCCGGCTGTAGCCTTCGGTATTGGCGTTGGAGATGTTGTTGCCGGTGACCTGGATGGCGCTTTGGCTCGCCAGAAGCGAACGCTTGCCGATCTCGAACAGGCTGGTGATGCCGACCATCACAGCCTCCCGTGCACCAAGGCGGCGTCCGGCGCCCGCCGCTGCCACATCCCCCGGGCGGTATAGACATGGCTTTCCCGAGGCAGCACGTCACGCTGGATGCGGGCCAGAAGCCCCCGGGTCTGCGCAAGCAGGGCTTCGGCCAAATCCATGTTGATCATGCTCTGGCGTGCGCTCTTCTGCTCCCCCGCCTCCAGGGCCTGCAACCACTCCGCACACTTGGCCCGCGAATCTTCTTCCATCTGCGCCATGAGGTCCCCCACCCGCTCCACGCCCAGGCCCCCCAGAAGCCGGCGCACCAAGGCGCGCTCCGCAGCGAGTTGCCGCACCAATTCCTGCACCATGAGCTCGACCCCGGCCACGGCCTGGGGGGTGCCGGCGCGCAGCAACCGGTGCTCCTCTTCCAAGAGCATGGCCAAAAGCTGCGCCCCTTTGGCCTGGCGGGAGATGCTCTGCACCACGAGCTGTTCCATGATCACTGCCTCCTCACGGGAAAAAAACACCCTTTCGCCCTTCGGGGATGCAAGGAGATGGCCAATCCAAAAACACTTTGAAATAATTAAAAAATATAATAAAAGTGCATTGCTGCCTCCCCCTGCGCGGCACCTTTTTCCGGCCTGCCCCAAGCGCTGTTTTTCCCCGTGGACAGAGAGAGGCCCGCCGCCGTACATTGGCGCATCATCCCATCCTGGAGGCACGCCATGCCCATTGCTCGTACCCCACGCGGTCTGCTGGTGCTGCGCACCCTCGCCATGCCCAAGGACACCAACCCCAGCGGCGATATCTTCGGCGGCTGGATCTTGAGCCAAATGGACATCGCCGGGGGGCTCATGGCCTCGGAAGTGGCTCAGGGCCGGGTGGTGACGGTGAGTGTGGAGAAGATGAGTTTCGACAAGCCCGTGAAGATGGGGGACACCATCTGCATCCACGCAGAGCTGGTGCGCGTGGGCCGCTCCTCCCTGGACATCAAGCTGGAGGTCTGGGCCCGGCAATTGGTGGGGGTCTACGAAGCCGAACGCCAATTGGTGACCGAAGGACTGTTCCGCTACGTGGCGGTGGACGAGGCGCGCCGGCCGCGGGAAGTTCCGGAAAACCCGCACTTCTTTGTCCGGAACCCCGATGGCACGGCGACGGTGCAGCCGTTTGCTACCACGTAAGCCAAATCCCCTCGCCTGGAGCAAGCGCCGCCGAGGCCGTCTGCGGCCCGTGGGCCGCGTCTGCCTCCGGGCGCGCTGCTGTGTTTGCCTCGGGGGCAAGCGCCTGGGCCTTTTCGCGCACGATGCGCTCTGCCAAGGCGTCCACCGCCGCTGTGCTGGGGTCCGGCTGCGCTGGACCTTGAGAGGACGCTGCACTGGAGGCCGCCCCAGAAGCAGACGCCACCGGGGAGCGCAGCGGCTGCAGCGGCGGCGGCGCGCCATGGCCAGCACGCTCCAGACGTGTTTGCAGCTGCCGAAAGAGCATGTCCCCAAGGCCGATGCCTCCGGCCTCGGCCATCTTCACTCCCATCTCTTGATCAAACAGGGAGATATAGCTCTCCGACTGGGGGGAAGAGAGGAGCCCGTCCTTGCCCACCCCCTGGCGCATCTGCTTCCACATCTGCGCAAGGAACAGGGCCTCGAAGTCCTGGGTGGCCTTCTTCAACCGGGCCTCGCGCACCTGCGGCGAATCGGGGTCTCGGGAGCCAAGAGCTCGAATATCCGCCATGACGACCTCCTAGAGCACCTCTAGATCCGCGTGCAGGGCACCCGCGGCCTTGAGCGTGCGGAGAATGGAGATGAGATCCCGGGGCGTGGCGCCGATGGCATTGAGCCCTTGCACCAAATCCTGCACCGTGGCCCCTTCGAGCATGGTGATGTTGCGTTTTTCCTCACGCGCCCCCACCTGAGTATTGGGCGTCACCACGGTCTGCCCGCCGGAAAAGGCCCCGGGCTGGGATACCTGCGGCTGCTCGGCCACCACAAGTTGAAGGTTTCCGTGGGTCACCGCCACCTTGGACAAGGTCACGTTGGCACCAAAAACCACGGTACCGATCTTTTCGTCCACCACCACCCGTGCCCGGCTGTCGGGACGGATTTCCACGTTCTCCAGCTCCGCCATGAGCCCCACGATGTTGCCCTGGTAGCGCTCCGGGATGCGCAGCTTCACCGTAGCCGCGTCCTGGGCCGCGGCGTACGGCCCGGCCATGACCTCGTTGAGGGTGTCCACCACCTGCTGGGTGGTGCTGAAGTCCTGGGAGTCCAGATGGATGGTCACGTCCTTCTGTTCGTTGAACTGGAAGGGCACCGGCCGCTCCACCACGGCCCCGCCCGGGATGCGCGCCACGGTCACCACGTTCTTGGTGGTCGTGGTCGCCTCGCCTGCGTCGGAAAACCCGCCCACGGTGAGCGGGCCTTGGGACAAGGCATAGACCTGTCCGTCCACGCCCCGCAGCGGGGTCAGCAGCAGGACTCCGCCCAGCAGCGACTGGGCGTCGCCCATGGAAGAAACCGTCACGTCCAGCCGTGAGCCCGGACGCGCCGAGGCCGGCATCTTGGCCGTGACCATGACCGCAGCCACATTTTTCGGCTTGAGCTGGGCACGGTCCACCTTGACGCCCATGGATTCGAGCATGTTGGCCATGGACTGGATGGTGAACTCCGAGCCGCTCTTGTCTCCGGTGCCCGAAAGCCCCACCACCAGGCCGTAGCCCACCAGATCATTGGAACGCACCCCACTGAAGGAGGCGATGTCCTTGAGCCGCGCCCCCCACGCCGGGCCTGCCGCCGTCACACCCAACACGGCGAGCACGATCCACACAGCGATACTCCTAAAACGGCCACACATGGTCCAAAATCCTTGCCAGCCATCCCGGCCGCTGCTTTTCCGCCAGCACCCCTTCGCCAAAGAACTCGACGCGGGCGTCCGCCAAATACGAAGACTCCACGGTGTTGTCCGCAGCGATGTCCCGCGCCCGGACCAAGCCTTCCACGGCCACCAGTTGGGTCTCGCCGTTGATGCGCATCTCCCGGGCTCCCATGATTTCGAACACCCCCCCAGGAAGGACCCGCATCACCCGCGCCGCCACCGTAGCCTTCACCGAACTCTCCCTCTTGGTCTCCCCTTCGCTTTCAAAATTATTGGTGGACCCAGCCTTGACCATGGGGGTGGTGCCCACATCGCCGAGATACGGCAGGGAATCCCGCCCCAAAAAATTACTGACTCCCAGATCGACGCTGCTCTTTTTATCCGCCGTGGTGGAGGCCGTGTTCTTAGCCGTGGTGCTGTCCAAAATCTTCACCACCACGATATCCCCCACCCGCCGCGCCCGGGGATCGGCAAACAAGACCGCCGCCCCATCAGGATCAAACAGGGATCCGGGATTTTCCCAGGCAGGCACCGCTGTCTGCGGCTGTGGCTCCAGGCTGCGCCCCACAGAGGGTCGGCGGGAAGGAGTCGCGCACCCCACAATCAAGACCAAAAGCACCACCATCGTCCCTATGGCTTTCATATGCCCCCCACACGCACCGTGGACTCATCCACCACCCGGGCCTCCACCACACGCTGGCTTTGCAGGTTGCGTACCCGGATCACGCTGCCTAACGCGCCGTCCTCCAAACTCTGGCCGGGGGCCGCCAACCGCAGCCGACCGTTGTCGAAGATCACGCGCACCATCCGTCCCCGCTCCACCGCTGGCACCGGCTCCACCATCTCCGCCAGGATGGGCCTTCCCTGCGGCACCGCGGAGCGCACCCGCACGGCCCCCATGCCCGCGCCATCCCACACCGGACGCCCCAGGGCCGCCAGATCCATACGCAGACGCACCACACTCTGCTCCTGCACCACCTCGCCCCGGGAAAGGGACCGCGCCGCGCACGGCACCTCGGCCCACACCTCGGCAAGCACCACCCCGGAGAGGGCATCCCGCACCACGCCCGCCTCGTCCACCGCCTCCACGCGCACCGGGATGGAGCCGGAAAGGGCCGACGGCGGCACCAGGCGGAGCCGTACCGGCTCGTCGGCAGCAATGAAAAACCATTGCGGCAGCCGCCATTGGGTGATACGCGCCTCGCCGCCCAGAGCGGCCAAGTGCGCCACCAAGGCCTGCTCCACGGCAGGCCGCAGGCGCTCCAGCGCCACCACTTGGCCGCCCCGCTGCACCAAGATCTCGTCCGGGAACGCCATGGGCGGGGCAGGCACCGGAACGCGGCCGGCCACCGCCTGCCGCACGGCCCGCCCGGAAATGCGCACCCGCCCCCCAACGATCTGCGGGGCCGGAGCCACGGAAGTCTGCCCCCAGCGCTCGAGGAACGCCATGGCGTCCTCGCCTTCGGCCCGAGCAAGATGGGCCAATGTAATAACCTGGGCTCCGGACGGCACACACACGGCCTCAGGCGCCACCAGACGTCCTGCCGCGGCCGCTGAGGCGGTCAAGGTCATGACGAGAAAAAACACCAGAGCACGCATAACCCCATCCTACCGCTTCACTTGATTGGCGATCTGCAGGAGGGAATCCGCCGTGGTGATGGCCTTGGAGTTGGCCTCATAGGCGCGCTGGCCCACGATCATGTTCACCATTTCCTCCACGATCTCCACATTGGACATTTCCAGAAACCCCTGGGCCAGGGTGCCGGCGTTGCCTTGGCCCGGCACGTTCTCGATGGCCTCGCCCGAGGCGTCGGTCTGGTAAAAAAGATTGCGGCCGATGGCCTTGAGCCCTGCGGGGTTCACGAAGGTGTACACCGGGATGTCCGTCTCCGCCAGCGTGGTGCCGTTCTTGTCCACACAGGTGAGGTGCCCGTCCTCGGTGATCATGATGTTTTGGGTTTCCTGGGGAACGGTGAAGGCGGGCTGCAACGGGTAGCCGTTATCCGTGACAATGGTGCCGTCACTGTTGAGCTTGAATGCGCCACTGCGCGTGTAGGCGATTTCCCCGCCTTTATCGACGCGAAAGAATCCTTCTCCCTCGATGGCGATGTCCAGTTGGTTGCCGGTATTTTGAAAATCGCCCTGGGAAAAAAGCTTGTGCACGGCCACAGGGCGCACACCTAGGCCGATTTGCAGGCCCACAGGAAGCTGATCGCCGTTTTGATTGAGTGTTCCCGCGATCTTGAGATTCTGGTACATGAGGTCTTCGAACTCGGCGCGGTTCTTCTTGAACCCGGTGGTATTGACGTTGGCCAGATTGTTGGACGTCACGTCCAGGTTCATCTGCTGGGCCACCATGCCCGAGGCCGCGGTCCACAATGCGCGAATCATAGTTTCCTCCTTGCGCGGGACGCACGCGCCTAGCGCACCGATCCCACCTCGGTGATGAGTTTCTTGTCCTGATCAAAGGTCCCGGTGATGATCTTCTGATAGGCTTCGTAGGCACGCATGGTTTCGATCATGTTGACCATCTCGGTGACCACCTCCACGTTGGGCCTTTCCACCGCGCCCTGCACCACCTCGGCATCCTCGGCAGGCAGGGGGGCCGCGCCGCTCTCCGGCCGGATGCGCAGGAGATTCGCCCCCATCTTTTCCAGCACCTGAGGATCTTCCACCCGGACCAGGGGGATGCGGTCCACGGCCTCGTTGTCGGCGCTCAAAAGTCCGTCGGCGGAGATGACGATGTCCCGAGTCCCTTCCGGGATCTGGATCGGGCCGCCCTCCCCCAGAAGGCGATTGCCCTGGGCGTCCACCACAAATCCGTCTGGAGAAAGTTGGAACCCGCCGCCGCGGGAGAGCATCTCCCCTTGCGGGGTCTGAAGGCGGAAAAACCCCTCGCCCGCCACGGCGAGATCCAAAGGATTGCCCGTGGTCTCCAGCGGCCCCTGCGTCAAATCGATGACACGCTCGGCAATGCGCGGCTGGGCAATGAGGTAGCTGCGCGGCCAGGCCACTTGCTCACGGACACTATAGTTGGGATTTTCCAAGTCGTGGGCGTAGCGGATGAAGGTATCCTGAAAGGCCAACCGATCCCCTTTGAAACCCGCAGTGTTCACATTGGCGAGATTGTTGGCGATGATATCCAGTCGCCGCTCTTGGGTCAGTGCCCCGAACAGGGCGCTGTAGCTGCTGTTTTGCATGGCGCACTCCTTGTGCCCATCCAAAAAGCAAGCATCGGGCCAAAAGCCCCAGCCCCCCGCGCCCGCCGTACCCGGGCCTTGGGGAGGACTCTTGTCCCCGGCAGGAACTTCCCGCCGGGGACGAAGGTGGTGTTATTTCTGAGACGCGAGCCACTGGACGACGGCGGCGCGCTCGGCGTCCGAGATCTGCGGCGCAGCTCCCTTGGCGAGCATGCGCCCTACGAGCTTCTCCCAGGCCGCCTGATCCTGGCCAAACCGGGCTTCCACCCGTTTGAAACTGTGGCATGACGTACACACCCGCCGCGCCAAGGCTTCGTCTCCGGCGGCAACCGCCATGCCTGCCGTCAGCACCAGACCACCGACAATAAGCAGCAACGATTTCATAGTATTACCTCCACCGATTTGCGGTTGTGGGACGCGGGGCCCCCAAATCTGAGCGCCTTTTTAGGAAGATACCACGATAGGTATCGGAAAAACAAGCCGCCGGCCGCCGCGCTCTTCACTTGACCCATCGCCCAGCCCGCGCGTAGGGCGCGGGGCCATGCGCAATCTCATTTTTTCCATACTCTGCGTTGTCCTGACCTTGGCCCTGCTTCTGCCTGCAGCAGCACAGGAAGAGACTGGCGGACAATTCCGTGGGCAAGTCATCGCGCCCACGCCCCAACCACCCTCCGCCCCGCCCGCCGAGGCCACCCCACAATCTCCACCCAAGGAAGCAAGCGCTCCGTCCCGGCCAGCCAAGGCCAAGGCGTCCGTCCCTTCCCGAACGACCAAAACCAAGCCATCCGCCGCTTCGCGAACGTCCAAGTCCAAGGCCACTGCCTCCAAGACCAAAGCTTCCCGGTCCACGGCTGCGTCTGTCCGCAAGACCTCATCCCCAAGGGCCTCGAGCCACACGTCCGGCACGCCGCGCCCCGCCGCGAACACGGCTCGCTCCACCCCCTTTCGCATCCAAGCCAAGGCGGCCTATCTTATGGACATGGACTCCGGAGAAGTCTACTTCGCCCAGGATGCCGACCGCCTCATCCCCCCCGCCTCGGTGACCAAAGTCATGACCCTCTACCTCATCCGCGAGGCCATCGCCCAAGGCAAACTCTCGGTCTCGGCCGAGATCCCGGTGAGCGCCCGCTCCGCCCGGGTGGGCGGATCGTCCATGTACCTCGTGCCTGGAGAAAAGGCACCCCTCATGGAACTCATCAAAGGCATCAGCGTGGCCTCAGCCAACAACGCCTGCATGGCGGTGGCCGAGTATTTGGGCAGGGGCAACACCGCCGCCTTCGTGGCGCGCATGAACGCCAAAGCGCGGGAGCTGGGCTTGCGCCGCACGGTCTTCAAAAATCCCAGCGGCCTGCCTGCTCCTGGACAAGTGAGCACGGCCCGAGACCTGGCCGCGCTTGCCCGGGCCTATCTGCGCCGTTTTCCCGAGTCCCTGGCCATCCACTCCATGACCACGCACACCTACCGCGGAGTCACCCATCACAACGCCAATTCCCTCCTGGAGACCTACCCCGGCGCTGACGGCCTCAAGACCGGGTTCGTCTGCGCATCGGGATTCAACATCGTGGCCACGGCCAAACGCGGCAAGACCCGACTCCTGGCCGTGGTTCTCGGCGCCACCTCTTCGAGTGTACGCCACCGCGAGACCGTCAAACTCCTGGATTACGGCTTCACCCGCGCTGCGGGCCGCACCTCTTAACCCAATCCTGCACGGAGACATCCATGAATATATGCATTATCGGCACCGGATACGTGGGCCTCGTCACCGCCGCATGCTTTGCCGAGATGGGCAACACTGTGGAGTGCGTGGACGTCAATGACGCCGTTGTGGAGCAACTTCAGCACGGCCGTGTCCATATCTATGAACCTGGACTGGAAGAGATCGTCCGACGCAATATCGACGCCGGACGCCTTTCTTTTACCACGGATCTGGCCACAGCCATGCGCGACAAACTCTTCCTCTTTTGCTGCGTGGGGACCCCGGAAGGGCCCGACGGCTCCGCAGACCTTTCCTTCGTCGAACAGGCCGCGAGGGATATTGGAAAAAATCTTTCCCAATACGCCATTGTCGTGAACAAATCCACCGTTCCAGTGGGCACGGCGGATTGGGTGCGGAGCCTCATTCAGGAAGAGTTGGACGCCCGGGGCGTATCCGTGGAGTTCGATGTGGTCTCCAACCCCGAGTTTCTCAAGGAAGGCGACGCCGTCAACGACTTCATGAAGCCGGACCGCGTCATCGTGGGCACGGACAACGTGCGCACCGCAGAGCTCTTGCGCGCCCTCTACGCGCCGTACGCCCGCAGCCGGGAAAAGCTCATCGTCATGGGCGTGCGCAGCGCGGAGATGACCAAGTACGCCGCCAACTGCATGCTGGCCACCAAGATCAGCTTCATCAACGAGATCGCCAACATCTGTGACCGCGTGGGGGCCGATGTGGCGGAGGTCCGCCACGGCATCGGCGCGGACCACCGCATCGGCTACCAGTTCATCTACCCTGGCGTCGGTTACGGAGGCTCCTGTTTTCCCAAGGATGTCAAAGCCCTGGTGGGTACGGCCCGACAGGCGGGCTACGAGCCGCAGCTCTTGGCCGCGGTGGATGAAGTCAACGAGCGGCAAAAGGCGCTGCTCGCCGCCAAGATCGAAGACTACTTCGCCCCTCAAGGCGGGGTGGCGGGCAAGACCGTCGCCCTATGGGGGCTCGCCTTCAAACCCAATACCGACGACATGCGTCAGGCCCCGGCGCTGGCCATCATCGCCCGCCTCACCCAACAGGGCATGCGCGTACGGGCCTTCGATCCCGTGGCGCGGCACAAGGCACGGGAGATCCTGGCGGACAATCCCCTCGTCTCCATCGAGGAAGATCCCTACGCCATCCTGCAAGGGGCCGACGCCCTGGTGGTGGTGACGGAGTGGAACCAGTTCCGCAATCCGGATTTTGCCCGCATCAAAAAGGCCCTCACCGCGCCCATCATCTTCGACGGCCGCAACCTCTACGATCCCCGGCTCCTGGCCAGCCAGGGTTTCGCCTACTTTTGCATCGGCCGACCGCGGGCATAAAAAAAGGCCCTCCCGCAGGAGGGCCACACACCCGCCCGACGACGCGACGCGCCGCCGAGGTTCCTTTACAATCGACCGAGGGTCGCCCGACGCTGCAACTCCAAGACAATGGCCTGCTCGTAGTGCACCGACGCCGAGCAGGACGGACACGAGGATTCCAAATACTGATCAAGGAATTGACTTTCTTCCCAAAAATCCAGCAATTCCTCACGGTCGAGGTTCTGGAGCTGCGTCTCCAGGGAAATATCGGCCTCATGCTGGGGTAGGGCTCGCGCCATGCAACACTCCTTGCAAACTCTGGTTCACGAAACGACTGGCGGTCCTTGTATCGGGGTTTGTCCAGTTTGTCCATGCTCCAACGAACGAGGGAGGCGGCCATGATCCATGCGCTCCAGGTGCTTTCCCAGTGGGCAGGGACTCGGCTCGACCAACTGTGGATGCACCACCTGGGGGACACTGTCCCGCGCGCCCGCATCCAGGAATGGATCCGCGCAGGACTGGCCACCGTGGACGGCCGCCCCTGCGGCAAACCGAGCCTGCGGGTAAGCGCCGGGCAGCGCCTCACCCTGGAGGTCCCGGATCCTTCTCCCGCCACCGTCACCCCAGACCCCGGGCCGCTGTCCGTACTCTATGCCGATGCCCATCTGGTGGTCATCGACAAGGCCCGGGGCCTCACCACCCACCCTGCCCCTTCGGTGGAAGGCCCCACCGTGGTGGAGCGGGCGGGCGCGGCCTTCCCCGCCTTGCTCACCCTCGGCGGCGAACGCCCCGGCGTGGTCCACCGCTTGGACAAGGACACATCAGGCCTGCTGGTCCTCGCCCTCTCCGAACCGGCACGGGTCGGCCTCAGCGCGGTCTTCAGCGAACGCCGGGTGCACAAGGAATACCTGGCCCTGGTGGCAGGCGCCCTCCACGAGCCCATGCGCGTGGACCTGCCCATGGACCGGCACCCGACCCTCAAGACCCGCATGGCGGTGGTGCCCCACGGCCGCCCCGCCCTCACCGAGGTCTGGCCCCTGTGGCAGGCCCCAGACGGCCAGGCCACCTTGGTGCGGGTGCGCATCCACACCGGCCGCACCCATCAGATCCGGGTGCACCTTGCCGCCCAAAAGCACCCGCTCCTCGGCGATGCGGTCTACGCGCCAGGCGCCATCGCCGCCATGGCCCCGCGCCAGATGCTCCACAGCTGGTACCTGGCCTTTGCCCACCCCATCACCGGCCAGAGGCTGGAATTCCGCGCCGCACCGCCCCAAGACTTCTGGGACACTCTCGAAGCCCTCACCCACCGCACGCTGCGGCTGGGTATCACCGGCTGCCCCGGATGCGGCAAGAGCACCGTCACCCGCATGCTGGCCGAGGCCGGCGTCCCCACCGTGAGCGCCGACGCCATCGTGGCCCAAAGCTACCTTCCCGGCGCCGTGGGATGGGAGATCCTCCGCTGCCACTACGGCCGCAGGTTCACCCCCAGCGACGACAAGCCCGTGGACCGGACTGCCCTGGCGCAGGCCATGGAAGACCCGCGCCTGCGCCGGGAAGTGGAGTCCCTCATCCACCCCGTGGTGCGCGCAGAAGTGGCGGCCTTCTGGGAAGCGCACCGCGACGCCCCGGTGGCCGCGGCGGAGATCCCCCTGCTTCTTGAAGGAGGCATGGCCGAGGACTGCGATCTAGTGTTCGGGGTCTTCTGTCCGGACGATCTCCGCCACCAGCGCTTGGCGGACCGGGGCTGGGGCCCGGAGCAACGAAGCCGCATGGACTCCTGGCAATGGCCGCAAGCGCGCAAGATCCGGGCAGCCCATCTGGTGGTGGACAATTCCGGCCCTCTGGACGATACCCTCCGTCGCACCCTGGCCGCGCTGGCCGTGGCCATGCGCCTGGCCCAAGGCCGCCGCCAGCGTCTCCTCCACCGCCTGCGCCACTTCCTCCACCACGGCGTATGGCCCGAATCCCCTGGGAGTCCGCATGTTTCCCCTTCGTGACACCATCCCCTCCCGCCACCGTCCCCTCATCACCTGGGCCATCGTGGCCATCAACATCACCGTATTCCTCGCCACCCGCGGCATGAGCTTCCCCCAGGAACTCCAGTTCATGCACCTGTGGGGTGTGGTGCCGGCCCGCTTCACCCATCCGGAATGGGCGGCCTGGCACGGATATCCCGGCGGACTGCCGCTGGCCTTCATCACCCACATGTTCCTCCACTCGGGCTGGATGCACATCATCGGCAACATGTGGATCCTGTGGGTGTTCGGCGACAACGTGGAAGACGTCATGGGGCACGTGCGCTTCGCGGCCTTCTATCTCACCTGTGGCCTTCTCGCCTTGGGGGCGCACCTGGCCCTCAACCTGAATTCCACCGTGCCGGTAGTCGGTGCCTCCGGGGCCATCGCCGGAGTCATGGGCGCCTACTTCAGCCTCTACCCCCATGCCCGGGTGGTGACCTTCGTCCCCATCCTTTTCGTCCCCATGATCTTCGAGCTGCCTGCGGTACTTTTTCTGGGGCTGTGGTTCCTCTCCCAGGTCTTCTCCGGCGCACTGGCCGGCCCGGAAGGCGGCGGCGTGGCCTGGTGGGCCCACATCGGCGGGTTTGTGGCCGGCATGTTCCTGGTGCGCTGGTTCATGGATCCCCAACGCTGCCCGGAGTGCCTGCAGCGATAAGCCGCAAAGATCGCAGAGCGGCCACCGCCCCCTTGCCGAGGCCGCCGCTCTCGTGGAATACGAACAGGCATGCGTCGCATATTGCTCGTATGCACCGTGATGGCGATGCTCCTCGCCCCCGGGGGGCTCGCTTCCGTGGCTCTCGCCGCTGACCCGGAAAGCGTCTGGCGCCCCATTGCGCCGGGCATGGAACTGCGGCTTTTTCCCGTTCCCCAGAACACCTCGGAGGGGACCGTGGCCGTGCTGCGTCTCGATCCCTTCCTCGTGGAACTGGAGCTCGGCACCGCCCTGGCCTCCGGCCGCAGCCGCACTGTGGAGGACTGGGCCGCGGGGCGCAACTTCACCGCAGTCATCAACGCCGGCATGTACCGCATGGACGAGCGTCTTCTCAGCACCGGTTTTTTGCGCGACAAATCCGGAGAAGTCAGCACCTTCCTCCATCCCAATTACGGAGCGCTCTTCCTCTTCCAGCCCAAGCGCCCGGACCTTCCCCCGGTGCGCTTCGTGGACCGCAACGCGGACCCCCATTGGCGTGCCCACATGGACGACTACTTCGGCGTCATGCAAAACTACCGCCTCTTTGGACCGGATCGCCAAAACGTCTGGCCCGCCACCGGCAAGCCCCACTCCCAGGCGGCCCTGGCCGTGGACGCCGCGGGCCGGGTGCTGCTCGTCCACTGCCGCCCCCGCATCTCCACCGGCCAATTCGCCCAAGTCCTTCTGGAGCTTCCGTTGGACCTTGCCGGAGCCATGTACCTGGAGGGCGGGGCCGACGCGGCGCTCTTCGTCCAAACGCCCAGCGGTCCCATGCGCTTCGTGGGTGAATACGCCTCGGACCTGGCCGCGACCTCCAACGAACACTTCTGGCCGGTACCCAACGTCCTGGGCGCGCGGCCCAAACCCGCTCCCGGAGCCACACACCCATGACCTTCCAACTCGTCTCGCCTTGGAAACCCAGCGGGGATCAACCTGCGGCCATCGAGAGCATCTGCCGCAACGTGGAGCACGGAGTGCGCCACCAGGTGCTCCTCGGGGTCACGGGCTCGGGCAAAACCTTCACCATGGCCCAGGTCATCGCCCGCATGAACCGCCCCGCCCTGGTGCTCGCTCCCAACAAGACCCTGGCGGCCCAACTCTATACCGAATTCAAGGCGCTGTTTCCCCACAACGCCGTGGAATATTTCGTCAGCTACTACGACTATTACCAGCCCGAAGCCTATCTGCCCCACACCGACACCTACATCGAGAAAGACTCCTCCATCAACGACGACATCGACAAACTGCGTCACGCCGCCACCCATGCCCTGCTCACCCGCCGCGACACCCTCATCGTGGCCTCGGTGTCCTGCATCTACGGCCTCGGTTCGCCGGAGTACTACGCGCGCATGGTCATCCCCATCCACCGCGGCCAGCGCCTCACCATGGACAGTCTCATGGACCGGCTCCTGGACGTCCACTACCAGCGCAACGACTACGATTTCCACCGCGGCACCTTCCGGGTGCGCGGCGACAGTCTGGAGATCATCCCCGCCTACCACCACGAACGTGCTCTGCGCCTGGAATTCTTCGGCGACGAGTTGGAAGCCATCTTCGAGACCAATCCCCTCACCGGCGAGATCCTGGACGAAGTGGAGAAGACCGTGCTCTTCCCCGCCAGCCACTACGTGTCCGACCGCGACAACCTCGCCCGGGCCATGGCCGATATCCGGGAAGAACTGCGCGAGCGGCTGCGCTACTTCCAGGAACGCAACCAATTGGTGGAGGCCCAACGCCTGGAACAAAAGACCCAGCTGGACTTGGAAATGATGGAAGAGCTCGGCTACTGCACCGGCATCGAAAACTATTCCCGTCACTTGGACGGCCGTGCCGAAGGCCAGCCGCCGGCCACCCTCCTCGACTATTTCCCCAAAGATTTTCTCCTTTTCGTGGATGAATCACACATCGCCATCCCGCAGATCGGCGGCATGTTCCATGGTGACCGTTCCCGCAAGCAGACCCTGGTGGACTATGGTTTCCGCCTGCCCTCAGCACTGGATAACCGCCCCCTCTCCTTCGAGGAATTCCTCACCCGCATCGGCCAGGCGGTGTACGTCTCCGCCACCCCCGGACCATGGGAGCTGGAGCAGGCTCAGGGCGTGGTCACCGAACAGATCATCCGGCCCACCGGGCTGCTCGACCCGGTAGTGGACGTGCGGCCCACCCAGGGCCAGATGGATGATCTCCTGGCCGAGGCCAAACGCCGCATGGATGCCGATGAGCGGGTGCTCATCACCACCCTCACCAAGCGCATGGCCGAAGACCTCACCGAGTTCCTCCAAGCCCGCGGGGTCCCCTCCCGCTACCTCCATTCGGACATCGACACCCTGGAGCGCATGGCCATCCTCCAGGCACTGCGCGACGGCGAGTTCTTCGCCCTGGTGGGCATCAACCTCCTGCGCGAAGGGCTGGACCTGCCCGAGGTCTCCCTGGTGGCCATCCTGGACGCGGACAAGGAAGGGTTCTTGCGCTCCGCCCGCTCCCTCATCCAGACCTTTGGCCGGGCCGCGCGCAACGACCACGGCACCGTGCTCCTCTATGCCGACACCGTGACTCCGGCCATGCGCCAGGCCATAGAGGAAACCCGGCGTCGCCGAGCCATCCAGGAGGAATACAACCGCCGTCACGGCATCACCCCGCGCACGGTGCGGCGCGAGCACGGTGACGCCCTGGCCGGGCTGCGCCGCGACTCCCGCGGCAAAGGCCATGACCTTGCCGCCGAGGCCGCGGCCGACTATGGGAAGGATCCCCGCACGCTGGTGGCCGACCTCAAACGCCGTATGCGCAAGGCGGCGGAAATGCTGGAATTCGAGGAAGCCGCAAGGTTGCGGGACATCATCCGAACCGTGGAAGCACGTCATGGCCTCTCCCAATCCTAACTCCTGGCGCCTGGGGGCGCTCTATTCCTGGCTGCGGCTGCGTTGTGGTGTGTTCTTGCCGCTGGTGGCCAGTTCCCTCGTGCTCCTCGGGGTCGTGGCGTATGGTCTTGGGGTCTTCATGGTGGTGGAAGGCTGGAATTTCCTCGACAGCTTCTACCAAGTGGTCATCACCCTCTCCACCGTGGGCTTCATGGAGGTCCATCCCATCTCCGAACGCGGCCGGATCTTCGTGACCATACTCATCCTCTTGGGCGTGGGGAGTTTTGCCTACATGGTAGGCGCCATGACCCAGGTCATCGTGGACGGCAGGCTGCACGATCTGTGGGGGAAACGCAAAATGCGCAAAATTTTGGATACCTTGGAAGGGCACTACATCGTCTGCGGCTTCGGCCGCATCGGCCAGGTGGTGGCCCAGGAAATGCGCCAGGCAGGACATACCGTGGTAGTCATCGAGCGTAACCCGGAACTCTTGGCCGTACTCCAGGAAGAGGGCTATCTCTTTCTCGCCGGCGACGCCTCGGAAGACCAAACCCTCATCGCCGCAGGCGTGGCCCGCGCCCAGGGACTTTTCGCCTGCGTGGACACGGATGCCGAAAACGTCTTCATCACCCTGTCGGCGCGGCAATTCCGGCCGGACATCACCATCGTGGCCCGGGCGGACCGCCCGGACGCCGTGGCCAAACTGGAACGCGCCGGCGCCCAGCGGGTCATCACCCCGCATCACATCGGCGGACGGCGCATCGCCCAGGTGATGCTGCGGCCCACGGTCACGGACTTCATGGACCTGGCCCTGCAAGGCAAAAACCTGCAGATGGAGGAGGCGCAGGTGGCCGAAAATTCGCCCTTGGCCGGCACCACCCTCATCACCTCGGGCATCCGGCCCCGGTTCGGCCTCATGATCATCGCCATCGACAAGCCAGGCACGGGCATGCTCTTCAACCCCCAGCCCGATCAGGCCATCGAGGCTGGCGACACCCTCATCGCCGTGGGCCCGCCGGAAAACTTCGCCGCCTTCCAGGCAGCGGCCCGGGGCGAGGCCGTGGAGCCGCAATCATGAACGTCGACACCCTGGTGCAGCGCCTCACTGAGCTCAACCGCGCCTACCGGCAAGGCACCCCCCTGGTGCCCGACGAGGTATACGACGCCCTGGTGGAAGAGCTGCGGCGCCAAGCCCCGGATCACCCCTTTCTCCATCAGGTGGAGCCCGAAGACTTCCGCGGCCGCCGCCTGGTGCGCCACCCCCAGCCCATGCTCTCTACGGAAAAGGCCTATACCCCCGGCGAAGTGGCCCGCTTCGTGGAGCGGGTGGAACGCGCCGGAGAGGAAGCGGGCGTGCATCCAGTGCGCCTGCGCCTCACCCCCAAGCTGGACGGCCTGGCGGGCCGCGACGACGGCGAGGTCCTGGCCACCCGCGGCGACGGCGAGATGGGCTCGGACATCACCCACGTCTTCGCCCGCGGGGTCATCCCGGTGGGCGGCCGGGGCCTGGGGCTGGGCGAATTGGTGCTGCGGCAAAGCTATTTCGACAAGTACCTTGCCGCCCATTTCGAACATCCGCGCAATCTCGTGGTGGGCATCGCCAATGCCGACGAACTGAGCGAGCACGCCCAAAAGGCCCTGGCCGCCGGGGCCGTGCTCTTCGTGCCCTACGTGACCTTGCCCGCCTGGGAAGGCACGGGTGCGGAGCTCTTGGAGCGCCTGGACGCCATCCGCCAGGACCTGGCGCGGCAGGTGGACTACCCCCTGGATGGGTTCGTCGTGGAGGTAACGGAGGAAAGTGTGCGCCAGGCGCTCGGAGCCACCAGCCACCACTACCGTTGGCAGCTGGCCATCAAACGCAAGGGCGACACCGCCATCACCACCGTGGAGGACATCGTGTGGCAGGTGGGCCGCACCGGCAAGGTCACCCCGGTGCTCCAGGTGGCGCCGGTGTCCCTGTCCGGAGCCACCATCCGCCGGGTGAGCGGCCACAACGCCGGGCTCGTGCGCAAGGCCGGGTTGGGGGCCGGAGCACGCGTGGTCATCATCCGCAGCGGCGAGGTCATCCCCAAGGTGGAAGAGGTCATCGAGCCCGCCCCGGTTCTCCTGCCCACCACCTGTCCCTCCTGCCACACCCCCCTGGCGTGGGAGAACGACTTTCTCGTCTGTGAAGCCCCCCATTGCCCGGCCAAGCAGGCCGAGGCCCTCTCCCACTGGTTCCGCACCGTAGACAGCGCCCATTGGTTCGGACCCAAGACCATCGCCCGACTGGTGGAAGCCGGGTATGACCGCGTGGAAGCGGTGTACCGGCTGACGGAAGCGGATTTCCGCGCCCTGGGCTTCGGCCCGGTACAGGCGGCCAATCTGGCCCAAGCCCTGAGAAGCAGCGCGGCCGGCGGCGTGGAAGACTGGCGCTTTCTGGCGGCTTTGGGCATCGAGGGCCTCGGTGTCGCCGAGAGCCGACGTCTGCTCACCCACGTGCCTTGGGAGCGGCTTTTTACCATCACCGAGGAGGAACTGCGGACCATCCCCGGCTTTGGCCCGGTGACCGCCGCAGCGGTGGTGGCGGGGATCTCCCGCAACCGCGACCGCATCCGCCAGATGCTGGACGCAGGCTTCGTCCTGCGCCATAGCCCACCGCCGGTGCAGCAGCCCAGCGCCCTTGCGGGCAAGCGCATCGTCTTCACCGGCACCATGGAGAGCGGCCCGCGCAAGGCCCTGGAAGACGAAGCCCGCGCCCTGGGGGCGCAGGTGGGCTCCACGGTCTCGCGCTCCACCGATTACCTGGTGGTGGGCCGTGCCCCTGGATCCAAGCTCGCCAAGGCCCAGGAGCTTGGCGTCACCGTCCTTACGGAAACCCAATACCGGCGGCTGGTGGAAGAGCGCCACGCCGCCACCCACGGGAGGTAACCCATGTCCCTTTCCCTCATCGTCACCGGCGCCAAAGGCCGCATGGGCTCCACCATCGCCCGCCTCGTCCTCGACGACCCGGATCTGCACTTGGCCGCTGTGGTGGAGCGTCCCGGCCACACCGCAGGATTGGAAACCTTCGGCTGCACCGTGACCGAATCCTTGGAAGCCGCCCTGCCGCAACACCCCGGCGCGGTGGTGGTGGACTTCACCGCCCCGGAGGCGACTCTCGCCCACGCCCGCGCCGTGGCCGCCACCGGCAATCCCTTGGTCATGGGCACCACGGGGCTCACGCGCACCCAACTCACGGAACTGGAGGCCCTGGCGGCCACGGCCCCGCTTTTCTGGTCGCCCAACATGTCCATCGGCATCAACGCCCTGTGCCGCGTCTTGCCGCTTTTGGAGCGCATCCTCGGCGCGGCCTATGATCTGGAGATCGTGGAGACCCACCACAAGGCCAAAAAAGACGCCCCCAGCGGCACGGCCCTCAAACTCGCCCAGGTGCTCGCAGACAGCCGCGGCGTGGACCTGGAGGCCGCCGGCACCTATTGCCGCCACGGCATCATCGGCGCCCGCAAGCCGGAGGAGATCGGCATCCAGACCCTGCGCGGCGGCGACGTGGTGGGCGACCACACGGTGTTCTTCTTCGGCCCCGGCGAGCGCATCGAAGTCACCCACCGCGCCCATTCCCGGGAAAACTTCGCCCGCGGCGCCCTGCGCGCGGCCCGCTGGCTGGCAGACCAGAAGCCCGGCCGCCTCTACTCCATGGCGGACATGATGGACGGGGTGTGATGGACCCTCACGCCCTCATCCACGCCGTGGGGCAAACCGTACTCGGCAAAGAGCCGCAGGTGCGCATGGCCCTGGCCTGCCTGGTGGCGCGGGGGCACCTGCTCATCGAAGACGTGCCCGGCATCGGCAAGACCACCCTGGCCAAAGCCCTGGCCGCGGTATTGGGACTGAACTTTGCCCGGGTGCAGTTCACCAACGACCTTTTGCCTGCGGACATCCTCGGGGCCTCGGTGTGGCACGAAGGCCGCTTCGTGTTCCACCCCGGCCCCATCTTCCACCACGTGCTTCTGGCCGACGAGATCAACCGCGGCACCCCCCGCACCCAGAGCGCCCTACTGGAGGCCATGGAAGAGCAGCAGGTGAGCCTCGACGGCACCACCTACCCCTTGCCGGCGCCCTTTTTCGTCCTGGCCACCCAAAACGCCCAGGACATGGCCGGCACCGCCCCCCTGCCCGAATCGCAATTGGACCGCTTTCTTGCCCGCATCCACCTGGGCTATCCCGAGGCCGAAGCCGAGATGGCGCTCCTCACCCAGCCCGCCCCTCAGATGCCAGACCCCATGGTCGACGCCGCCGCAGTGCTCGCCATGCAGTCCGAGGCCTGGGCCTGCAGGACGAGTCCGGCGCTTCTGGCCTACGTGCACGCCCTGCTTGCCTGGACCCGGGAGCCGGGGCGCTTCACCCTCGGACTCTCGCCCCGGGCAGGCCAGGGACTGGTGCGCCTGGCCAAGGCCTGGGCCTATCTCGATGGCCGCGACTACGTCATCCCGGAAGACGTGCAAGCGGTGTTTCCCGTCGTGGCCGGCCACCGCCTGCGCGCCGCCACGCCCATCCCCCCTGAGGCCATCCTGCGCGAGGTGCCCATCCCATGAGATCCTGGGCCGAGAGGCGCACCCGCGCCGCGGCCCCGAAGGCCGCCCTGCCGGCCCGCCCCCGGCGCATCTTCATCCTCCCCACCGGCGCCGGCGTGGCCTTCGCCGCCACGGTGCTGCTGCTCCTGGCCGCAGCCCTCAACCACACCAACAACCTGGCCCTGTTCCTCTCCTGCCTGCTCGCCGCCGTTGGGGTGGTGGCCGCAGTCCACACCCACCGTACCCTGGCCCAAATCACGATGCTCGGCGCCCGCCTCACGCCGGTCTTTTGCGGAGAAGACGCCCCCTGCGCCGTGCAGGTGCGCGTGCCGGGAAAAGCCGGCCTCATCCTGGAAGTCTGTGCGGAACACGGCCCATGGACGCCCCAGATGGTGCAGCCCGGGACCGCGCACCTGCACACGCCACTTCCCACCACCCGACGCGGACAGATATCCTGGGTGGAGATAGGCATGGCCACGGCCGCGCCCCTCGGGCTCTTTCGCGCCTGGACCTTCATGCGCCTGCCGGTGCACGGCGTGATCTATCCCACGCCCTGGGCCGGCGGATGCCCGGTCTTTCCCATTCGTCCCATGAGCGCCGACGGCCACAGCCCCCAGCTGCAGAACGCAGGCGACGACCCCCAGGATCTACGGCCCTACCGTCGCGGAGACGCCCCCACGCGCATCGCCTGGAAGACCACGGCCCGCAGCCTGGCGCGCGGAGGGCCGCTGGTGGTCTTCGATCACAGCGACGGCCAAGGCGCAGCAGTGCTGCTCCATTGGGACGCCTGCCCAGGGCAGGGCGAAGAGCGCATCCAACGTCTGACCGCGTGTGTCGAGGCAGCCGCCAGGGCGCAGCTCTGCTACGGCCTCTACCTGCCTGGCATGGTCATCGTTCCGGAGAAGGGAGAGGCCCAGCGCCACCGCTGCCTGGAAGCCTTGGCCCTGCTCCCCTGGGAGGAGAGGCCGACGCCCTAGCCTTCCAAGGCCGCCAAGGCGGCACGCAGGCTGCCGCGCCGTGACAGCCCCAATTTCCGGCGCAGGCTGCGGCGATGGCTCTCCACCGTGGTCTGCGCCACCCCCAATCGCTGGGCGGTCTCCTTGATGGAAAGCCCCGCCTGCACCAGTTCGGCCACCCGCAGCTCCGCCCGGGTCAGCCCCAGGTCCATGAGCCGACGCGTGAGCGGGGACGCGACCTCGTGCACCGCACGGACCAGCTCCTGCACCGCTTCTTGCGCCCGCGGCGGCAGATCCAGCCCCAGCAAGCGCTCCACGGCAGGGAGGATGCGCCCCTGCACATTGGCCACAACCGCCCGACGCTCGGCCTCGCGGTCCGCCTCACGCTGGGCCAAGAGCACGCGCAAGGCGGCGGAGAGATCCGCCACCTGTTCTTTGTGCGCGCAAATCTCCGCCCGGTCCTGGGCCACCTGGGCCGAGAGCTCAGCATTGAGGCGCTGGAGCAGTGCTTCCTCGTCCTTGCGCCGGGTAATGTCCGTCACCGTGCCCAAGTAGCCCCACAAAGCGCCGTCCGGGGAAAACACCGGCCGGGTCTGTTCCTCCACCCACCCGGCGCGCCCCGATGGCGTGACAAAGCGGTACTCGGCCCGGAACACCGGCTCGCCGGCGGCCACGGAGGCGGCCCGGGCCGCAAGCAGTCCCGGCAGGTCTTCGGGATGCACCCGCAGGGTCCAGCCATCCCCCAAGGCTTCTTCCGGGGTCATTTCCATGAGCTGGCAAAAGGCCTCGTTGGCGAACACACAGCGGTCCTCGGGGTCGTCGAAAAAAATCCCCAGCGGACACCCCTGCACCAGCACCATGAGCCGCGCCTGGGCCTCGCTGGGGGGCATGGCCGTCCAGGCCCCGGCCCACGCCCCCGTGTCGTGCTCGTTTCGCGCGTCCATATCTCTCTCCCCGGATTGCCCACACCGCACTTGCGTGCTAGGGAAGCATCGCATCGCCTGGACTCATGACCTCAAAGGAGCGTCCCATGCACCACGACCGACGCCGCCTCTCCCGCATCATCCACGCCGCCCAGGGGGCTGCGCCCGCAGACCTCTGCCTGCGCGGCTGCCGTATCGTCAATGTCTTTACCGGTGAAATCGAAGAAGGGGACCTCGCCGTAGCGGAAGGCGTCTTCCTGGGCTGGGGGCGTTCCACAGAAGCCCGGGAAGAGCTGGACGCCCGCGGGCTCTACGTGGCTCCGGGGTTCCTCGACGCCCACATCCACCTGGAGAGCACCATGCTCTCCCCCCGGCAATTCTGCGCCGCAAGCCTGCCCCACGGCACCACCGCCGTGGTGGCCGACCCCCACGAGATCGCCAACGTCCTCGGCATGGACGGGGTGCGCTACCTTTTGGCCGCCACCGAAGGCCTGCCGCTGGATGTGTTCTTCATGCTCCCCAGTTGCGTGCCCGCCTCGCACCTGGAGCGTTCCGGGGCGGAGCTCTCTGGCGCGGACCTCAGCACGGTCCTGGACCATCCCCGCGTTTTGGGCCTTGGAGAAATGATGAATTTTCCCGGAGTTTTGGGTGCCCGACCGGAAATCTTGGACAAGCTCGTGCTCTTCCAGGACCATCCAGTGGACGGCCACGCCCCGCTCCTCGGCGGCCTTGGGCTTTCCGCCTACATCGCCGCCGGGATCGGCTCGGATCACGAGTGCACCTCTGCCGCCGAAGCCCGGGAAAAACTCGCCCAAGGCATGGCCATCATGCTGCGCCACGGCAGCCAATCCAAGGATCTCACCGCGCTTGCTCCGGCAGTCACGGACCACACCTGGCCCTGGTGCATGCTCGCCACCGACGATCTCCACCCCCATGAGCTCTGCAGCGAAGGCCACATGGACCGCGCCGTCAACGCCGCCATGGCCGCAGGCATCGCCCCGGTGCGCGCCTTGGCCTTGGCCAGCATCACCACGGCCCGGCACTTCGGACTGCACCGACGCGGGGCCATTGCCCCGGGATACCGGGCGGACTTCTCCGTGAGCCCCACGCTCCATCCCTGGAGGCCGGTGATGGTGTTCAAGGACGGCCGGCTGGTGGCCCAGGACGGCGCCCTCGCCCCCTCCTTGGCTTTGCCGCCCTGCCCGTCCCTTGCGCCGGTGATGCGCCTGCCGGAGCTGCGCCTGGAAGACCTGGCCATCCCAGCGCAGGGCGCAGCGGTCCGGGCCATCGGCGTGCTCGAAGGCTCGCTGCTCACCGCGGATCTGGAAGTGGAGGCCCGCGTGGAAAACGGCTGCGCCGTGGCCGACCCTTCCCGAGACTTGGTGAAACTGGCCGTCTACAACCGCTACGGCGCCGGAACCGCGCCGGCCCTGGGCTTTGCCAAGGGGCTTGGGCTCCAACGCGGGGCCATGGGCACCACCGTGGCCCACGACTCCCACAACCTGCTGGTGGCCGGGGTGGACGACGCGAGCATGCTCGCCGTGGCCCAAAGCCTTCGGGACGCAGGCGGCGGCATGGCCGTGGCCCAAAGCCCCCGGGACGTGGACGTCCTCCCGCTGCCCCTGGCCGGACTCATGAGCGATGCGCCCGCCGCCGCGGTGGCCCAGGCCATGGAGCGCCTCACCGCAGCGGCGCACGGCCTCGGCTGCCCTCTTGCCCAGCCCTTCATGGCCCTGAGCTTTCTCGCCCTGCCGGTGATCCCGGCCCTCAAGCTCACGGACATGGGACTGGTGGAAACCGCCCTGTTCCAGACCGTGCCGCTTTTTCCCGGCGCGTAAAGCGCTCGGGGCCCATCAGGCCGGGGGCGCCACCCCGGCCTGGGAAAGGACCTTGGCCAGGCCCTCCCGGGTGATGGGCTTGACCACGTAGCCTGTGGCGCCGGCGAAGAAACTTTCGCTCACGGTCTTCACGTCGTCCAGGGCGGTGGTCATGATGACCTTGGCCTCCGCGCCAGGGGGAATGCCGCGCCGGGTTTCCTCCTCACCGCAAAAAGCGCAACACCGCGCGGCCATCGGCCTCGGGCATCATGATGTCGAGAAAGACAAGTTCGTACGGCTGTCCCGTGTCCCAGGCCAGACGCAGGGCCTCCATGGCCTCGGTGCCGTCAGCGGCCATGTCGCTTTCTCCCAGATGCGCCACCATTCGGCTCAAGACCTTGCGGGCGATGAAGTCGTCTTCGGCAATGAGTATGCGCATGCGTTCCTCCGTGGCTGCGTGCTGCACGCGTCCTTTAGCCCATCTGCGCCCGTTCGTCACCACCCTTCCGCAACGACGCGGCCGGAACCCAAGCGGAAAAAGCGGACAGGGGCCCTGCGCCGCCTCCCGGCATTTGACCTGCGGGGCACCTCCGGCTAGGTTGCCCGCCTGCGGTATTCCATGAGCACCGCGTCCCCACAACCCTCCATGCCCTATCTGGTGGAATCCACGATGCCCAAACGCACCGACATCCGCTCCATTATGCTCATCGGCTCCGGCCCCATCGTCATCGGCCAGGCCTGCGAATTCGACTACTCCGGCACCCAAGCGGTCAAGGCGCTCAAGGAGGAAGGCTACACGGTCATCCTCGTCAACTCCAACCCTGCCACCATCATGACGGATCCGTCTCTGGCGGACCGCACCTACATCGAACCCATCGAACCCGGCACCGTGGCGAAGATCCTCGAGCGCGAGCGGCCCGACGCCCTGCTGCCCACCCTGGGCGGGCAGACCGCCCTCAACACCGCCGTGGCCCTGGCCAAGGACGGCGTCCTGGACCGCCTGGGGGTGGAACTCATCGGCGCCTCGGTGGACGTCATCGAAAAGGCCGAGAGCCGCGAACGCTTCCGCGCGGCCATGGAGAAGATCGGCCTGCGCGTGCCGAAAAGCGGCATCGCCCGCTCCATGGACGAAGTACGCAGCCACGCGGCGGCCCTCTCCTTCCCCCTCATCGTGCGGCCGGCCTTCACCCTGGGGGGTACCGGCGGCGGCGTGGCCTACAACCGCGAGGACCTGGAGCTCATCGCCGCCCAGGGCCTGGCCGCCAGCCTCACCTCCGAGGTCATGCTCGAAGAGTCGCTGCTGGGGTGGAAAGAGTTCGAGCTGGAAGTGGTGCGGGACAAAAAAGACAATTGCGTCATCATCTGCTCCATCGAGAACATCGACCCCATGGGGGTGCACACCGGTGACTCCATCACCGTGGCCCCGGCCCAGACCCTCACGGACACCGAGTACCAGCGCATGCGCGACGCCGCCATGGCCATCATGCGCGAAATCGGCGTGGAGACCGGCGGCTCCAACGTGCAATTCGCCGTGAACCCCCAAAACGGGGAGATGATGGTCATCGAGATGAACCCGCGGGTGTCGCGTTCCTCGGCCCTGGCGTCCAAGGCCACGGGCTTCCCCATCGCCAAGATCGCCGCCAAGCTGGCCGTGGGCTACACCCTGGACGAGCTGCCCAACGACATCACCCGCGAGACCGTGGCCGCCTTCGAGCCGGCCATCGACTACGTGGTGGTCAAGATCCCCCGCTTCACCTTCGAAAAATTTCCCGGCTCCCGGGACGAACTCACCACGGCCATGCGCAGCGTGGGCGAGACCATGGCCATCGGCCGCACCTTCAAGGAAGCCTTGCAAAAGGGCTTTCGCTCCCTGGAGATCGGCGCCGCGGGGCTGGGCACCCGTTTCGACGCCCCATCCCAGAGCAAGGAAGAACTCCTCTCCGCCATGCGCACCCCCACCTCCCGGCGCCTGTTCCAGATCCGCCACGCCATACTCTGTGGCGCCACCACCGAGGAGATCCACGCGGCCACCGGCATCGACCCCTGGTTTGTGCGCCAGATGCAGGAGATCGTCCATTACGAAGGCGTCCTCCGCGAAGCCGCCCTGACCGGGCCCTTGGACGCCACCAACGCCCACCTCAAAGAAACCCTGCGCGAGGCCAAGCGCATGGGCTTTTCCGACCGTCAGATCGCCACGCTGTGGAAGCGCACCGAAGACGACGTGCGCCAATTGCGGCAGGCCATGGGCATCACCCCGGCCTACAAGCTCGTGGACACCTGCGCCGCCGAGTTCGAGGCCTATACCCCCTACTACTACTCCACCTACGAGCCGGAAAACGAGGCGCGGGTATCGGACAAGCCCAAGGTGGTCATCCTGGGCGGCGGGCCCAACCGCATCGGCCAGGGCATCGAATTCGACTACTGCTGCGTGCACGCCTCCTTGGCCCTGCGCGAGATGGGCATCGAGTCCATCATGGTCAACTCCAACCCGGAGACCGTGTCCACGGACTACGACACCTCCTCCCGCCTCTATTTCGAGCCCCTCACCCTGGAAGACACCCTGGCCATCGTCGAACAGGAAAAGCCCCTGGGCGTCATCGTCCAATTCGGCGGCCAGACCCCCCTCAACCTGGCGGTACCGCTCCTGCGCGCCGGGGTGCCCATCCTCGGCACCAGCCCGGACGCCATCGACCGCGCCGAGGACCGGGAGCGCTTCCAGGCCCTCATCCACAAGCTGGGCCTGCTGCAGCCCGACAACGGCACCGCCGTGACCCTGGAGGAGGCCCAGGCCGTGGCCGCGCGCATCGGCTACCCCGTGGTGGTGCGCCCCTCCTACGTCCTGGGCGGCCGGGCCATGGACATCGTCTACGACCACGGGGAGCTGGCGGCCTATTTCGCCCGCAACGTCCAGGCCACGCCCGAGCACCCCATCCTCATCGACAAGTTCCTGGAAAACGCCATCGAATTGGACGTGGACGCCCTGGCCGACGGCGAAGACGTGTATGTCGCCGGCATCATGGAGCACATCGAAGAAGCCGGCATCCATTCCGGCGACTCGGCCTGCGTGCTGCCGCCGCATACCGTGGGCCAGGAATGGATCGCGGAAATCGAACGCCAGACCCAGGCCCTGGCCCGGGAGCTGGGGGTGGTGGGGCTCATGAACATCCAATTCGCCCTCAAGGAGGGCCGGCTCTACATCCTCAAGGTCAACCCCCGCGCCTCGCGCACCGCGCCCTTCGTGTCCAAGGCCACGGGCGTGCCCCTTCCCAAGCTGGCCACCCAGGTGCTCCTCGGGGCCAAGCTCAAGGAGCTGAACCCCTGGGCCATGCGCAAGGGCGGGTTCTTCTCGGTGAAGGAGGCGGTGCTCCCCTTCAACCGTTTTCCTGGAGTGGACCCGCTTTTGGGGCCGGAGATGCGCTCCACCGGCGAGGTCATGGGCATGGACACCTCGGTGGGGCTGGCCTACCTCAAGGCGCAACTGGCCGCAGGCCAGCGCATCCCGGAGGCGGGTACGGTATTCATCTCCGTCAATGACCGCGACAAAGCGGGTATCGTGGAGCCGGCGCGCACCTTCCACGAGTTGGGCTTCGCCATCGTCTCCACCCGGGGCACGGCCGCGCACCTCACGGCCCACGGCATCCCGGCGCAGGTGGTGAACAAAGTATACGAGGGCCGGCCCAACGTGGTGGACGCCATCAAAAACGGCGAGGTCCAATTGGTCATCAATACCTCGTCGGGCAAACGCACCAAGGAGGATTCCTCCGAGATCCGACGCACCGCCGTGCTCTACGGCCTGCCCTACACCACCAACCTCTCCGCGGCCCGGGCCCTGGCCCAGGCAGTGCGGGAGCGCACCCGACTGCCGCTCACCGTGAAAAGCCTCCAAGAATACTACGGAGGCCGGTCGTGATCAAAGAGGCATGCGGCATCTTCGGCGTCTCCGGCCACCCGGAGGCGGCGCGGCTCACCTATTTCGGCCTCTACGCCCTGCAGCACCGCGGCCAGGAGAGCGCCGGCATCGTCACCTGGGACGGACGGGGGCTGCGCGAGCAGCGGGGCATGGGCCTGGTGGCGGACATCTTCGAGGAAAAACACCTCGGGCACCAGCTCAAGGGCCCGGTGGCCATGGGGCACGTGCGCTACTCCACCACCGGCGCGTCCCTCATCCGCAACGCCCAGCCCTTCAAGGTCACCTACAAAGGGGTGGACCTGGCCGTGGCCCACAATGGCAACCTGGTGAACGCCCGCTCCCTGCGCCAGGAATTGGAAGAGACCGGCAGCATCTTCCAGACCACCATGGACAGCGAGGTCATCGTCCACCTGGTGGCCAAGTACTGGAACGGGGGCAGCGTCGAAGAGGCCATCGCCCGGGCCTGCTCCCGCATCCAAGGCGCCTTCAGCCTGCTCTTTCTCACGCAAGGCAGGCTCATCGCCGTGCGCGACCCCTGGGGCTTCCGACCGCTGGCCTTGGGCCGCATGGGGGACGCCTACGTGCTGGCCTCCGAGACCTGCGCCTTCGACCTGTTGGAGGCCCAGTACCTGCGCTGCCTCGACCCCGGCGAGCTGGTGGTGGTGGAAAACGGCCGCCTTACCTCGCACCGCCTGCTGGAACCGGCGGAGGTGCAGGGCAGTTGCATCTTCGAGCTCATCTACTTCGCCCGGCCCGACTCCTTGGTCTTCGACCAGGACGTCTACGCCGCCCGCAAGCGCATGGGGCAGATCCTGGCCAGCGAATGCCCGGTGGAGGCGGATTTCGTCATGCCCTTCCCGGACTCCGGGGTCTATGCCGCCGTGGGCTATGCCCAGGCATCGGGCCTGCCTTTCGAGGCCTGCATGATCCGCAACCACTACGTGGGCCGCACCTTTATCCAGCCCTCCCAGGACCTGCGGGATTTTTCCGCGCGCATGAAGCTCAACCCCGTGAAATCCATGATCCGCGGCAAGCGCATCGTCATCGTGGAGGACTCCATCGTGCGCGGCACCACCATCCGCACCCGGGTCAAACAGTTGCGGGAACTGGGGGCGCGGGAGATCCACATGCGCGTGAGCTGCCCGCCCATCCGCTATCCCTGCTTCTACGGCATCGACTTCTCCTCCAAGGGCGAGCTCATCGCCGCCAACCACAACGTGGCGGACATCGCCCGCTACCTGGAGCTCGACAGCCTCCACTACCTCACCGTGGGCGGGCTGCTGCAGACCGTCGCCTGTCCGGGGAATTTCTGCCTGGCCTGCTTCAACGGCGCCTACCCCGTGCCTCCGGAAGACGGGGCCGGTAAGATGGCCCTGGAGAGCGGCTGCGGAGGATGCCAGTGACCACCGATCCCCACTGCGCTCCGGCGGCCGCCTGCTGGGTGGACCTGGCCCGGCAGGTGCTCGACATCGAGATGGAGGGCATCGCCTCCGTGCAACAGGCCCTGGGTCCGTCCTTTGCCACGGCGGTGGAGATGCTCGCGGCCTGCCGCGGCCGGGTGGTGGTCACCGGGGTGGGCAAATCCGGCCTGGTGGGCCGCAAGATCGCCGCGACCCTGAGCAGCACCGGTACTCCGGCCTTTTTCCTCCATCCCGTGGAAGGGGCCCACGGCGACCTGGGGATGCTGCGCAGCGACGACGCGGTGCTCGCCATCTCCAACTCCGGCGAGACCGCCGAGCTTTTGGCCATCCTGCCCACCATGCGCACCCTGGCCGGTCCCCTCATCGCCATGACCGGCAGACCCGATTCCTCCTTGGCCCGCAAGGCGGACGTGGTGCTTTCCACCGCCGTGCCCCGGGAAGCCTGTCCCCTGGGAGTGGCGCCCACGGCGAGCACCACCGCCACCCTGGCCCTGGGCGACGCCCTGGCCGTGTGCCTCATCCAGGCCAAATCCTTCGATCTCAACCAATTCCGTACCCTGCACCCCGGCGGGGCCTTGGGCCAGCGCCTGGCCCTGCAGGTGGCGGACCTCATGGTGCGCGAGGGGCTTCCCACCGTCTCCGAGACCGCGCCGCTTGCCGAGGCCATCGCCCAATTGGACGACCGCCGCCTGGGCCTTGCCGCGGCCGTCGACGCCCACGGCCGGCTCCTGGGGGTACTCACCGACGGCGACGTGCGGCGGCTCATCCGTGCCGGACAACTGGACCCGGCAGCCGTGGCCCTGGACTCCATGCGCCGCAACCCGGTGACCGTTCGCCCCGCCACCCCTTCCTGGCAGGCCCTGGAAATCATGGAACGCCGGGCCATCACTGTGCTGCCGGTGGTGGACGAAGCCGGGGTGCTCTTGGGGCTGGTGCACATCCACGACCTCCTCGGCAAAGGCCAGATCGGTTTCCAGCGCCTATGAACGACCCCGACGTCTGCCGCCGCTGCGCTCTCGAAAGCCCCACCTGCTGCCGCCATGCCGCCGGAGAGGAACGCTTCTGCTTTCCCCTGCCCGAGGCCGAGTACCAGGCGCTGCGGGCCGTTGGCGTGCCGGAATCGGCCTTTGCCGAAGAGCCCAACGCCGCCGCGTTCAACACGCACCTGGCCCGGCTCTTCCCCGGCGCCCCCGTGGAGGCGGCCTTTCCCGCCCACGGAACGCACCGCCGCCTGGCCACCCAAGATGGGACCTGCACCTTGCTCACCCCGCAGGGCTGCACCCTTCCCCGCGCCGTGCGGCCGCTTTTTTGCCGCATCTATCCCCTGTGGAGCATCCACGGGCGGCTCACGGCCTTTGAAAATCCGACCTGCGTCGCCGTCCGCGAGGCGCCGACGCCCATGGCGCTCTGCCGCCTCCTGGGCACCGATGCCCAGCGCGTGCGCGCCCACGTCCACACCCTGCGCGCCATGCTCTTTGCCGAGGAATGACCATGCGCTTTGTGCGAGTTCTCCTGCTCCTTGCCGTTCTTGCCCTCACCGCTGCCGCAGGCGCTGCCTGGTGGCTCTACCACATGGCGGCCAGCGACCTGCCGGACATGACCAAGCTCTCGGACTACTCCCCGCCGCTGGCCACCACGGTGCTCGCCCGCGACGGAGAGGTGCTCGGCTATTTCTACCGGGAAAAACGCTTCCTCACGCCGCTGTCGCGCATGAGCCCCTGGGTGCCCAAGGCCTTTCTCGCCGCCGAAGACGCCGCCTTCTACTCCCACCCCGGAGTGGACATCCCGGGCATCCTGCGCGCGGCCATCAAAAACCTCCTCGCCGGCGGCATCGTCCAAGGAGGCAGCACCATCACCCAGCAGACGGTCAAGGCCATGCTCCTCTCGCCGGAGCGCAGCTTCGAGCGCAAGCTCAAGGAAATCATCCTCGCCTACCGCCTGGAACGCTTCCTCTCCAAGGACGAGATCCTCACCATCTACCTCAACCAGATCTACCTCGGCGCCGGGGCCTACGGTGTGGAGGCCGCGGCCCGGGAATACTTCGGGGTCCATGCCAGCGAACTCACCCTGGCGCAGGCGGCCATGCTGGCGGGCCTGCCCAAGGCGCCCAGCCGCTACTCCCCATTGGCCGCCCCCGAACGCGCCCTGGAGCGACAACGCTACGTCCTGGGCCGGCTTGTGGAACTGGGCTGGATCACGCCCCAGGAATACGAGGCCGCCCGCGCCGAGCGCCTCACCTACCACCCTATGCCCGATCCTTCCTGGAAGGTGGGGGCCTACGCCCTGGAAGAGGTGCGCCGCCAGCTCCTTGCCCGCTTCGGCGAAGACATGCTGCTTGCCGGCGGGCTCACGGTGCGCACGAGCATCGACCTCAAGCATCAAGCCATCGCGGAGGAGGCACTGCGCCGCGGGCTCATTGCCACATCCAAACGCCACGGCTGGCGGGGGCCGGTGGAACACGTGCCCGAAGCGAACCGCACGGCCTGGCTTGCCGAGCGCCCGACGGAAGATCTTGCCACCGGAGTCCGCAGTCTGGGGCTCGTGGCCGGTCTGGGCAAAGGCGGCGCCCGCATCCACCTCGGCCGCGGCCGCACCGGACTGGTGGCTGAAAAGGAACTGGCCTGGATCCACTCTGTGGACAAGGCCCTCCCTCCCGAAACGGCGCGGCAACTGCGCCAAACCCCGCTCCGGGTGGGCGACGCCGTATGGGTGCGCGTCACCGGCCCTGCCCAAAACGGAGTTTTTCCCCTCACCCTGGAGCAGGATCCAGCCGTGGAAGGGGCGCTGGTTTCCCTGGACCCCCGCACCGGAGAGGTGCTGGCCCTGGTGGGCGGGTTCGACTTCTTCCGCAGCCAGTTCAACCGCGCCACCCAGGCCAAGCGCCAGCCCGGTTCGGCCTTCAAGCCCATCGTCTACAGCACGGCCCTGGACAATGGCTTCACCGCTGCCAGTATCGTGCTGGACGCCCCTTTTGTCCTGGATGACGGCAGCGACAAGTTGTGGAAACCGGAAAATTATGAAGGCAACTTCTACGGCCCCACCCTGCTGCGTACCGCCTTGGTGAAGTCCCGCAACCTGGTGACCATCCGCGTGGCCCAGCGCGTGGGGCTGGAGAAGATCATCGAACGCGCCCGGGCCATGGGCATCACTGCGGAGCTGCCGCCGTATCTCTCCATGGCCCTGGGGGCCATCGAAGTGACGCCCATCAACCTCTGTCAGGCCTACACCACCTTTGCCCGTCTGGGGAGCACGGTCTCCCCGCGCCTGGTGCTCGAGGTCCTGTCTCCTTGGGGCGAAACCCTGGCAAGCGACCCGGTCGCCCCCCAAGAAGTGATGTCCCCCCAAACCGCCTACGTCATGGTGTCCATGCTCCAAGGGGTGGTGCAGGAAGGCACAGGCGCGGCGGCCAAGGCCCTGGGTCGTCCCCTGGCGGGCAAGACCGGCACCACCAACAACGAGCAGGACGCCTGGTTCATGGGCTTTTCCCCATACCTGCTCACCGGCGTGTGGGTGGGCTACGACCAGGTGCGGCCCATGGGGAGACACGAGACCGGCGCGCGGGTGGCCCTGCCCATTTGGATGGACTACCGCCGCCAGGTGGAGCCGGACTATCCTGAAGAAGACTTCACCGCGCCGGAAGGCATTGTCTGGGTGACCGTGGACCCGGCCACCGGTCGGCCCGCGGCCCAAGGCATCACCCTCCCCTTTGTCAACGGCACCGAGCCCAATGCCACGGCGGAAATCCCCCTGGACGCCCCTGCAGGAAGCTCCGGCGAAGACATCCTCAAGCAGATATTCTAAGGCCATGCCCCCCACCGTCCTTCTTCTCTCCACCGAACTTGCCGCGGTGTTTCGCAAATCCGCCCAGGCGTGGTGGATGCTGGTGCGCGTCCTCGTGCCCACGGTGGTGGCGGTGAAGCTCCTCCACGACGCCGGCCTCGTGCCCTGGGTGGCTGCGCCGCTCACCCCAATCATGACCCTGCTCGGCCTGCCGCCGGCCATGGGCCTGGTGTGGGCCACGGCCATGGTCAATTCCATCTACGGCGGGCTTGCGGTCTTCGCCGCCCTGGCCCCCTCCCTCTCCACCCTGGACGCCACCACCCTGGGCATCCTGATGCTCGTGGCCCATAGCCTGCCCGTGGAGATCCAGATCGCGCGCCTGGCCGGGGCGCGGCCTGCCTTCCAGCTTCTGCTGCGCCTGGCCGGGGCGGTCCTCCTGGCCTGGAGCTTTCGCCGCCTGGCGCTCGCCTTCGGCGCCCTTGGCGAGCCCGCCGCCATCCACTGGCTTCCCGAGCCCCCAGGCCCGGGCTGGTGGCCCTTCGCCCTGGCCCAGGCCCAAAGTCTCGCCGCCATCCTGGCCATCATCTTCGCACTCTCACTGACCATGCGCGTGCTCACCGCCCTGGGGTTCACCCGTCTGGCCGAGACCCTGCTTGCCCCCGTATTACGGGCCATGGGCATCGGCCCGGAAGCGGCCCTCATCACCGTAGCCGGCACGGTGCTCGGGCTCTCCTATGGCAGCGGCCTCATCCTCACGGAGACCCGCTGCGGCCGCGTGAGCCCCAAAGACACCGTGGCCGCCATCTCCCTCATGGGGCTCGCCCACGCGGTCATCGAGGATACCCTGCTGCTTGCCCTCATCGGCGGGCACCCCTCGGGCCTGCTCTGGGCGCGCCTGGCCTTTGCCTTCCTGGTGACCGCGGCACTGACCCGCCTGGCGGCCCGCCTGCCGGAGCCGGTCTTTTGCCGCTGGCTCTTCCGCCCCCACCCCGAAGCCGCCGCGGTCCCGGCCTGCTGCCCCACGCACCGTCCGGAGGGCACGTGAATCCACGCAAGCCCGTGCTCGTGCGCATCACCAACAACCTGGGCCTCGGCGGGGTACAGCGCCGGTTGCGGGACCTTTTGCCCCGGCTCGCCGAACATTTCGCGGTGCACGTCATCACCTACAAGGACCGCGGCGTCTTCTTCGAGGAACTGCGCGATCACGGGGTGGCCACCCACTTCCTGCCGCGGCGCTTTCCGGCCGTGGCGCGCCTGGCCGCCTTCCTTGGCCGGCTCGAGCCCACCATCGTCCACACCCACTCCTACGGCGGCAATGTGCTTGGCCTGCCCGCCGCCCGCCTGGTGGGGGCACCGGTGCGCGTGGGGCACGTGCACCTCGCCCACCTGCATTGGTACGCCGCCTCCCCCTGGCGCCGCCGCCTGCAGGCACGCAAGGAAGCCCTGGTGCACCGCCTCGCCTCCCACGCGGTATGCTGTGTCTCCGAGGAGGCGCGGCAGCATTTTCTCGCAGGCACCGGCCTTGCCCCAAACCGCGTCGTGGTGCTGGAAAACGGCATCCGCCGCCCGCCCGAGCACGTCACCCCCATGTCCCGCGCCGCCTTGGGGGTTCCCCCAGGGGCCGTGGTCCTGGGCATGGCCGGCCGCATCACCCGCACCAAGGGTTTTGCCCAGGGCATCTCCTGGATGGCACAGACTCCGCCGCACGTTCATCTCGTCGTGGCCGGGCCCGGAGACACCACGGCCCTCGAGCGCCACGCCCACGCTCTCGGACTGCACGGACGCGTGCACTTCCTTGGCCCCCTCACCGACATGCCCGCCTTCTACGCGGCCCTGGACCTCCTCCTCTTTCCCTCCCCACCCGGGGTGGAGGGCATGCCCGGCATCGTGCTCGAAGCCCTGGGCATGGGATGCGCGGTGCTGGCGCAGGAAAGCGGTCCGCTGCGGGAGATGGCGCCGGTGGCCCCGCGCCTGCACTTCTTCCGGCCCGAGCTACCGGCCGCGGCCCAGATGGAGGCGGCCATGGCAAGCCCTGCGGCGGATCTGACCCCGTTCTTTGCCCGCTTTTCCCTGGAGGCCATGGTGGAGCGCACCCTGGGCCTCTACGAAACGCTCTTGCGGCAGGGGCGGCCATGAACCTCGTCTTTGCCAATGCCACCAAAAAATGGGGCGGGGTCAAATCCTGGACCCTGGACGTGGCCGCCGGCCTCCGGGAGCGCGGCCACCGGGTGCTCCTCCTTGCCCGGCCGGGAGAGTTCCTGCGCCGGGCCGCCCTGCTGGGCTGCGAAACCTGCGCCTTCACCTTCGGCCCGGACTACAATCCCGTGGCCATTCTCCGGGCCGCGCGCGAGCTGCGAAGATTCGGGGCCCAAGTGGTCTGCGGCAATGTGGGCAAGGACCTGCGCACCGTGGGGCTGGCGGCCCGGATCTTGGGCATCCCGGTGGTGCACCGCGTGGGCCTGGCCGGAGACCTCAACCCCGGACCCGCCCCCTGGCTGGACGCCCAGCTGCTGCGGCCGCACCTGCTCGCCCCGTGCCAGCAGGTGCTCGACGGGGTGCGCCACGCCGTCCCCGCCCTACGTCCGCTGCCTGCAGCAGTCATCCACACCGGAAAACGCCGCGGACCACGCCCGGAGCACGGCCCCCACACCCCGCTGGCCCTCGCCTCCGCCAGCCAGCTCAACCCTGACAAGGGCCATGCCACGGTGCTTGCGGCCCTGGAGCGCCTTGCCGGCAGCGGCATTTCCTTCCACTACCACGTCTACGGCACCGGCTCCCTCCAGGAGACCCTGCCGCGCCACGCCCAGGATTTGGGCCTCGCCGACCACGTCACCTGGCATGGATTCGTGCCGGACGTGCCGGCCCGCATCGCCCAGGCCGATGTCTTCGTGCTCGCCTCCACCAGCGAGGGGCTGCCCAACGCCCTCGTGGAAGCCATGGCCGCGGGCCTGGTGTGCGTGGCCCGCAACGTCGGCGGTATCGCCGAGATCTGGCCGCCTGCGGCCCATTGGCTGCTGCTGCCTCCAGACGCCGGCCCGGAAGCCTTCGCCGAGGCCCTCCTGCGCCTCACCCGGCTCTGCGACGAAGAATTTCGCCTGCTGCGCCAGGCCTTCTGGCAGGCTGTCCCCAGCCGAGAGACCATGCTGGACGCCCTGGAGGATTTCTTGAGCCGCCTGAAGGAGAGACTATGAACTTCCTCGGCCATCTCTCCACCGCTCTCACTGCGGCCCTGGCCCTGGCCTGTCTCTTCAAGGCCGGCTGGGTGGGTTCCGTGGCCGTGGCCGCCGGCCTTGTGGTGCTGTGGGCTGGGGCGACCCGCAAGCTTCCCGCCGGATTCTTTCGCGACCCGGTGTTCTTCGGCCTGACCTGCTTCGCCGCGGTGGTGCTCGCCCAAAGCGCCCTTGGCCGCACCTCCCCTGCCACCCTCGGGGCCATCGGCAACGCCGCGGCCTTTTGGGCCTTGGGCAAGCTGGTGGCCCTGCAATTTCCCACCAAGCTGCTCTCCGGATGGAAGATATTCTCCCTGCTGGTGCTCCTCGTGGTGGTCCTAGGATGGATGGGCGTATACGGAGGAATCTTTCCCGACCCAGCCCTTGGCTTTGCCAATATCACCCGCACGGCCCTGTTTCTCGCCAGCGCCATCCTGGTGATGCTCGGCCATGCCCTGGCCCGCCAGCAGCTTCCCGCCTGGGGCCCCACCCTCATCCTCGCCGGTCTCTTGGCCGCCACCGGACGCCGGGCCACCGTGCTGGCCGCCCTGGTCGCTGCCCTGGTCTGGGTGCGCCGGCCGGTCCATGCCGCAGCCGTGGGCATCCTCGCCGCTGCCCTCGCTACCGCAGTCCTGCTCTCCGGCCAGATGGACCGCTTCACGCAGAGCTTCGAGCTCACCAGCCCCTCCACCTACGAGCGGGTGGCGGTATGGTTCGCGGCCATGCACCTCTTTGAGGAACATCCGTTCCTGGGATGCGGGTTCAAGACCTTCAAGACCCAGGCAGCTCCTGCCGTGGAGGAGTTCCGCAAGCGCCACCCGGCCGACCACACCCCAGAGCGTCTGGACGACGCCCACAACATCGTCCTCCACCTGGCGGCGGAGACCGGGGTCCTCGGCCTTGCCGCCATGCTGATCGCCTGGGGCCTCCCCATACGCTCCGCCTGGCGCCGCCGCGACGATCCGACGGCCGCGCTCCTTGCCAGCCTCGGTATCCTCTTTGTGCTCCACCTCCAGCTGCACGTGCAGATCTTTTCCAGCAATATAGCGGCCCTGATGTTCACGACCTTGGGGCATACCATGGGGTACCTCCATGCTTCGACACCTGCTCTACATCGCGGCCTCGCGCATCCCCTCGCGCCACGCCAATAGCGTCCAGGTGGCGCACATGCTCTGCGCCTTCGCCGCCCAGGTGGAAGAGGTGACCGCAGTCCTGCCCGCCACCTGGCGAGGCATCACCGCGCACCTGTGCGGCCGGCTCCTGAGGCCCTACGGGCTCAGCGCCCCGGCCAATCTGCGCATTGTGTTCCGAAGCCTCTTCCATCCCTCGCGCTTCGAGGCCCAGGCCATGAGCCGCCTGCCCCCGGCGGATCTCGTCTACACCCGCAGCGCGAAGGCCGCCCTGGCCCTGGCCTCTGGGCCGACGCCGGTGCTCATGGAATCCCACGATCCGGTCCGCGACGACGCCAAGGCCGGACTTTCCCGCCTTGCCGCGGCCCTTGGTCCAAAAGGCGGGCTGGTGGCCATCACCCAGGCCGTCGCCCATCGCTACCGCGAGGCAGGCCTCGCCCCGGAGCGCATCCTCACGGCCCCGGACGCCGTAGATGGGCAGCGTTTTCTCCACGCCCGCGGCGGCATGACCGCCCGACTCTTCGGACCCCACGCGCGCACCCGTCCCCTCGTCCTCTACTGCGGCTCCCTGCAGCCCGGCAAAGGGGCGCGCTTTACCGCACGCCTGGCGGCGCAGCTACCGGAAGTCCACATCGGCATCGTGGGCGGCAGCCCTGAGGAAATCCACTCCCTGAGGGGGCAGACGCGCGCCCCCAACCTCTTCCTCCACCCTGCCGTGCCCCATGCCCAGGTGCCGGATCTCCTCATTGACGCTGCAGTCCTCCTTTTGCCGTATACCGGCACCGACCGCATCGCGGCCTCCATGAGCCCCCTCAAACTCTTCGAGGCCCTGGCCGCAGGCGCGCCCATCGTGGCAGCAGACCTCCCGGTGCTGCGCGAGGTCCTCACCCCGGAGACGGCCTTCTTCTTCCCCCCCGCCGACGCCGCTGCCTGCGCCGCCGCCATCCGCAGGGCCTTGACCCTGACGCCAGAAGAACGACAGCGTCGCAGGGCCCTGGCCCAAAACCAGGCATGGACCTGGGAGCAACGCGCCCAGCGCATCCTTGCCTGGTGGACCCGCCTGCGCGACACCCACTCCACACCCCCGACGCTTTGACTTCCCTCTCAGGCACAGGTACACGAAAAGCCCACAATCCGTACCCGACCTTCGAGGTGGCTATGGTGCGCAAGAAACTGCCCATCGGCATCCAGACCTTCTCCGAGATCCGACGCGAAGGCTACTACTACGTGGACAAGACGCCCTTCGTGAGCGCGCTTGCCGAAAGCGGCAAGTACTATTTCCTCTCCCGGCCCCGGCGCTTCGGCAAATCCCTCTTCCTCGACACCCTGGCCGAGGCCTTTGCAGCAAACCGCGCGCTCTTCACCGGCCTCTATCTGGAAGACCATTGGGACTGGGAGAAGCGCCATCCAGTGGTGCGCATCAGCTTTGCCAGCGGGGTACTCCAGGACCGCCAGGCCTTGGACCACAGCATCCATGTGCAATTGGAACGCAACGCGAAGCGGTTGGAAATCGTACTCCCGCAGCGCAGCGAAGGGGTGGCCGTGCGCTTCGAGGCCCTCATCCAAGAGGCAGCGGCGCACCAGAAAGCCCAA
>NZ_JCANTW010000015.1:0-194419 GCF_059568695.1 Thermodesulfomicrobium thermophilum DSM 16697 | reverse complement strand
ACCTGGAAGCGAAAAGTTCTTCCATATGCTGACAGCTCGCCCCTTCAAAGTCACTTTTCGCCTTCTCGGCAACGAACTTACGGATTTCCTGGGCAATTCTCCGATTCGACGCTTTGCCCCGTCCTTTGTGGACAAGGCCCACGGCTCCCTCCTTACGATACCGATTTTTCAGTCGAATCACCTGCCGGTAGCTCAAACCAAGGACTTCTCCCGCCTCCCGAACCGTGAACGCTCCGGCCACTGCCTGCTTGATCACAAACGCTCGCCGCGCTTCCTCTGCCTTCATGAGTACGTCACCACGTGTCTTCATGGGATGACATTTCTATTGTCCCAGACAGGGGTGACAATATCATTGTCCGGAGAACCTCGCCGCGGCGTTGACATCCCTGCCGTGGCCCACTACACGAGAAAACGACAAAGAGGGCTTGCGCCCTCTTTTTTGCCTTCCGAAGGAGCCCCATGCACGTCCACGACCTCATCCGCCGCATCGAACACCACGCCCCGCCCGCGTACGCGGCGACGTGGGACCGCTGCGGCGTTCAGGTCGCCGCACGGCGGGAGACCGTCTCTGCCGTGGCCGTAACCTTGGACCCCACGCCGGAGGCAATCCACCAGGCCCATGCGCTGGGCTGTGAGTTTCTCTTGGCACACCACCCCGTTGCGCTCACCCCGCACCTGCCGGACCGGCTGGACATCTACCACGACACCCTGCAAGCGGCCCTCGCCGCCGACCTCTGGGTGTATAGCGCCCACACCAGCCTGGACGCCAATCCGGGCGGCCCTGCAGGTTGGCTCGCCCAGGCCCTGGGGCTTTCCCCGATCCAAGTGCTCGAGGAAACTTTCCGCCAAACGCCCATCCTCTGCGTCCTCCCGAAAGGCCGCCCCCAGGACGTCCCCCAAGGGATCACACCGGTCATGGCGACACCCGGACCGACAGGGCTGCTGCTCGCCGTATGGCCCGAAGACCTCGACGCGATTCGGGCCATTGCCTCTGGACCATGGGTGGAGGCGCCCCTCAGCGCGCCGGTGCGCACCGCAGGGATTGGACAAGTAGGAGATCTCCCGGAGCCCGTCTCGTGGGAGACGCTCCGAACACGCCTGGAACACTGGGGCGTCCCCTGTAACCGCCTGGTGGGCCAACCGCCGCAGCGCATCACCCGCGTGGCCATCTGCCCGGGATCGGGCGCGAGCTTAGGGCGGGCAGCGTTTGGCCGCGGCGCGCAAGTCTTCATTACCGGCGATATCAAGTACCACGACGCCCAGGCCCTGGAGCCCCTCGGGCTCACCGTGGACGCCGGACACTTTTCCCTGGAAGAAATCATGATGCGCACCTGGAGTGAACACCTCGCCCGTGAGCTTGCGCCGCTGGGCCTCCATGTGCATCGCATCCCCGGACACGACCCCATCCGCATGGGGTAAAGGAGGAGACGCCTTGAGCCTCTACATGGAACAGATCGAACAACTCGTCGTCTTGCAGCGTGTGGATTCGGAAATCCTTGCTTTGGAAAAGGCATTGCAAGCTGCACCGGATCAGCTCCAAGAGCTGGAGAAACGCCTCCAGTATCTGCAAGAACAAGAAGGCATCATTCAGGAAAAGATGGATATCGTCCTGGAGCAGAAGCATAAACTGGAAGCAGAAATCGATGCCGACGACCAGCTGATCAAAAAAAACAAAAACAAACTCCTGCAGGTGGAAAACACCAAAGAGTATCACGCCATCATGCGGGACATGGACACGCTGGAAAAGACCAATCGCCAGCGTAAAGAGGAGCTCGACACCGTCCTCGCCGACATCCACGAACTGGAGGAGCGCAAAGCCGCACTCGCCAAGGACGTCGAAGATGTCCGCGACCGCATCAAAGAACAGCAGGCACAGCTCGATGCCAAACTGCAAGAAAAGCGGGAACGCATGGGCAAGCTCCTGCAGGAAAAAGAGCGGGCCACCAAGGCCATTCCGCAGCCGATTTTGGAGCGGTACAATTTTATCCGGCAGCGGCTGGAGAGCCCGGTCATCGTCCCGGTGACCGAAGGTATCTGTCAGGGATGCTTCATCGCCATCCCGCCGCAGAACTACATCGATCTGCAAAAGGGAGAGCAAATCTTAAGCTGCCCCAATTGCCAGCGCATCATGTATTGGGACAAGCACTTCTCGCCTCGCGAGGAGAGCCCGGAAGCATAACCCGTAACGGAGTCGGACAGGCCGTCGCTCCTGGCTTCCAGGGGAGGAAAGTCCGGACACCACAGGGCAGGATGCTGGATAACGTCCAGCGGGGGCGACCCCGGGAGAAGGGCCACAGAAACAGACCGCCTGCGCTCCCGCGCAGGTAAGGGTGAAAAGGTGGGGTAAGAGCCCACCAGATGCCGTGGTGACACGGCATGCTCGGCAACCCCCATCCGGTGCAAGACCAAATAGGAAGGCGGCTGGCCCGGCCCATGCCTTCGGGTAGGTTGCTTGAGGCGGCGGGTAACCGCCGTCCCAGAGAAATGACGGCCACCCGCGTTGGCGGGCACAGAATCCGGCTTATCGTCCGACTCCGTTTTTTTGGTGTATCGACCATGCAACTTTGGTGCATCCTCTTGGCTGCGGGCCAAGGCAGCCGTCTGGCACCGGCCACGGGCGGTGTGGCCAAGCAATTCCTCTCCGTGGGCGGCGAGCCTTTGTATCTCTCCTCGGCACGAACCCTCGCGGCGGTGCCGGAGATGCGCGGCATGGTGGTGGTCCTGCCGCGGGAAGACTTTTCCTCCCACGCCGCACAATTGGAGACCTTGCTCGCAGAACAACCACTGGGCATCGAAGTCCGCACCGCACCCGGAGGCGCGCGGCGGCAGGATTCCGTGGCCCACGGCCTTGCACAGGTACCGGCCTCCGCCACCCACGTGCTGGTGCACGACGCCGCGCGACCCTTTGTCTCCGCCCAGCTGACGACCCGACTGCTGGACGCCTGGACGGGCGATTGCGGCGGGGTCATTCCCGGACTTGCGCCCACCGACACCATCAAGGAATGCCAGGGGGACCGCGTCGTGCGCACCCTGGACCGCCGCCGCCTCATGGCGGTGCAGACCCCCCAGCTCTTTACCGCCGCGGTGCTGCGCCGCGCCCACCAATGGGCCCACGACCACGCGGTGGAGGTCACGGATGACGCGAGCCTCGTGGAGGCCATGGGTGAATGCGTGCGGGTGGTGCCCGGAGAGGCGGACAATCACAAAATCACCCACCCCGAGGATCTGGCCATGCTCACCCCCCCACGCCCCAATCGGCGCCACACCATCGGCTTTGGCTACGATGTCCACGCCTACGGCGGAGACCGCCCCATGGTCTTGGGCGGCATGCCTATCCCTGGAGCGCCGGCCGTGCGCGCCCATTCCGACGGCGACGTGCTGCTCCACGCCCTGGCCGACGCCATCCTCGGTTGCCTGGGGGCAGGCGATATCGGTGAGCACTTTCCCGACACCGACCCACGCTGGGAGGCCATCCCCTCCAGCGTGCTCCTCGACCAGATCCTGGAGCGCGGCCGCCAGCAGGACTTGGTCATCGATCACGTGGACCTGACGATCATCGCCCAGATTCCGCGCCTTGCCCCCCACCGGGAGGCCATCCGCGCCAATGTGGCCCGGTTGCTGGAGCTTTCCCCTCACCAGGTGAACCTCAAGGCCACCACGGAAGAAGGCCTCGGGTTCACCGGCCGCAAGGAAGGCATCAAGGCCGTGGCCGTGGTCACGGGGAGTATGCCATGCTAGACGCCGCCACACCCTGGGTGGTCCGCTTCGCCCCCAGCCCCACGGGGAGCCTGCACCTGGGTAACGCCCGCACGGCGCTGCTCAATTTTCTCCTTGCCCGCAAAAGCGGCGGCCGGTTTCTGCTGCGCATCGAAGACACCGATGCCGAGCGCTCTACCTTCGCCGCCGAGGCCGAAATCCTTTTTGCCTTGGCATGGCTGGGACTGACGCCCGATGGTCCGGTGGTGCGGCAAAGCACCCGCATCGCCCGCTACCGCGAGGTGGCCATGCAGCTTCTCGATCAAGGCCGAGCCTACCCCTGCTTTTGCTCCGAAGAGCGCCTGGCCGCCCAACGGACAGCCGCCCTCGAAGCTGGCGAAGCCCCGCGCTACGACGGCCGCTGCCGCCGTATCCCCCAGGCCGAGGCCCTCGCCCGCGTGGCGGCCGGCGAACCCCATACCCTGCGTCTGGCGGTGGAGCCGCAAGCCATCTCCTTCGACGACGCCATCAAGGGTCCTATGGAAGTCCCGTCCTCGGCCTTCGGCGACTTCGTCCTGCTGCGCTCCAGCGGCTGGCCGAGCTACAACTTCGCCGTGGTAGTGGATGACATGGACATGGGCATCACCCTGGTTGTGCGCGGCGAAGACCACCTCACCAATACCGCCCGCCAAATCCTCCTCTACCAGGCCCTGGGCGCGCCCATCCCCCGCTTCGCCCACCACGGCCTCCTGGTGGACCGAGACGGCAAAAAGCTCTCCAAACGCAGCGGTGCCGCCACCGTGATGGAAGCCGCCCAGGCGGGGATTCCGGCCAGCGCACTGGCCCAGTATCTCGCCTCCATCTCCGGGGCCGTGGACAGCGCCGAGCCGGTCATAAACCTCGCCGAACTCGTAACACGCTTCGACCCCACGAGTCTTGGCCGCGGCAACGCCGTGTTTCTCCCCGAAGACTTGGAGCACCTGGCGGCCCGCACCTTCCGCGCCCTGCCGCCGGAAGAGATCTGTCGCAAGCTCGCCGCCATCCTTCCTCAGGACGCCCCGTGGCACCGGCGTTCCCCGGAAGACCAGGCCGCCCTCGTCCGCGCCGCCCTTCCCGCCTCGCGCCACATCCACGAACTTGAGCACACCATCCAGCTCTTCACCCAGCCTTTCCCGTGCTACAGCGCCGAAGCCATCGGCGCGGCCCGGGAAGGACGTGCGGTACTCGCAGCGCTCCTGGCCAAACTTGCTGCCTTTTCCGAAGGCACGCGACTGTCCTCCGCCGAGGCCGGGGCCCTTCTGCAGGCCGTAGGCAAAGAGTGCGCCGTCCGAGGCCGCGCCCTGTACCATCCGGTGCGCCTGGCCCTTACCGGCACCGACCGCGGCCCCGAGCTCACCGCCATGTTCGAACACGTTCCCGTGGAAATTCTTCGGGCCCGCCTGCGTCTTTTCCTCCATCCCGAATCTCAGGAGACACCATGCAGCTCTACAACACCCTGACCCGCAAGAAAGAGCCCTTCCAACCCCTGCGCGACGGCCACGTCAGCATGTACGTCTGCGGCATCACCGCCTACGACTACTGCCACATCGGCCATGCACGCTCTGCGGTGGTTTTCGACGTTTTGGTGCGCTATCTGCGATCCATCGGCTATAAAGTCACGTTCGTCCGCAACTTCACCGATGTGGACGACAAAATCATCGCCAGGGCTGCGCGGGAGGGCGTTGATGAGCCTACCGTTGCAGCAACCTACATCGCCGCCTTTCACGAAGACATGGAGCGCCTCGGCGTTGTCCAAGCCGATGTGGAGCCCAAGGCCACGGAACATATCCCGGACATGATCGCGCTCTGCCAAAAGCTCATCCAAACGGGCCGCGCCTACGCCACAGCGGACGGCAGCGTCTATTTTCGGGTGCGATCCTTTCCGCCCTACGGTCAGCTCTCGGGACACAACCTCGACGATCTGCGCAGCGGCGCCCGCGTGGAGCCGGGAGAAGGCAAAGAAGACCCCCTCGACTTTGCCCTATGGAAAGGGGCCAAGCCCGGAGAGCCCAGTTGGGAGAGCCCCTGGGGGGCCGGGCGGCCGGGATGGCACATCGAGTGCTCGGCCATGAGCGAACGCTACCTGCCGCTGCCCCTGGACATCCACGGCGGCGGCCAGGACCTCGTCTTCCCGCACCACGAAAACGAAGCCGCGCAGACCGAAGCCGCCACCGGCAAGCCGCTGGCCCGCTTCTGGGTGCACAACGGCTTCGTGCAGATCGACGCGGAAAAAATGTCCAAGTCGCTTGGCAACTTCATCACCATCCGGGACATCCTCTCCCAACACCACCCAGAGACCCTGCGGCTCTTTCTCCTCACCAAGCATTACCGCAGCCCCTTGGACTACACCCTTGCCGCCATGGAGGAAGCCGAAACCGCCCTGCGCCGGGCGTATCTCGCCAAGGCCGCCATGGAAGACGCGCTCGGCGCCACCAAGTCCTGGACCGAAGCCCCGCTGCCGGCGGAACTCGTGGTGGAAGCCACGGCCATCGAGACCAAGTGGGACGAAGCCATGGACGACGACCTCAACACCGCCGCTGCCCTGGGACACACCTTTGCCTTTTTGCGTCTGGTCTCACGCGTCCTGGAAGACAAGGCCCTGCGCCGCACCACCGGAGCCCGGGATTTTCTACGCCACGCCATGGAACGCTTGGAGGGATGGGGGAATGTGCTCGGCATCCTTCTGCGCCCGGCCGCGCAATTCTTGAGTGAAGTGCGCACCGTGCGCATCCAGCGCCGCGGCATCGATACCGAGGCAGTGGACCGATTGGTGGCCGAGCGCCAGGAAGCCCGCAAAGCCAAGGACTTCGCCAAGGCAGACAGCCTGCGCGAAAAGCTCGCCGCCATGGGAGTGACGGTCCAGGACACGCCGAGCGGCCCGACCTGGGACGTGGACTAAACCACGGGCGCCCCAGCGGGCGCCCGCTTTTTTCGGCATCACGCCGGGCGCGGTCCAGGCAGGCGCCATAGCCATTGCCGGACCCAGGCGGCCTTGACCTCCTCCAAGGACACAGGGCGTCCACATTCTTGCGTGAGCGAGGTCATGCGCACCCCAAGGCCGCACGGATCGATGAGATCGAAAAAACGCAAATCCGGCGCCACGTTGAAGGCGATACCGTGGTAGGTCACCCCACGGCGCACCGCGACCCCCACCGAGGCGAGCTTGGCTCCCCCAACGGTCCACACCCCGGGATAGCCTGGCCGGCAGAGGGCCTCCACACCCATGGCTGCGGCCACAGCCACAGTGGCTTCTTCCAGAATGCCCACGTGCTGGCGCACGCCCATGCCGCGGCTCGGCAGGTGCACCACCGGATACGCGACGAGTTGTCCGGGACCATGATAGGTCACCAGACCGCCTCGCTCCGTACGGCGCACCGACACTCCAAGACGTGCCAATTCCTGCTCCGGAATCTTGATGAGGGAGGCGGCATCCCGCCGCCCCAAGGTGATGACATGCGGATGCTCCACCAGGAAGACCGCATCCTGCGCCGCGCCCGCGATGCGTGCCTCCACGCGCTCCACCATGCGGGCATGGGCCGTATCGAAATCGAGAAATCCCAAATCGAGAATTTCCATAAACCTCCCCTGCCGGCCGCGCCGGCTTTCGGGGCGGTGTGCGGCGCCTTCCTGGCCGCGTCAACCCACTATCCCGGGGCGGTTACCGGACAACAGTATCGCCCCCCTGGATGCAGCAATACAAATGGTGTCCTCTGAAGCGTCGGGATGACGGCTGACGGAACCGTCGGCGTCGAAGAGCTGGCATGCGTTCCCGTGGACGCAGGCGTATCGGGGAGGCAGAAGCGCCACGGGGGGCACAGGTGTAAGGGTCGGAACGCCCCCAGGTGCACAGGCAGCAAGGATGACGGGCCGGCACAATCGCAACAAGCGGGCGATCTTGCCTTCCGTTCTCCGTCGACGGTCACTTGCGCCGGGCAGTGGGCTTTCCCGGCAGGCGGGGATTGGGCGGGAAAAAGCCAAAGGACGAACCCGTTTTCAGAGCAGCATCCCCCGGGGCGGGGCGAGTGCGCCCGGACCGTCCGCGTGCAAGCGATGTTGGGCAGTACGCCACGCTCCACGCGGAACAACCACCGCCCTCCCCGCTGGTCCGCCTACGGGCGACCAGAGCCAATCTCCAACCCGCCCACCCGACCACAGCACACCAGCGGGCACGCGGACAACGACCACTGCCCAGGCGCTGAGACAAAAATAGGGGGCCATGGCCCCCCGAATCCGGTCTTTAGTGATGGCCGCCGCAGCCGCCACCACCCCCGCCGCAGGTGTTGTGCGGAGAAAATTGCGGAAGCCGCCCGGCCAGAAAGGCCTGCACCGCAGCGCCGACACTGGGGGCGCCGGCCCCATAAAACACCTGGATCCCCGCTTGCTGGAAGCCCAAAAGCGGCCGCATACCCATGCCACCGGCAATCAAGGCGCAAACCCCATGGGAAGCCAGATACTGCACCGGGGCCAAACACCCCCCTTCCTCGTGGGGGATATTGGGGAGAGCCTCCACCGCAACCACCGCACCGTCTTCCACATCCACCAGCGTATAGAGCTCGCAATGCCCGAAATGGGCGCTCACCCCGGCCTCCATGCCACCAGGCTGCTCCGAGGGAACAGCCACCCGCACTCGTGGTGCCATCATATACCTCCTTGAGAATCCATCTTCTGCAAAAGTAGCGGCCACATGGCGCGCACTGCCTGGGCCCATGGGCCATCGGTCTCCGTCACCGCCATCCCCTGGGCCATGGCCCAGGGGACCGCCGTATCGTGAGGCAGCCGCCCCAAAAACGTCCATCCCTGTTCGGCGCACACGGCCTCCACCGCAGCGGCCGTATCCGGGGCCAAGTCCCACTTGTTGAGCACCACCGCCATCGGTACCCGAAACCGGGCGCACACCGCGGCCACCCGCCTCAAATCATGGAGCCCGGACGGACTCGGCTCAGTGACCAAAACCGCCCAATGCGCCTGAGAAAGCGACGCAATGACCGGACACCCGATGCCCGGAGCGCCGTCGGCCAGGATGAGTTCCCGCCCCAACTGCGCCGCCCACAGTCGAGCCTGCTGCTTGACCACGGACACCAACCGGCCGGAGTTCTCGCCACCAGGCTCCAGACGGGCATGGACCATGGGCCCAAAGCGGGTGTGGCTGCGCATCCATACCCCGCAAAAGCGGGGATCGAAGCGCATGGCCCCTTCCGGACAGAGGGCCACGCAGGTCTTGCAGCCTTCGCACCGGCGCGGATCCACGATGGCCGTCCCGCCTTCTCCCATCCGCACCGCCCCAAACCGACACACCTGCGCGCAGAGCCCACAGGCACTGCACCGGGAAGTCTCCACGCGCGCCACGTGGCCGGAAACAAAATCTTCTTGGTCGTGCACGCGCGGATGGAGCACGAGATGGAGATTGGCAGCGTCCACGTCCAAATCCGCGAGCACGGCCTTCCCCCCGGCCAAGTGGGCCAAAGCCGCGGTGAGCGTGGTTTTGCCGGTGCCGCCCTTACCACTGAGAATGACAACCTCCCGCATTCCCATCCCCCCTTAGGCGCGCAGCGCCCCTGCGGCCGCTTCCATGGCGGCGCGCACCACAGGGTCTTCGGCCAAAGAGCCACCCCGGGCATAAATGCCTGCCAACTCTGAAGAATATGGGATGCGGGCAAGCACCGGCAGATGATGCGTACGGCAATACGCCCCCACCGGCGCATCCCCCAGTCCATCGCGATTGATCACCACAGCCATCGGCTTGCCCAAGGGCGCGAAGGCCTGGTGCGCCAGCTGGAAATCATGCAGTCCAAAAGGCGTGGGTTCGGTGACCAGAAGGATCGCATCCGCCTGTTCCACCGCGGTCATGGCCGGGCAACTCACTCCCGGAGGGGCATCCACGAGCAGATCCCGGCCTGCGGCCAAGGCGATGGCCCGCGCCAGGACCTCGCGCATCAGCGGCGGGGCCATGGCCTCGCCCAAACGCAAGCGGCCGGTGACCACGGTGTGCCTTCCCGCCCGGCCGGTGGTGATTTCCCCCACCACACGGCTGCCCCGCGCCAAGGCGTCTGCGGGACACACGCGAAAACACCCACCGCAGCTATGGCACATCTCCGAGAACACCTGCGCCCGCCCCCCAAGCAGGGCGATGGCCCCAAATTGGCACAAGTCGGCGCACGCCCCACAGGCGGTACAGCGCTCCGTCCGTACCACCGGGGTCTCCACTCCGACCTCCTCCGACGACTCCTGCACAGGATGCACGAACAAGTGGAGGTTCGGGGCCTCGACGTCCACATCCGCCAGCACCGCGCCCGCAGGCCACACCGCAGCCAAGGCGGCGACGACGGAAGTCTTTCCCGTACCGCCCTTGCCGCTGGCCACGGCGAGGATCACCGTCCACCTCCAGAAGGCGCCGTCGCGGGCGTAAGCGCCCCGGCGCGAAACCGCTCCACGGCCTCGGCCACGGTGCCGCCCTGCACACCTTCGAAAATCTGGATCCCTGCCTGCTGCAGGGCGGCAAAGGCCTTGGGCCCTACCACCCCGGTGAGCACCGCGCCCACCCCCATGCGGGCCACACGGTCCGCAGCCTGGATGCCCGCCCCATGGGCGGCCACCTGAGAGGCCCCGTTGTCCAGATACTCCACGGCCATGGTGGCCAGATCCACCACCACAAAGCCCGCGGCCCGGCCAAAACGGGCGTCCACCCGACTCTCCCAACCTGGGCCCTGACTGCTTATGGCGATCTTCATCGGCTCCTCCCCGGGGTTTTCCTGTTCTGCCACCACCCGCGTCACCGCGGCGCCGTCTTCCCACACTGTGAGCGCCAGGCCCTCCACCACGGCCCGGGCCACGGTGCGCCGCGCTTCGGCCAGCACCCGGCCCACCGTATGGCGGGAAACTCCCATGCGCCGGGCAGCGGACTCCAAATCCGCCCCCTCCACATCCACCAGACGCAAGGCCTCAAACCCATCCAGCGACAGGTAGATCTCCTCCAAATCCCGCATAGGGATGCCTTGGGGCTTGAACGAACGGGCGCGCGGAACCCCTTCCACGCGCCGGCATTTCTTCGGTCGCGGCATCGTCTTTATTTCGCTCAAAAGAGCATTATCTTTCGGCGGGAGGATTCGTCAATCCCCCAGCGGCCTGCGGCTCCCAGGCTCCTTGGCGGCCGCCACGGCCACTTCCTCGCCCGCTTCCGCCGCAGGATCCATCCCGGCGGCAGATCCCGCGTCCCTGTCCGCCACGGCCACCTCGACCACACCGTCCTCCACGTCCTTGCCCAGAGCGTCCATTCCCAAACATACGCTTCTCCTCCGGCAGCACCCGTTTTTTCTCCCCAACCGCAGAGGCGCTGCCATTTCCGCGGCCGGGACTTCGTCGGCATCTCCAATGCGGATGGCCATACCGCTGGTCAGCGCCCGCGCCACCTGAGAGCGGGCTGAACCCACCATACGGCACACCGTGGCCTTGGATACGCCCAGACGCCCCGCGGCCTCCTCCTGAGTGAGGCCCAAGCCATCGACCAAACGCATGGCCTCGAGCTCGTCGGCCGCCACCACCACCCCACGCAACTCCCCCACGGGGACTCCGCACGGGGCAAACAGCCGTACCGCAGGCACAAGCCCAGTCCTCCTGCACCGACGCCGACGACCCATACCACCTCCTTTTTTGAAACATGTTTCACATAGAGCGCAAAAACATCCCCGTCAAGCCCCCCGACGCCGTTCCCCCAAAACGCGACAAGCCGGAGAAACGTCTCCGGCTTGTCCAGGGCGGCGCGCAATCGCGAACGCGCTTTTAGTGACCGCAGCCCCCGCCGCAGGAAGAGCACCCCCCGCCTTCAGGAAACTGCATGCTCGACTTCACCACAAACCCCCACTGCTCATTGAAGTCGATCTCCACGGGTTTGGCCGCGTCAAACAGTCCCTGTTCCATCACAAAGGAGTACCCGCCCTGCTCGAAAGTCGCGTCCCCGGCTTTCGGTTCGTCCAAGGCCAGGCCCAGACGCGGCCCGCCACACCCCGCGGCAAGATACACCCGAATGGGCTCTTTGTCCTTTCCTTCAAAGTGCTGGTCCAGTTGCCGCTGGGCGGCGGAAGAAAGCGAAAACATAGAATCCTCCGATAATTTTGATTGACAATACCCTTGAATTAAAAACTCCCCCTGGAAAGTCAACGGCCGCGGTCTAGACTTTTTCCGCGGCCATGCCTAAAGGGGCCGGTTCGGAAATACTGCGTTCGGAGGTTTCCGGCATGATTGAAGCCCACCACCTTTCCATGGCGCACGGAGCGACCATGGCGCTCACCGACGCCTCTCTCGCCGTCAGCCCAGGCGAAATCGTCGCACTGCTCGGACCCAACGGCGCGGGCAAGACCACGTTCCTGCGCATCTTGGCCACGGCCCTCAAGCCCAAATCCGGCTGGGCGCGCATCTGCGGTTTCGACACCGTGAAAGCGCCCATCCTTGCCCGCCGACGCACCGGCTACCTCCCCGAACATCCGCCCATCGACCCGCTCATGACGGTGGAAGACTTCCTGCGTTTCACGGCGGAAGCCCGAGGACTTCGCGGCACGACCCTCGCGCAGCGACTCGCCTGGACCATGGAGCGCACCGAACTCGCCCCCCGGCGCCGCCAGCGCACCGGCGAGCTCTCCAAGGGCTACCAGCAACGCGTCGGGCTCGCCCAAGCGCTGATCCACGACCCCGACGTCCTCATCCTCGACGAACCCACCACGGGCCTCGATCCAGTGCAGATCCGCCATGTCCGCGCGCTGATCACCGAGCTCGCCGCCCACAAGGCGGTGCTCTTCTCCACCCACATCCTCCAAGAAGCGGCGGCCCTTGGGCGCCGCATCGGCATCATCGCCGGCGGCCGCATCCGCGCCGTAGGCACCCGGGAAGAACTCGCGATCCAGGCTGGCGTCCCGGCGGTGGTGCACGCCTGCCTCGAAGCCCCGGCCGCTGCCGTGCGCGATGCCCTGGCCCAAGTGCCGGGGCTCTCCGACGTCGAGGTCCAGGAAGCCGCCGCTCATACCCACGTGCGCGCCGCCACGGACAGCCCCACGGCCGCCAGCCACGCCCTGGGGCGGGCCTTCCGCGAACACGGCCTCACCGTGACCCAACTCACCACCGCGCTCCCCGACTTGGAGACCCTATTTTTCCGCCTCACCGCCCAAAATTCCGAGGAGGCCGACCATGCGTGATCTTTTGGCTATCCTGCGCCGCGAACTCTTTCGCTTCACGGCGACCCCCATGGGGGCCATCGTCCTCGTGGCCTTCTACCTCCTTGCCGTCGGGCTTTTTGCCCCGGAGTTCTTCCTCCTGCCCACTGCGGACATGCGCCCCTTCTTCACGGTGCTTCCTTTTGTCCTCTGCGCCGTTCTCCCTGCAGTCACCATGCATCTGTGGGCCGGAGAGCGCAGCCAAGGCACGCTGGAGCTCCTGCTCGTGCTCCCCGTGCGGCCGGCGAGCCTGGTGCTCGCAAAATTTCTCGCCGCCATGGCCTTCGTGCTCGTGGCCCTGGCGTCCACCGGCGTCATCCCGCTCATGTTTGGAGTCCTCGGCGCGCCGGATTGGGGTCAGATCGCGGCCTCTTACCTGGGCGCCGTGCTCCTTTGCGCCATGTTCGTCGCCTTGGGACAGCTCGCCTCCGGATTTGCCGCAGATCAGACTTCGGCCTTTGTGCTCGCCCTGGGCGGCGCCTTCGGGCTCTACCTTCTCGGCTCCGACTTTGCCGCCATGGCCCTGGATGGCTGGCACCCGGGGCTGGGGACGCTGCTGCGCCGCCTCTTCGGGGCAGCCAGCTACTTTGCCCCGTTTGTCCGCGGCCTCGTAGAGGTCCCAAGCGTCGTCTTCTTCCTCCTGTGGACCACCATTTTTCTCTTCCTCAACGGCCTGGCGCTGGAGCACCGCGGCCAGCAAGGCTTTCGCCTCCGCTTTGCCGCTGCGGCGGCCCTGTGCATCACCATCGGCGCCCTGAGCACCCATCTCCTTTCCCAAGCACGGCTGCCGCGCCTCGACCTCACCCAAAGCAAAATCCACAGCCTCTCGCCGGCCACGGCCCGCATCCTCCAAAACCTTCCGGCCCCCATCCAGGTCACCTACTACGTCACCCCAGCGGCCCAAATGCCCACGGAACTCAAAAGCTTGGAGCGCGACGTCATGGACCGCTTGGAAGCCATGAGCGCCCAGGCGCCGGAGAAAATGGTGCTGCGGCGGGTCTATCTCCAGGCCGCCAACGTGGTGGCCGACAGCGCCCAGGCAAGCGATCTGGAACGCCAGATGCTCGCCAAAGGGGTGCAGCCCATCTCCGTGGCCGCAGTGCGCCAGACCGGCACGGTGAGTGAACTCGTCTACACGAGCATCGGCATCGCCTACCGCGACAAGCCTGAAGAAATCCTGCCCGCCGTCGTGCCCAACACCTTGGGAGAGCTGGAATACCTCATCGCCTCCACGGCCCTGCGTCTTGCCCGCGCCACGCCGCCCACCGTAGCCGTGGCCAGCGGGCCGGGACAATTCACCGAGATGTCCCGCATGCTCGAGCGCGAAGGCTATACGGTCCGCCCCGTATCCCTCGAAGAGCCCTTGCCCCAGGCGGACGCCATCGTGCTCGTGCAGCCCCAGCTCTCGGACAAAGCGCGCTACCAACTGGCTCGCGCCCTGGCCCAGGGGGCCCGGATCTTCCTTGCCGTACAGCAGGAGACCTGGGACTACTCCCAGGCCCTGGGGCGGCTTTCCGCCGTGCGTATTCCGCTTAACTCCAACATCGAAGCCTGGCTTGCCCCGTACGGGGTGCGCCTTGTCCCGGATATCCTCATGGACGAACAATCCATCGCCGTGCGGGTGGCCACCAACCCATGGGACCAGCTCACCGGCGGCGGCATGACCCTCAAACTCCCCACCCACATCCTCGTCACCCGCCAGCACATGGCCCCAGACCCCATGCTCCTACGGGTGGACAACCTCGTCTACCTTTGGGGCAGCGCCCTGGAGCTCACCGACACCAACGCCACCCAGATCACCCGCACCCCGCTGGCCTGGACCTCGCCCCAGGCGTGGACCATCCCGCAGGAAGCGACCCTCACCCCCCAATCCATCACCCCGCCGGATGCCGGCCGCCGCAGCTACCCCGTCTTGGTGCGTCTTGCCGGCGAGTTCCCCGCTCCCCAAGGCCCGCCGCCAGCAGACGCTGGCGCCACCGCCCACGCGGTGGAACCATGGACGCCTGCACCGGGAGAACTGCTGATCACCGGGTGCTCCAGCATGTTTGCCGACGGCCTGGTCTCCACCAACGCCGAGCTCCTCTTTGCCGCCCTCGACGGCATGGTCTTTGGGGAAGATCTCCTGCGCATCCGGCCCAAGGAACTCCCCTCGCGGGTGCTTCCACCGCTCTCTCCCCAGGCGGCCCTGGCATGGAAGATCGTACTCCACGCGGCAGTGCCGCTCATGGTGCTCGGCATAAGCATCCTCACGGCCCTGCGCCGTCGCGCCCAAGAACGCCACCCCCACGCCTAAGGAGGAACCATGTCCCGTACCCTCGCCATCCTTACTGCCGTGGCCGCCGTCCTCTTGGGGATTACCCTCTGGGACAAACGTCCCCCGTCCCATGTGGTGACTCCCGACACCTTGGCCGTCTTCGCCCCGGCTGATCTCGTGGAAACCGCCCAGCGCATCACCCTTGCCCAGAAAAACGCGACCCTGACTTTGGAACGACAGCCTGAGCGGTGGTATATTGTCGAGACCAACCAAACCGCCAGCAACGCCACGGTGGGCACCCTGCTCCAGGCCGTAAAGAGTCTGCGCGGCGAAGCCAGAATCGGCGATCCCAAGGACTTCGGCCTCACCGACGACGCCCTGCGCCTGACCATCACCACCGCCGATGGCATCAGGCACACCCTGCGTGTGGGGCGCATGGATTTTCGCGTAGTCTTTGTGGCCCGCCCCGAGGAGACCCAAGTCTGGGCAGTAAGCGGCCAACTCTTTGGTGCCCTCGGGGGCGAAGAACGGGCCACAGACCCGCATTTTTGGGCACAAGTGCCTGGATCTTCCCCGTGATCCCCGCAAAAAACTTCACTCCCGGCCTTTACAAACGCCAAAGCGGGTTTATTTCCAAGGGAAATTTGTGTGCACCACGAAATCCACTGTTGAGGAGAATATCATATGGGGAAGATCATCGGCATCGATCTGGGAACCACCAATAGCTGCGTCTATGTCATGGAAGGCAAAGACGCCAAGTGCATCACCAATCCTGAGGGAGGGCGGACCACGCCGTCCATCGTCGCTTTCACGGACAAAGAACGCCTCGTGGGCGAAATCGCCAAGCGCCAGGCGGTCACCAACCCGGAAAAGACCATTTTTGCCGTAAAACGGCTCATGGGCCGTAAGCTTGACGATTCGCAGCTCAAAGCCTGGGTGGCCAAGAGCCCGTACAAAATCGTGGAAGGCGCCAACGGCGACGCCTACGTGCAGATCGGAGACAAGAAATACAGCCCGCCGGAGATCTCGGCCATGATCCTCCAGAAGCTCAAGGCCGATGCCGAGGCCTACCTGGGCGAGAAGGTCACCGAGGCGGTCATCACCGTGCCGGCCTACTTCAACGACTCCCAGCGCCAGGCCACCAAAGACGCGGGCCGTATCGCCGGCCTCGAGGTCAAGCGCATCATCAACGAGCCCACCGCGGCCTCCTTGGCCTACGGGGCGGACAAGAAGAAGAACGAAAAGATCGCGGTCTTCGACCTGGGCGGCGGCACCTTCGACATCTCCATCCTGGAAGTGGGCGACAACGTCGTGGAAGTGCGCGCCACCAACGGCGACACCTTCCTGGGCGGCGAGGACTTTGACCACGAAATCATCACCTATCTGGTCAACGAGTTCAAACGGGAAAACGGCATCGACCTCTCCCAGGACAAGATGGCCCTGCAGCGCCTCAAAGAGGCTGCGGAAAAGGCCAAGAAAGAGCTCTCCTCCTCCCTGGAGACGGACATCAACCTGCCGTTCATCACCGCGGACCAGTCCGGGCCCAAGCACCTCATGATGAAGCTCTCCCGCGCCAAGCTGGAGTCCTTGTGCGAGCACCTGGTCAAGCGCACCATCGAGCCGTGCAAGAAGGCCTTGGCCGACGCCGGGCTCAAGGCCAGCGACATCGACGAGGTCATCCTCGTGGGCGGCATGACGCGTATGCCCTTGGTGCAAAAGACCGTGGCCGACTTCTTCGGCAAGGAGCCCAACAAGAGCGTCAACCCCGATGAGGTGGTGGCCATGGGCGCGGCCATCCAGGGCGGCATCCTGGCGGGTGACGTCAAGGACGTGCTGTTGCTCGACGTCACGCCGCTGTCACTCGGCATCGAGACCTTGGGCGGGGTGTTCACCAAGCTCATCGAGCGCAACACCACCATCCCCACCCGCAAGAGCCAGGTGTTCACCACCGCGGCGGACAACCAGCCCTCGGTGTCCATCCACGTGCTCCAGGGCGAGCGCCCCATGGCGGCGGACAACATGACCCTGGGCCGCTTCGAGCTCACGGGCATCCCGCCGGCGCCGCGTGGCGTGCCGCAGATCGAGGTCACCTTCGACATCGACGCCAACGGCATCGTCAACGTGTCCGCCAAGGACATGGGCACGGGCAAGGAGCAGTCCATCCGCATCACCGCCTCTTCAGGACTCTCGGAAGAGCAGATCAACCGGCTCATCAAAGAGGCCGAGGCCCACGCCGAAGACGACAAGCGCAAGCAGAAGCTCATCGAGGCCCGCAACAACGCCGACACCCTCATCTACACCACGGAAAAGAGCCTGCGGGACCTGGGCGACAAAGTCGATGCCACCTTGCGGGGCGATATCGAGTCCAAGGTCGAAGCCCTCAAAAAAGTCATGCAGGGCGATGATGCCGAGGCCATTACCCGCGCCGCCGACGAGCTGGCCCGAGCCTCCCACAAGCTGGCGGAACAGCTCTACGCCCAAAAGGCCGGCGGCCCCACGGAAGATGCCGGCGCCAGCCAAGGCAGCGGGGCCGATGCAGGCAAGAAAGACGACGATGACGTGGTGGACGCCGACTATACCGAAGTCAAATAACGGTCTCCTCCCTCCGCCAAAAAAGCCGGGGCGCTCGCCGCTCCGGCTTTTTTGCGTCCTGGAGCACCTCAAAAGGCGGCCGTGAGCACATTTGGAGATGCTTCTTTTTGCTCTCTTGTTGAAGGCGTCCGACGGTTATGCCTTTTGAAGGATCCATCCCGTCAGGTGCAATTTCTTCTCGACACAAGGTACATTTTTGTGATGCACGAAAGCTATACTCTCGGAGGGGCGCTATGCACGCACGTCTCGCTATCTCGCCGCATTTTATTGCTCTCGTGACGATTGCTTTCCTCGCCGGAGCATTCTTTCCAGGCCCAGCCAGCTCCCAGCCCGCAGAACCACCCCCCATAAGCTCCGATGGTCGCCAACAGGGCGCCGCGGACGCCAAGGCCCGCGAGGCTTTGCGCGGCCTTGCGCAAAAGAACGCCCTAACGGTCCGCGCCCTGATCGGCTACGGTCGCCTTCCAGCGACCGCCATGGCCCCCTTGGCCGGTCTTCGCGCCAAAGGCATCGACGTGCTGGGGGCGACCCCCGAGCAGCTGTCCACCATCCTTCAGGAACACAAGGCGGCCCTCAGCCCGGCCGAAGTCCAGGCCCTCAGCCAGGTCGCCGATGCCATGAACGAGGTCCGCTACGGGGCTTCCGGTGCCGAGAATCCGCTTGCTTCGGCTCCATCCACGCAGGCACCGGCAGACCGTGCCGACTCCGGCCTCCCCGTGCTGCAGCCCCTGCCGCCCATGCCCCTGCCTCCGGCGCTTCCCATGGTGGAACTGGGCAGCACGCAGTACGCCGGCATGGTCACCACGGCCAAGGAAGCCACCCGCATCCTCATGGGGGAGATGAGCGAAGCCCAGGCTGCGCAATTCGAAAAGCGGTGGGCATCCTACTATGACTTCCCTTCGCAAGAGATCCTCGAATACTTCCGGACAGCCACGCCCATCCTGACGGAATTTCTGAATATTCGAGGCGCCATCGCTTCCACCTCCGCCGCCTTCGACGAGGCATGGACGGAAGCGCAATTCGCCGCGGCCTACGACAGCGAGGAAGGGGCGGCGTCCGCCTTGGCCCAGGCCAACATGCTCAAGGACTATCTCGTCTCGCTGGAGGCCCGCGCACGGCAGCTCGCTCAGGCTATGGAGGCCCTGGGGCAGCCGCCGGATCCAGCCCTCGCCAAGGAGGAGGTGCGGGCGCGCCACAAGTCTGCGGTGGAGACCATCGCCAGTCTCTTCGCCCAAAAGGCCCCGCTGGAGGGCGTCTGGTTTGGTGCCGGGGAGGGGGACACAGACGGATGGATCGAAGGCATCAAGGGGATTCCACTCCTCTTCGTGGTGTACGCCGTGGGAGATCCGCAACACCCCACCTATCGTGCGCTTTATCTGGACGCCAACGACAATGAGGATAAGGAAGACCCCTTCATCGGGATCTTCGGCATGAACCCCGGCGATTCGCCATATATACCCGCTCTGGCGCCATATTTTGAAGAAACCAGGTTGAACCATACCTACGAAGTCAAGGATGGGGACGAAACCAGCGTCTTCCGCATCAATGCCGAGAAGCTCGAGGAGGGAGAAGACCGCGTGGAGTACCCGCCGCCCGTGGCCCTGGACACGGTGGAGGCGGCCTATGAAAAGATGCGGCGCAAGTTGGACGCCGAGCGAGCGGAGCTGGAAGGCACCAAGCTCGCTCCCACCGAAACCATAGAGGATACGCACAAGCAGGTCGCAGCCCGCATGGGAGCGGAAGTGGGACTGAGCCTGGCGGAAAAAGCTTCCCTGTCAGAGCTCAACGACATCCGCCGCCACAACCAGTGGACGCCGATTTTCATTCAGGTCGCCCGCCAGTGGCTCAAGGAGCGTCCTTTCTCGGAAAAGACCACGCTGGCCCAGGACCGGAAAACGCTCTCCGCCTTGTTCGCCAAGGCGCTCGGCCCACAGCTCCCGAAAAACAAAGCGACGACACTCGCCCAATCGTCTGCGCCGGTTGCGCCGTCAGCGGAAGAAGACGCCCGATCCAAGGAGGCCAGTCAGGCGGAGGAGGCACAACGCCAGGCCAAGCTCGAGACCATCGAGTTCCACAAGCAAAACATGATCATCATCCAGCGCAACCTGGACCGGGACCGGGCAGAGCTGGCCAAGGAGACCGATCCCGAACGCAGGGCGCAGCTGGAATTTCGCATCGTCGGGGCCATGGCCGACCTGCAAAGCGAGAAGGACCTGGTGGCCTCCATCGAGACCGGGGAACTCGTCCATTCCCGCTCCCCCTTCGACGACTATGCCCACGCGGGATTCGTCGCCAATATCCGCAAGAGCCAGCAGCGCATGGAGAATTTTCAACGATCCAGCGATGCCCTGTTCAAACTGGCCGCCATGCTGCCGGGGGAGGAGGGACGGGAGGCCCGCGCCTTCGTGGAACGCCAGCTGACACCGGACGTGCGCCTGAACATGGATCAGACGGCCGTGAAACGCATCGCCGACGCCCTCGGCAAGAAGGTGGAGGGGCATTTCATGGCCATCCAGGCCCAGAGCGACGAACAGGCCGCCTACGCCAACCTGGGCCTGGAAGCCTCCCAGAACATCAAGAGCGCTGCGGACACCGGCATGATGGTTGCCTCCCTTTTCGGCGGCCAATATGTGGATGCCGCCTACCAGGCCGCCACCGGGTACATTGAGGGAGGTCCTACGGAGGCGGTCCTGCGCACCGCCGCGATGTTCGGCCCCACGGCAGGGGCCGCGGCCGAGGCCATGCGCGGCTACCAGGAAGGAGGTCTGGAGGAGGCGCTCAAGCGGGGTGCCGTTTCCTTTGCCCTTTCCAAGGGCCTGGAATACGGCATGGGCAAGGTCCTCGGAAAGCCGAAAACCGGCCCGGACGGACCGGATGTCCCCACCGGGAAAAAGCCCCTGCACACCGTGGACGGACCGGACGTGAAGACCACCAAGAGCGGAGGCGTTCCGGAAGCACCGACGACGAAGCTGCCCAAATCTGCGGATCAGCGGGCTCTCGAACAATTCCAGAGGGCCCGAAAGGAGGGCGAGAATCTGGTGGAGGATTTCCGGCAGGCGCAAAAACGCCTCTCCCAGGCCGGCTCTTCCGGGGCCTCTGCGGAGGAGATCCTGCGGCTCCAGGCCGAGGTGCGGGAAAAGGTCGCGGCCATCAACGGCAACCCTCACGCCAAAAACTTCCTGAAATACAAAGGAGATCCCCTTTCCCAGCGGGCCTACAACGCCCACCTGCGAGCCGTTCATGCCGACGTGGAGGCGCGGTTCCATGAAAATATGCGGGCCAGGGGCTGGAATCAGCAGCCCCTCAAGGAAATGCGCAACTCCGCCAGCGCCGGTTCCGTGGGCATGGACTTCGATATCGGACTCGACGAGCAGATGGTGCAATCGCTCACCCGCGACGGCAAGCCCGCCAAGGTCCACCAATGGCAGCAAGACGCCCAGAAGGCCTGGGAAGAGGCCTATGAGGCCTCCACCGGCCGGAGCGCACAGCAGGCATGGGAAACCGTGACCACCAGCGGCCACGCCGAAAGCTACAAGGATCTGCAGTGGCTGGAAAAGGACAAGTCCAAAGTCTCCAGGATCTGGGGGCAGCAGGCCGCCGACGTCACCCGCTACAAATCGTGGCACATGCAGGCCGATCCCGCTCTGAGCCGCATGGAAAAGCTGCAGGAGATCGCCCGCGGCGCGGCCAAGGACATGAAAACCAAGCTCGATCCTATCCTGGACAGGGTGAGGCCCACTTCGAGCAAGGGCCTTTCCGATCTCGACAAAGCCCGCCGACATTGGAACCAGGTGAGAAAGGTTCTTGCGGACTTCGGCGAAAACACCATCGACCCCATCACCGCCGACCGACGCATCCGGGAGCTCACCGGCGGAAAGAGCATTCCGGATGTGGTGGAGGACATGACCTACCTCTTGGAAGGGGCGCTCAAGTTCGCAAACCTCCGCTGAAGATCCTGACACACAAAAGGAAACCGGCCGATTCCACAGGAGGATCGGCCGTTTCCCCTCCTCACGAGGCGGCGGCCAGGCGCACCAGTGTGGCGTGGTCCGGCTCCGGGGCCCCGCAGCGCGGGCATTTCCCTGCGCCCAGAGTGTAGAGCCCGCCGCAGGCCATGCAAATCCGCTTCTGTCGATCCAAGGAGACCTTCTCCGGCCATTCCAGGCCGGCGATCTTGAAAACCCGATCTCCCAACTCGAAGTAGTCGAAGAGGTCCTCGGTCACAGGCAGGGTGATCGTTTTGCCCCTATCGGTGCGAATGCGAGCCCGAGGCCGGAGGACCACCTCGTCGGGCAGGCCCCCATCCCGGCGCCTCCGCACCGTTTTCATGAAAAGGTCTTCCACCACCCCGCTCCAGCTCTTCTCCGCTCCTTTCCGAGCCCGGAGCGCCAGGAAAAAGGTCACCACGGCCGCGAAGCCGAAGGAATAGAGCACATCTTCGTTGATTTCCCCCATCTCCCACCAGATGACGCCCAGGATCACCGGCAGGATGACGGCGAAGAAACCCCATGCGTAGATGCGCGAATGACGACGGTACGTACGCAGCCATTCTTCCGTCTGTTGCGGGGTGAGGGGCGCAGATGCTGCGTTCGGATGTCGGCGTGCCGTACTTTGCGTCATGGAAGTCTCCTGAAGAGTTTCGACCGTCTCCTTCCCGCCCCGTCACCGGGAGCAGGCAGGGCGGGATCAGGGCAGGGGGAGCACCTGTTTTCGGAGCCGGTTGCCGTCGATGCCCCAGTATTCCACTGCGGACTGGCGGAAGACGGCACGGGGCGGAACGATATCGTGCGCCCGGTCCTCACCGCCGAAAACCACGATGTGCATCTTCTTGTCGTTGTCCCTGGCGAAATAGACCAGGTGCTTTCCATCGGGACTGAACTGCGGCGGCTCTTTGTCGTAGATTTCCCGAAACTCCGGACCGGCCTGGCCGTCCAAGTACGCACGCCAACGCTTCTTGCCCTTCTCCAGCCAGGCCACCCGTGCGCCGTCGGGACTGAAGACAATTTGGCGGGGGGATCCCTTCCCCCGGCCCACCTCCTTGCCGTCCACGACCACCGCGTAGTCCTCGTCGTTCAACCGGAAGCCGGCGGCCCAGCGACCGCCGTCGGGGCTCAAGGCCTCTGCGCCGATACTCTTGAGCGGGCCGAATCCCTGGGACACGATCCGCCCATCCACCACCAGAAAGGCCTGCTTGTCCCGATAGGCCGAGTAGATGTGGCGCGATCCGTCGGGGCTGAAGACGGCGGGGTTCCAGATTTGGTGGAATTCGGGGCCGATTTGGCCGTCGATCACCATGGATTCAACGTTTGCGCTCACCGGAGCCACGAAGGCGTAGTGGGCACCGTCGGAGGTTACCGTGAACTTGTATCCGGATCCCATGGTGGGCCTGAGCTCCTCGCCGCTCCGTACCAAGAAGCGGTTTCCGCCCTCTTTCTCGGCGATATACCAGAGTTCGGCGCGGTTTTTCGTGAAAAGCGGCTTCTCGACGATGCTTCGATACTTCCGTCCCTCGGAGCCGTCTTCGCGGACGACCATGGCAAACTCGGCACCCGTCTCGGGAATTTTCCCCCTTTCCACCCACGCGGCCTTTCCATCGTGGGCCACCGCAGCGGCGCTCATGGCAAGGCGGTTGGCCGTCCGGCGGACCTCTTTGCCGTCCAGATAGACGACGTTGGTCCCTGCCGTGCGCCCCCCCACCAGGAGGTGCTCCCCGTCAGGACTGGCGGTCAGGAACTCGATCTCGTCGAACGCCAGCACCTGGGCTCCATTGCAGACCAGCACCTCCTTGTCGCCCATTTCCGCCTGAAAACAGAAGCGATCCCCTCCGGGGGAAAAACCCATGCCGTAGGGCATGATATCGTCATACCAGGAACCGGCTACGCCGTTGATAACGACGCGCTTCTTTCCATCCTCTTCCCCTTCCACCCACGCCACCTGGCGCAGATCTTCAGAAAACCGTACGGCCTGCTTTTTCAGGGCGTACGGGGGGAGCTCGAAATCAGGGTTTTCCATGGGCGGGGGAAGCGCCGACGAGGCGGACGTGGACAGGGGGTCCCGCTGCCCCACGGCGTACAGCCGACCGTCGTGTTCGTAGACATCCCCCGGCATGGCCACCAGCACCCAACCGATGCGTCGGTAGTCATACTTGAGGACGCCCAGTTCATGGTTGCCCACATATTTCTTCACCTGGTAGGCCATGTAGACGCCCACGGCGCGCGGCCCTACGGGGCGGCCGGAACCGGCATCGGCGCTCGGGGTCCAGCGCGCCGTCCCTTCATGGCTCTCCTCGAAACCGATATCGGAGGCACCCGATGCCTGGTCCACGGGGAAGAAGAGAACGCTCTTGCCCACCACACGGTAGGCCACCTTGTCGCGAACTTCCTGGTCGCTCAAGGGGATGGCGGGGTTTTCCGGGGCCTCCACTCGGATGACCACAGGCGTCCCCAGGGTGGCCACGCCCAGGAAGCGATGGTAGGATGCCCCTTCCTGGGCGAGACGTCCCGGGTCGGGGAGGAAAGAGGCTCGATTTTCGAAAAACCCGCGCTCCCTTGCGGCTATCGATGGATTCTCGGGAAGAAGGTCCGGCGCCACGCGCGCAAACCAAGGCTCGTCCGCCGCTGTGGCCTGTCGCAGCCCCTCGATCCTCAACTTGACACGGAAGGTGCCGGGGACCTGATCGTTGATGGGAAATTCCAGGCCGTCCTCAGGACCGGCATCGGTGGGGAGAGGGGGCGCCAAGGTGGACGGTTCGAGGGCAGCCTGGGCGGGATCAACCCCACTCGACTGCGGTTGTCCAGCCGCATTCGGCACTTCCGGGCGACCGTCCGCCGCCTGGACCCAGCGTTTGCCGCCGCTTCGCAAAAGAGCCCCTGCGGGCACGACGGCTGCGGGATCAACCGGGGCCCACGCGAGATGCCCGCCGCCTTCCAGAAAAGCAGTCAGCTCATCCAGCTCCTCCCGAAAAGGCGCCAAGGCGGGATCCGCCGCCCATTGGCGGATCCGCGCGAGATCCGCCTCCAACAGGTCGATCCCGGCATCCTGGCGCATGCGCAGGGCCAGCTTGACATATTTGTCCGGCAAGCGGCCCCAGCCCCGCAGCGCGCGCACCGTGACCTTTCCCTGCTGTTCCATCTGCAAAAGCCCGTCGGGACCCGTGGCGATTTCCACCTTCACGGCATCCGAGGAATCCGCGGCGCACCAAGCCGCCGGCGGCGCGAACAAAAAGAACGGCATCGTCAAAATGATTAAGAAAAAACGCATCGGAACCTCCAGTTTCCAGGAGCATGCATCGGAGACGACAGCGCCCCACGAAAACACCCCTCCAAAGGACAATCATGTCGCCTCATGGGCTTCCTTGCGAAGCGCCCGAACCACGGCAGCTCCGTCCTGCCCCCTGGGCACGGGGATGCGGACGGGAACTTGGTGCCGAAAGAAATACAGGATCCTGCCGGATATCATCAGGACCGAATAGACCAGAAGGATATGCGGCAGGGGGGTGTCCTCCATCTTGACCGATTCCAGACGGCTGCCGAGCATCCCCCAGGAATGCACCGTGCCGTTCAGGTACACGCCCCGGCGGCCCACATACACCTGGCCGGGCCGGTGAAGATCGCGGCGGCGCGTGAGTCGGGGGAGCCCCACGGCCAAAAGCCACAAGACGGCCATCAGCCCCATGAGGACAACAAAAACGCCAACCGAAGCCGCGTCCCGCAGGACGATCACGAATCCCAGGCCGACCACCAGGGAGACCGCGAAGATCAGAATCCACAACGCCTTCTTCCGTTCGGTCTCCTGTCCGAAATTCCATCGAACGTACCGGAGCCATTCTTCGGGCTCGTAGGTGAAGTGGGCCAGATGGCGCCCGGCCACCATCTCCCGGAGCAGAAGGATCTGACGTCCGAAAAGCCCCATGCCCGCCAGGGCCCCGAAGAAAAAGACTCCCCCCACGAGGATGGAGGCGTAGGCGGCGCCGCTTCCCCCGGTGCCGTACACAAAAGGCCAGGCCGTCATGCCCGCAAAGCCCGCGGCCAAAAACGCGGACCAGCGAAACCCTTGGGCTGCCGAGCTCGTCTCCACGATGCCGGGTGAACCACGCGGCACGGCAAGGGCAGCGAGCACGAAAGCGGCCGCCGCAAGGAATTGCGGCCAATATTTTCGCAGGGGATACTTGAGGTGAGCCGGGATGGAGTAGAAGCGAAAGTCCTCCACGCCGATCCTGCGGTACTCCAGGTAACGGGATCCTTCTCCTTCCTGGAGCGCCACGTAGCCGTACCGTCCCGGCAGGGATGAAAGGGGGGCGGCGCCCGGTTCCCTGTAGTCCACGCCTCTTGCCTCCACGTCCCGGAAGACCCCGATCCAGGCCGGATCCTTCGCGCCCGTGACACGGCCGGCGGTTTCCGCCGCCACGAACTCCGCCAGAGAGCGGGGCTTTCTTCTAAGCGAGGCCCCGGGATACTCCGATCCTCGACGCGCCAGCGCTTCCAACCGCTCTTGCCAGTCCACGGATTCCAGACGAATCAGCACCGGAGCCGGGAACCACCAGGCCAAAAGCAGGCCCACGGCGGCGACGGCAACAACCACGTGACGAACGACAAACATCATTGAGTCCCCTTCGGATACCACCGGCGGCGGTCCAATCCCTTCTGTTCGGGCCGAGGAGGCCCGGGTTTATTCCCATCCTCCCCGGTGTGTCCCGAGGATCCTGCTTCCCCGGCCGTAGTCGAACCTGTCCGGATAGAGCGTGGCCGAGATTCCCCGCGACGGATCGTCGAGTGTGACCGTTCTTTCGGAGGAGGATCGTCCCTTTTCTTCGAAACGGAAGAGCGCCTTGCCGTTGATGTACTCGACCCAGCGCACCCCTTGGGCGGTGGTCTCACGCTGGACATAGTGGTTGGGATCGCGGGCATTCACCCAGCGCTCCATCGCCCGGCCTTTCGGGGCGGTTCCGGCGGAATCGCCCACAGGAAGGGTCTCCACCCGGACGAAGCCTCTCCCTCCGGACTGCGGGTTATGCGCCCAGGTGGCGGGATCGGAGTCCACCACGGTATACGTCCCGGCCGGGAGCTCCGCCATGGGCCTCGCGGTCCAATTGGCATTGGGAACACCGCCCTGCCCCGGGGACCCTTGCGTCTTCCAGGGGCCAAACAGACGCCCCGAAAAGTCGCGCAGGGCGATGGTGCCGGGGGTCGCCGTGCCCTTGCCGTGATTCCAATGGTAGGTGGAGATGGCGGCCAGCACACGGGGGCTCTTGAGAGAAAAAACCGTGGGTTGGGTGGGACCGTTGTCCACGGAGGAGGTGTTGCCGACCTCGAAGGTACGCTCCGGGGGAGCGGTCCTCCCCGCCGCCGATCCGGCCTGGCCGTCCACACGCACGGAGGAAAGCACGGCGTCGATGACCTCCTGGCGGCCGGCGGGGCCGCGAACCACTATCAAGAGCACCGCGCGGCCGTCGGGCATGGGAGGAAAAAGGAAATTCACGGCCGATCCGTCATCGGCGCGCAAGACGTCCACGCCGCCCAGGTGCACGGTTCTCAGCCCGGAAAATTCCGACTTCGCCCGGCCGTAACTGCCCACGACACCGCCGGACACCCCGTGCTTTGGGGCATCAAAATTCCCATCCCAGTAGATATGGATTTTCCCCGATTCGGGATCAGGTTCCGTCGTGTACTGCCACGACGCCGGCACCGCGAAACGGACATTGCCGATGGCCACGGGCTTCCAGCCTTTGGGGACGGAAACCTCCGGCGCGCTAGCGGTTGTGGGGGCGGGCTGAGGTTGGGCCGTCTTTGCCTTGGGGGAGGTGGTCGGCGGGGAGGACGCATTACGATCCCCACCGGACTTGCCGGTATCCGAAGCGGCACCCAAACGCTCTCCGGTCCATGGATGAACGGGAGCCTCTTCGCAGTACCCCCACCCCCCGCTGAACCGGTCACCGCTGAAGATCCACTTGATGCGCCCCCAATAAAAACGACCCTTTTTCGCGGTGGCGCACCGTTTATTGGCCGCATCCTCGATCCAGTATCCCTCCAAGACGTTACCGGTCATTTCTGCGACAATTTCGCCTCGGTCCTTGGGATAGGACCCGCTTACGGCGCGCTCCTTCTGGTTGAGCGTCAACTCGCCCTCCGTGCTGCGCCACTTGCCGGCCACACGCACCGGCGGCGAAGCGGGGGCGGGTCGGATGGTCTGATTCTGTTGGGTGGCAACGCCCTTTGCTTTTGGCGAGGGAGCTTCGGCCGCTTTCTGCTTTTCACGATCCGCCAGGAATTTTTCCAAACCAGCCACGCGGTCTCTTATGGCCGGGGCGTCCCAAAGGGCCAGTCCCTCCTTGTATTTCCGGATGGCCTCTGCATACTTCTGTACTCCTTGCAACTGTTGCGCCTCGGACCAAAGCGCCTTGGCCTGGGCTTGTTTCTGAACCGTCGTCTTCAGCCGGGCCACGTCCCGCTCCAGGGCGCTGTCTTTCTGAATTCGCAGACTTTCCTCGTACTGGAGGATCGCCTGCTCCAGATCGCCATCCTTTTCATAGCGCCGGCCAAGCGTTCTCTTATCCTCAGCCCGTTTGACCTCCCCCTGGTGATATTCCAGCTGACGGAGCAACCTGTCCTTGGCAGACGGCGGATGTTCCCATTCCTCCAGGGCCTTTTGCAGGATGGGGATGGCCAGCCGATGCTCATGGTCCGCGCCCAGCGTTTTCACCTTGTCCCACATCTCCTGCATGCGCTGTTCATATCGCTTCTGAAGGCTGGCCAACCGTTCCTTCAAGCGGAGAAACGCCGGATCCCTCACGGCCGGCGGCAAAGGACGCTTCGGGTCCTTGAGCATCCTGTATTCCAAGGTTTCGATTTCGCTCCTGGCCCGCAACATCTGATTCTTTTGCATCAGGGCCTCGATTTCCGGGAACTTCTGCTCCTTGGTTTCCCGCCACTTTTTCGCCCACTGCTCGTAGCGGGCCTTGAATTGTTCCAGATTCACCCGTTGCTGGGCGCTGCGGGCGCCGATCTTGTTCAGGGCCCGATCCAGGTTGTCCACGGCCCGGTCCACGTCGCCCGTTTCCAAATTCCTGACGGCGTGATTTTGCAAATGGGGTTCCACCAATGCCCGAACGGAGTCCACGTCCTGGGGAAGGAGCAGATCCCGAATGGAGGCGAAGCGATCCGCAATATTCCGTGCGCCCTCTTCCTCTTTCATTACCCCATGGGTGACATCCTGCATGATGGCATGGAATTCAGGCTGAACGCTCCTGGCGTTTTCCTCGGCTACCCGTTGCCGCCATTTTTCGAAAACCGCCTGCGCCTGGTCGTAGCGCAACGTGGTCACCTTGTTGAAGCATTCGTATTGGGCTTGTTTGTCGGTGGGCAGAGGCGTCTTCCAGATGGACAAGGGGCCGTTGCATTGGCACGGACCGTGGCCCACATCGGATTCGAAGCCGGGATTGAAAAAACCGCCCAGAGAACCGCCGCACCCGGAGCACAAACAATCGAGGAATGGTTTGGCGTCGGCGTCGGCCAATCCCATTTTCTTCATATTGGCCAAAGTCTGCTCGAAATTCTTCCGGTCCAAGATCATCTGCCGCATGACCTTGGCCAGCTCGTTCTGCATGGCCGCATACCCTTCCAACTCTTTTTCCTGGGTGAAATATTCCCAGATGGTGTCGGGGAGGTAGAGAAGACCGATAATGGCGTCCTTTCCCATATAGACGCCCGTCTTGAGCAGGGTGAACGTCACGTGTTTGGTCATGGACGGAGACCTGCCCGCCTCGACCTCTTTCGTGAACCGGTCGATCTCCTCGCGTTGGGCCTGCTCGAAGGCCGGCCCGATCCCTGTGCCCTCCCAAAAAGCATGGTAGTAGCAGTTGCGGAAATAATCCCACAGGGTGTCCGTGGCCTTGACATTGTCCAGCGTGATGGAAACGCCCTGAGAGGCTATCAGAACCGCATTTCCGGCGGTCATGATGACTTTCATGCCCTTGCCGAGCGCAGGGCCGATATCCTTTTTCCAAATAGTGCCCGAAGATTTGATCTGCTGAATCCGCTTCAGAGCTCTGGCTTCCGCAACAGCACCTCTGGCAAGGGTTCCCTCCAGGCCTTTGACCCCCTTGGTCGCGTTCTCGATGCGCTCGATGGCCTGCCCGGCCCTGTTGGGAGGCAGATGAGCGATTTCTTTTCCTAATGCTTTCTGGAGCTTGGAGATCTTGGACGGGTCTTTTTGGGCGACCTCCACCAAGGTATCGATCATGTCGTCCGTGGAAGCCTGCAACGCGCTTTGGTGGAGATTATGAATCACCGAGGCGTCCTTGCCCGTGAAGGGATTGCGTCCGGCAAGCTCGATGATGTCGGCGGACTGGTCAAATCCGGTGATGTTTTTGGGGTTTTCCGGCAGGCCGTACTGCCGGCGGAGGTGATTGTTCGCGGCGTGGATGCGATTGTGGTATTTGGCGGCCTGATAGTCGAATTGCCGGGCCTGGGCCTCGAGATACTCCGCCTGACCGGGATTGGAGCTTCGAATGGACTTGGCCTGGGCCCGCAGGGCGTTGGCCTTCTTGATCTTCATCTCGGCCATGTCCTTCATGGCGGCGCTGAAGCTGGAAGCTTCGTCGATGCTCATGGGTTGGGATGTGCCGAGCTTGGCCTGGGCCGAGGCGGCGCGCGGGTCCTTGTAGGCCGTCCCGCCGTTTTGATTGACGTAATCAACGATCCTCTGAAATTCTTGCGGGTCGGTATATTCCGGGTGGGGCATGAAGTCCGTTTCCGTTTGCATTGTGCCGGCCGGAGGATCGAGCCCTTTGCTGCGGAAATGCTCCTGAACGATCTTTTGATAATTGGCGTCGATCTTCTTGATGTCCTCCAGGCGCACCTTCTTTCCGCCCTTGCCCAGCACGTTGACGTCGGTATCCGTACCCGGGTTGTATTTGCGGTTGCTGATGCTGGGATCGAAGCCGGCCTCCCTTACGGCCTTGGTCGCAAATTCCTCGTTGAGCCGAAAGAAATCCTCTTGGCACCGCCGGTAGGTGGACATGGAGATCTTGCCCTCCTGGGCCAGCAGGTTGACCTCCTTGTTGTGGACAAAGAGCATCATCTCCTGGGCGGCAGACGCCTTGCCCAAGGCAAAGGCCTCGGCCGCTTCCTTGAGGCCGGGAGTCCAGGCCAGAGCCTGTTCCGAAAGGAGGAGGGACAGAAGGACGAGGTGTATCAAACGTATCCAGGCGATTCTCATCATAATCCCCTCCTGCAGGGCGCTCTCGTGGCCAACGGAGCTTGTCCGACATGACTGATTTCCGACATTGAACGCCCATTCGTCATCCCCGCGAAGATTGTCCACGGCTTGAACGGAGAGCGGGGATCCACGATTTCCGTCAACTTGTGGACTCCCGCTTGTGCGGGAGTGACGGGTGGGGGAGTGCTCAGACAGCCTCCTACGGATGTTTCCGCACGAAGCCTTGCACCCGCTCCAGCAGCCGGGGAAGGCTGTCCATCTCGTCCTCAGCAACGAGGAGATCCGGGGTCAGTCCCGTTCCCGTGCAGGTATCCCCCCCGGGAAACAGCACTTCCTTGTTGGTGTAGCGCAGCACGGACCCGTCCGACAGTCGGGCGTCGGTCTGGGACACGCACTTGCCGAATGTGGGGCGGCCCACCAGCGCCGCCCGTTGGGTGCGCTGCAGGATGCCGGCGAAGATTTCCGCGGCGCTGGCTGTTTCCGGGCCCACCAGGAGGATGAGCGGCATGGTGAATTTGTCTCCCGGCGGAGCGTGCACCTCCATGGAGTAGCCGTCCCGGCCGCGAACAATGCCCAGCACGGCTCCAGCCGGAAGAAACATGCCGGCCAGATCAAAGGCTTCATACAAATCCCCGCCAAGGGCGTCCCGCAGGTCGATGATGAGGGGGGCCGCCTCGCGGGTGGAAGCTGTGCGGGCCAAGAAGTCCAAGGTGGCGCGCAGGGCCGGTCGGGTGACTCCCCCAACGAAGTCCCGAATGCGGACCAGGCGCTGCTCTCCGGGCGGGATGACCTCCACGTCCAGGGGGGTAAAGGACTCCCGGCGGACCGAAAAATGTTTCGTGCCCCCGCCCGGCAGGGACACCGTCAGCCGGACGGTGGATCCCTCCTCGCCCCTGAGGCGCAGGGCGATGCTTTCGGCATCCAGACCGGCCACCGGCCGGCCGTCGATCTCCAGCAGGCGAACCCGGTCCGGGACCCCCGCCCGGTCCGCCCCGCCCCCTCGGTAAACGTGCAGGATGGGCATAGGTCCCCGCAGGGACAGGCCGGCGCCGATTCCCACCCAGGCATGCCTTGCCGCCGTGAGAGCCCCGTACTCTGCCGCCGAAAAGATCCGGGCGTAGGGATCGATGTCCCGCAGTTTCGTCGCCAGGTTTTCTTCCGACAAGGCCGCCAAGGCGGCCTCGCCCGGAGGGTTCAAAAGGTGGCGGCGCAGGATGTCCCGAATCGCTTCCAGCGGCGCCGCGTGGAGACACGGCGCCGTCAGGAGCACGGCCAGGAAAAGGGCCGCGGCCGACACCCCTCTCACTGGGCCAGTTCCATCTGCATCTTCATGAGCAGGTCGTATTCCTTGCGAAGAGCGTCCCGTTGCGCCTCCAGCTGCTTTCTGCGCAAATCCACGTCGGAATCTCCCAGGCCGCTGCCTTCCAGGGCGTCCAGGGAAGATTCCTGGCGCTTCAGGCCGGCCTTGAGATCCGCCAGACGCTTCTGCATCTGGGCCACCCGCTTCTGATCCACGCCCTCCTGGGAAGACAACGCCTGGATTTTCTTGTCCAAGGCGGCGATGTCGGCCTGCATGGCATCCACCTTGGCCCGGTCCTCCCGGACCCGGGCATCGGCCCGGGACTTCTCCGCCTCGAGCCGGCCCTTTTCAGCATCCAACTCCCGCTGGGTGGCACGAAGCTGCTCGAGCCTCGCCTGACGCTCCTGGACGCGCTTTGCATATGCGCCGCTACTCAGCCCCGCCATTCCTCCAAAAAAACCACCTGTACGGGGATCGTGCTGCCCGGCGCACCCAGCCAAGATCCCCAGCGCCACGACGATAGGCAAGATATGGATCTTCATACAGACAACCTCTGATCGATCTGAGCGAGTTGCGAACTTCCCTGACGAAGTTTGTCCAGGTTTTTCTGCAGCGCCGCCACCTCTTTCTCCAGCCGTTTGATGTAGTTGTCATCTTTTGGCCGGTTGTTTTTCTCTTGTTCTAAGATAGCAGTCTGCACTTCTAATTCTTTTGCCAGAGTCTTCTCCAGATTTTTGGCATCATCGATCTTTTTTTGCAAAGCAGCACTCTTGGCAAGAAGGACTTTCTTATCGACTTGTCCTTTGTCATAACGGGAACGCAACATCTTGGACTCTTTTTCAAGCGCAGCTATTTCACTCGAAAGCTTGGAATTGTATGCTACAAGCGTCCGGTTGTACTCCTGGGTACTCGCAATTTCTCCATCGAGAAAGTCTTCCGTCGAAGCATAGGCCTGTTTACGTTTGGCGATTTCATTGCCCACCAAAAATCCAGCCCCTGCCCCAAGGGCGGCTCCCACAGCCGCGCCGCGGCCACCGCCGATAGCGTACCCCAAAAGGCCTCCCACCACGGCCCCCACGCCCGCGCCTTCCGCCTTGGTGCGTGTCTGGTCCGACATGGTCGCGCAACCAGACACAAGAGCCACCATCACAAGCATCACGACAAGTTTTTTTGCACTGTGCATATCCTCTCCCCCTGCACAAAAGGTTATGAATCCAAAAAACCTCGGAACTGTTTTCGAAAATCCTCAAACCACGCATCCGGATCCGCCCGGCGTTGGTCCGCGAAAATTGCAACGTGCTTTTTGAGCAGTGTCAGAACCTCGCGCTCCCGCGAGGTCACTTTGCTCGATTCCAACTGTTGAAACGCAAACTCCCTGTGTTCACGACTATATTCGCCGAGCTTACCCACCTTGTCCCGGTAGCCTTGAAACTGCTCGCGCGCAGCCCGCTCCAGATCCGCCATGGATTTTTCCACTGCAGCGACCTGCTCCTGGTAGCGCGCTGATGTTGCCGCCAACTCTTTGGCCGTCGCCAACGCCCCCGCCAAGCGCTCGAGCCGGGATAAATACACGGACAAATTGACCCCGTTGCGGCTGGCGTCCTGGGCCAGGCTGCGGGCGCTTTCCCGCTGGGCCAGTTCCAAGCGCTCCCGAGCCTTGCTCAAGGAATCCTGCACCGCGGCCAAAGACGACTGCAGTTCGGGGTGCTCCTTGATCAGCCGCTCAATGATGGGATCCACGGCACCGATCTGGACCGATGCCTGACTGACCAGGTTGTCGAGAGTGCGCCCCACGGGCATGGTCCGACGCAATTCCGCTTTATAGGCGGCGTATTCGCGCTCAATGGCGCGCCGCTGGGCCGAACTGACCACGACATTGGATCCCAAGGCCAAACGCGCCCCTGTATTGAACGACTTGCGTTCCTCGATCTTTTTGGCGTCCGGGTCCCAACCGTAAACATCCAGCTCTGCCCGCAAAGAGCTCCGTAACTCCGCCAAGGGCGTCGAAACACTGCCGCCGCGCACGGGGACCCCTCCAGGCTTCCCCTGCCAGACTTCAGGGCGAAAAAGCCCCGCAGTCATCTCCTGGGCGTTGCCCAAAAGATCATAGAAACCATGAATATCCGGCTTGCGCAGCCCAATGGGACGCAGCTTGTGCTTGGCGTTGTCCAAAATCCACGCGAACTCAACTGCCTCCGCCACAGGAAACGGCAACCGCTCATCAAAAGTCCCGGCCTGGATGGCCTCCATGCCGCCACGAGCACAGTACTCCCACTCGTCTTCCGTGGGCAGCCGTACATACCCCGGCACGCCATCCACCCGAGGCATGGCCTCCACACGCTCCGGGTGGGCGGGATCAAAAAGCCATTGATTATAGCGGCGCAAAAATTCCACTACGTCACCATAACTCACGTACGTAAGCGGCTTCATAAGGGCTTCACGCAGACTGCGCCCTTTGAGGGTGGACAACGTCTGCACCTCAGGATCATGACCGACTGCCACCAATGTCTCCATCCCCATAACTGCGGCAAACTGCCCCCGGGTCAGTTCATACTTGCCGAGGATGATCTCCCAGGCATCCCCTTGGTCCGAGGGAAACGAACCACTAACCTGGGTGCGTTGCAGTCCTTCGAAAATTCCACCCGAGGCATCGCCAATCTGGATGATGCGGCTTTGATCTCCCCAAAATCCCTTGCCCGGGACCCGGACACGCCGAAAGACCATCTCCTCGCCTCCGGGCATGGGCAAAATCAAATCCCCTGCTGCGGGCTTGGGATTGGAAGGAGTTGGGGCCAGAGCCGCCGCCTGTGCGAAGGGGGCTATGCCAACGCCCATCGCCACCACAAAAAACGCCACAAGCGACGCTGGCCACAGCCTGCCAGTATTACTGTTCACGAATAACCTCCGCAGGATCGATACCGGTTGCCCGCCAAGCGGCCACCAACGATGCCAGGCTCGCCAACACCAACGTGGCAAGACCAAACCAAGGGATATACGAGCCCGGCAACACACAAAAAGTCTCGCCAGGCGCCAGGTCCATAGCAAACACATGGTCAATGGTCCGGGCGAGCAGCGCATAGCCCCCAACCCCCGCTGCCAGTCCCATGCCGGTAATGCAGAGCCCTTGCACGATGGGAAAAAAGAACACATGCGCCCGGGAAAACCCCAAAAGCCGCAGTACCCCCAACTCCCGACGCAGACGATCCACCGCGGCATAAAGGCTCGCCACCAACACGCCAACGCCGCCGCATACCCCAAGCGCCGCGATGAGCCAAAGCAAACGGGCAAGCCCCCGATCTAAAACCTGAATACGTTCGATAGCCTCCACCTGCGCGATCACTTCCAATCCTTGCTCCTTGAGACGGTGATACAACGAAGGCACATCATCGATCGTTTTCGCATAGAGACGAAATCCCCGGTAACCGCTGCGAGCCATTTGAAAGGACTGCGTTGCGGAGTCGAAATTCACGCGGCGCAGCATGGAGGTGCGCAATACCCCCATGAGTCCGGCGGGCAGCACCGGACGATCCAGATCGGTTTCCCCGACAATGCGCACAGGAAAAGAAAGCTCTTCAACGCCGAGAACACGCAGTTCCACAGACATGCCCGCAGGTGGAGCGTGGTGCGCAGGCCAAAGGCACGGGGGAGGACCGCCATTGTAATCGCGCGTTCCCCAACTCGGCCACGGAGTAGTCGGCCATCCCAAAAACTCCGCGTGGGAGGCATCAAGGGACAGCCCCACAGGGAGCGTCCTTTGACCACCAATGCGCACATCCACATCGCGGACGTAGGGAAACAGCGCTCGCTGATAGCCTCGCAATTTTTGCTCCACGGCGCGGAGGCTGGCCATGGTCACCGGCGAGGCAGGGGCAAACAATTCGTAGCCGACGAAGCCCTCCGGCGGCTCCCGGCCCAAAAGTTCCCGGATACGGCCCCGACCGATTTCCTCCATCCGGGCAAAGCCTGTATTGATGACCAGCCCGGAACGCACAATGGGCAAAAGCGGCTCCGGAACGAGAAGCACCGCGCCGTCAAAACTTGGGTAGGGGTGCGGGGTCTCCCCTGGCCATCCCCGGGCAGGAGCGGCGTAACCTTCTTTGAAGGCCTCCACGTCCAACACGAAGGCGAGAGGCGCGTAGATCCGCGGCAAAGACCCCGCCCGAGAAGACAGCACCGCAATGACCTGCACTTTGGCCTCCCCGACCTCTGAGCGTCCTCCCCGAACGCGGGTCACCCGCACTTCCAGTGTGCCCCCCGGCTTCACGCCAGCCACACGGGCCGCCTCTTCCGTAAGGACCACCTGCCCGTCCTCGGGCACGGCACCACCATTTTCCACAATGAGCGGATCCCCAGGGGCAGTCGGAACGAGATCGAACAGTGCGGTTTTCCGATCTTGAAGAACAACACTGACGACGGAAGACAGCGGCAAGATAGTCGGAGTCAAAAAGCCCACTTCTGGCCAAGATGCCACATCCGCAAACCACCGAGGGGACAGCACCCGGGTCTGTGTCGGCCGGATTTCCCGAAAAACAGGGTCTTGGACCAGACGATGGCGCAAGGTCTGGATGGTACCATGTTTGAGTCCCAGCAGGACCAAAAGCGGAGCAATGACTGCCGCCAGGGCAATTACCAAGCATAGGGTCAGGACCCACTCGTGCCGCAGATGGGCTCCTGCCAGGCCGGGGATGCGGCCAAGAGGATTCGTCCCTTGCGGCTTCATACCATGTCTCCAGACACTGGCTGGCAGACCGAGAGGATGTGCGTATCCGACACGGGCGTCACATCAAAGGCGTACACCGCATCCGCCAGGAGCCCGACGAGATCCATGTCATGGGTCACCACGACCACCGCCACCCCGTCGTCCCGAGCCAACCGGGACATATCGTGCATAATGGTCCGTGCTCGTGCCTTGTCCACGGCAGCCGTAGGCTCATCCGCCAAAATCAAACGCGGACCATGAGCCAAAGCACGAATAATAGCCGCCCGCTGACGCTGGCCAATGGAGAGGGAAGACGGCTTCCGGTCCAAGCACGAGGCGAGTCCCATGTCCTGAGCCATTGCCTCGATACGCCGGCCCGATGGACGGTTGCGGCCAATGGAGACGGAAAGTTCGATATTCCGGCGCACCGAAAGAAACGGCAAAAGCCCACCGGTCTGAAGCACATAGCCCAAATACTGCCGCCGCAAAGCGGCCAATGCGGCTTCATCCCCCCGGCGCCACAACGCGGCGATATCCCATGACGGCGCCTGCGCGTTCACGACAAGTTCGAAGCGCTCCACCTGCGAAGGGACCATGATCAAGGCGAGCACGTCCAAAAGCGTGCTTTTACCGCACCCGCTCTCCCCAACCACAGCCACCAGCGCGCCCCGGTCCACACGAAAGTCCGGCACCTGCAGTTCGAAAACGCTTTCGTTTTGGCTGCGGATCTTCACCAGCCCCTTCAGACGGACCATGGGCACGCTTGCGGAAACCACGACCGCTCCTATGGCAGATAATCCAGATGCAATGGGTACACCATGTCCTGATCTGGGTCGGTATCATTGATGCGAAACCACGCGTCCACCTGCTCGTTGATGGTTCGGTACTGGTCGAGTTTCGCCAAGATACTCCACTCCAATTGAGAGCGCTGCTCCGCAGTCATACTGGCGAACATGTCTTCGGTAAGAGACAAAATGTCGCTCTTATACGGCAGGCTTTGGATAAACGCGGGCAGCAGCCCTGTGTCGGCCAGGCGCATGGCCCCGCCGAGATCTTCAGGGCGCTTCATGGCCTGACCGGCCACACTCTGCAGCGCATCGAAAAACTGCCCTTGGGTGACCTCGGCGCGCATGAGGGCCTGAACCACCTGATCCAAAGTCTGGGCCAAAGAGGAAAGCTGCTCGCGGGTGACCAGGACACGCACCTCCAACGACTTGATCGCAGGATTGACGAGATCCCGATCCAATGCCCACGCCACGATGTCTTTGGGTGGGCTCGCCTCTTTCCCCACGTATTCGATGAGTGCCGCTTCCCACAGCTTGTCCATTTCCTCCAGGGGCGCAGCTTCCTGCGCAGGCTGCGCCCCCATGGTCTGGCTCAACAAGGTGGAGATGCGGCTGGTGAGGTGTTCGGCCAAAGAACGGTATTCGCTCTCTTCAAACGCATTGATTTCCTTGAGAGCGGATGTCTCCGTGCCACGCACACGGGCCAAACGCCCGAATTGCGCCTGGGCACGGGGATGATCTTCTTTCGCTCGTGGATCCTGGAGATGGATGGCAAAAAGATGAACCTGGGCGTCATCGTGCTCCCGGCGCAGGTCGGTCTCGTCTTTGCCGGTGGTGTTCTGGGGATGCCCCTTGGGATGGGAGCTGGCGTCACTGATGAGGATCACAAAACGCAAGGCGCCCTCACGCCATTTGGAATGCAAAGCGGTTTCCACACCAGCGAAGAGTTCCTCGGCATAATCCACGCTCCCCACAGCAGTAGCGCTGCCTTCACGCTCCAAAAGCCCCACCAGGTCCTGGGCGCTCACGAGTTCCGGAGTCACATTGCGCACCACGTACTCCAATTGCGGAGCGACCTCCAAGGAATCCCGAAACACCACCAGACCAAAACGAAATCGGTCGGCGGTCTCGGCGCTGAACTGCCGACTCATCTGGGCCACGGCCTCGCGGGTCATATCGATGAAGGGCTGCATGCTCCGCGTCGTGTCGATGACAAAGACAATATCGGCCTTGACCCCCTGGAGCACCGTTCCTCCCTGGCCGCGCCCAACCTGGGCCTGCTCCAGATAATCCGGATTGCGGACGGTGTCCGCGCCGCGCGCGCCCGGTACGGCTGCGGCCAGCTGCAAAAGGCGCACATCATCACCACCAATCTGGGTCTGGCGCCACTGAAGAATCGGGAGCAGGTAAAAGTGCTTGGTAATATCTACAAAACGCTTGGGCTCCATGCTCACGACCTCTTCCGGAATGGCGCCCGCAGCGATGGCCGCATACAGATCCTTGGCCCGACCAGCCATGTCCATGGCATCGACAATGGACTCCAACGCAACACGATCCCGAAACATGAGCACAGGGCTGCGCCCTTCCAGCTCATTTCCAGGATGAGTGTAGGAAACCAGGAGCGCCTGGCGCCATTCCAAGGCGTCTTTGGCCTGGATCCACCCTTCCGGTGCCGTGCGCGTGCGTCCCACGTGATACCATCCTTGAGGAGCCTCGGGACGGGAAAGATCCAGCCCCTGACGGTCAAAAACGTACAGCGGCTTGAATGCCGGGATATTGGCCTGGACCACGGCATTGGGGTCTTCTACCGCCTCACGATATATGGAAGAAAATGGCCGCGGAAGAACACGCAACGGAAGTTGGGTGGCGGCTTCCAGACACGGAGCTCCGGGAGAACATACGATGCCGTCATTTGTCGGCGACGCGGATGCGGTCTGCCCTGTGCTCCCCTCCAAAGAGGAAAGGACGTCTGCACTCCCCTCTTTCTCGGCAGAAACAGTCGGCCTCACATGCCCCGCAGTTCCCTCCAAGTCTGATAATTGAGCAAACCCCAAGGAAACATTCAGAAAAAACATCAACCCCATCAGAAGGCACATGCTTCCTTCCCGCCAACGGTCTTTGCACGCCATGCCAATCTCCTTGCTGAGCACTGACAACACATTGGTATATTTATGAATATAAAATTCTCTTTTCTATGCGTATCAAGGCTGCCGCGTCAGTGCAAGCAACGTTTTGCAAACATGACAGTACATGCCGCCACCGCATCACGCCTCGGCCGCAGGGGACTTGCTTTCCCGCTCCGCTGTGCTACCCAAAAGCATGCACGAATCTTCTCCGCCGCCGGACCATCCCCTCCGGCGTCCGTCAAAAAATGCGCTGGTGCTCCGGGGGCTGCTCGCCGCGGTGCTCGGAATAGTGCTGTTCTGGGCAATCCTTCCCCGGATTGCCCCGTGGCTCCTGGAGACGGTCGTCGTACCTCGCGTGGCGGCGTCCTTGGGTGCTTCTGCACTGCGCCTGCAGGTGCGGCAGGCGGACTTTGGGGGCGTGGGCCTGGAAGCGCTCACCCTGGGGGATGGACTGCGCGCATCCACAGCGGGGGTGCGCTGGAGCGTTGGCGGCCTTCTGCGCGGCCGTCTTGAGGCGGTGCGCATCACCGGGCTGCGCCTGGTGCTCCAGGAAAGCGAAGCGGGTTGGAGTGTGCCGGGGATTTCCCTCCCCGAAGCAGAGGACTCTGCCGCACCCGCCTTCGTGCCCGAAGTGGGCGCCATCCAGGTGGAAGGGACGGTGGAAATCCGCCGCGAATCTGCCGCCACCCGGATTCCCATAAGCGTTTCCGGAAGCGTGGACGCCCATGGCGTGGCACGGCTCACGACAGTCCTGGAGCCTGCAGGGCAACCGCTGCATCTGGCAGTGCATGCGGACATCGCGCGCGCAGAAATGCGCGTGACCGCCGCCCTGCCTCAGGCGTCCCTTGCGGCGCTCGCCGCGAGTATCCCGGGAATGCCAACAATCCCCCTCAGCGGCGCGGCCCAGGCCGAGCTTCGCGCCGCCACGACGCCACAGAACGGGCCTGAAATCCAGGCCACCGGCAGCATCTCCTCGGCGCAAGGGGTGCTCGGGGACATGCGCTTCGTTCAAGAAGGCGCCACCTCCGTGGATCTCCGCTGGCAGGACGAGATCCTTTTCCGTGCCACGCCCTTTCGCCTGCGCGAACCCGTAATGGCGGCGGTGACACTTGAGCGCCTGCGCTTTTCCCCACATTCCGGGGCACTGGAATGCGCCTGGAGCATGGACGTGGCCCCTGGGCCGGTGTCCACCGAGCCGCTGCGCATCGTGGGGCAGGCCGCCGGCATGCGCACATCCCACGGCTGGGAGATGAACGCCAATGCGACCCTTGCAGCCGCCACGCTGCGCATTGGGGACGCCGCCCTCGCCCTGGAAGCAAGCCGCATGCACCTCACCGCCCGCCTCGACCCGCACGGCGCGGTCCTTCGCGCCGCTTTCGAGCTCGGCGCCGCGCATATCGTACAGACAAACGCGAGTCTTGAACTCTCCGGGATGCGCATCACCGCCATGGCCACGCCTCAATCCTCCGGCGTGGTGGAAGGCGAAGTCCGCATCACCGACGGCAAAATTTTCGCCCGCTCCCGAGACGCGCAAATGCGATCCACGCACCTTGCCGCCAACGCCACCTTTCGCCTGGGAGAGCGCCCACGCGTGGAGGCGCTCTTCTCCGCAGCCTGTAGCGGCCGCAGCAAGGACGCCACCGCGAAGCTCTCCCTCACCCTGCCCGCAGCCTGGCCCACGCCGGCCGCCGGCCCCGGCACGCTACAGGCGGAGGTCCAGTGGAAAAAACATGCGCTCGCACGGCTGTCCGCCCGCATCACCCAAGGACCGCGGGGCTTTGACCTTGGCGGCAGGGCAGAGCTCCCTCTGGTGGGGATCCACGCCGATCTGCGCGGCTTCCTCGACTTCTTTTCCCCCGAGCAAACGCAACTCCACGTCCAGGCCGACCAAACGGTGGTGCTCCCCGGCAGGCTTGCGCGCGTGTTCCCCGCCTTGGCCTCGCTTTCCGGAAGCGCGCGGCTGAACGCCTCCGCCGCCCTCCAGCTTGGCTCCGGGCAGCCCAGAATTCCGGCGCGCCTTGCCATTGCCCAATGCACGCTGCGTCACGAAACGGCCAAGATGGCCCTGGAAAACGGCACCCTTGACCTGGCCTTCGCCGACCTCGCCACCGTGCGTTCCATGCCCCGACAACGCTTTTCCTTCCAGCGCCTGCAGCTGGGCTCTGTGGAGCTCGAAGCCGGCGAAATCCACTTCCAGGTGGAAGGCCCCCAGAGCCTTTTCGTGGAGCGCTGTGATTTCCGCTGGGCCCAAGGCCGCGTGGGCACCCAATCCTTCCGCATCAACCCCGACGTGGAAGACTACACCGTGGAGCTCTACTGCGACCGGGTGCGCCTGGCTCAGGCCTTGGCGCAACTCGGTATGCCTCAGGTGCGCGGCGACGGCACCGCCAATGGGCGCATTCCGGTACACTGGACGCGCGGGGCGCTCTCCTTCGACAATGGTTTTCTCTACTCCACCCCCGGGGAAAACGGGGTGCTCCAGGTGGACGCCGGAGGCATGCTCACCGTAGGCATACCGCCCGACACACCGCAATTCGGCCAAGTGGATCTGGCCGCCGAGGCGCTCAAAAACTTCGTCTACCAATGGGCTACAGTGACCATGAACACCGAAGGCCGCGAACTTGTGGTGTCCCTGCAGCTCGACGGCAAGCCCGCCACGCCGCTGCCTTTTGTCTATGACCGCGATATCGGCGGTTTTGCCCGGGTTTCCGCCAGTTCTCCAGGATCAAACTTTCAAGGCATTCGGCTGGATGTCAATTTCCGGCTTCCCCTTGACCAGCTCTTGCACTACAAACGACTCATCAAACGTATCCACAGCGGAGGTTGACGTGCGATTTCTCCCCCTGGCTCTCATGGCGCTGCTCACCCTGCAAGGGGCATGCAGCACCCGGCATCAAGTGCAGGTGGCACCGGTGGAAGTCAAACCCATCCACATCACTATCGACGTCAATGTCCGGGTCCAAAAAGACCTGGAAGACTTCTTCAGCGACATCGACAAGGCCCAAGAAGAACTCGCCCCCACCCAATAAAGGAGTATCCCATGCGCGTTTTCCAACATGCCATTGCGCCCCTCGTTGTCCTCGTGCTTCTCGCCCTTGCCCAGAGCGCCCTGGCCGACAGCATCAAAGAGCGTATGAAGGCGAGGCTTCCCGTGATCACCCAGCTCAAGGCTCAAGGGCTGGTAGGAGAAAACAACAAAGGATTCTTGGAATTTCTGAGTCCGCAAAAGCCCCACGCCGACGTGGTTCAGGCGGAAAATACCGACCGCATGACGGTATATCAGGCCATCGCCGCCCGGCAGGGAACGACGCCCGAGTTCGTCGGCCAGGCCAGGGCAGCCCAAATCGCGGAACGCGAGCCCACCGGATTCTGGATTCAGGACCCAGGGGGCAAGTGGAAAAGAAAGTAACCCCCCTTGGCTGCATACCACGCAAAACGCCCTGGTGGAGATCCAGGGCGTTTTGCGTGGTATACCCGGGCCGCCCAAAGAGCACGGCCCAGGAGGCGAGGACGTCCGGCAGCGGCAGTCCGGCCCGCTACTTGGCGGCCTTGCCTTGGGCGGCCACCGCGGCCTGGGCGGCGCGGATGGTCTCCTCGTCGGCCAGATAGCGGCTGCGGATGGGGCGGCAGCTCTCGTCGAGCTCGTAGACCAGCGGCTGGCCGGTAGGAATGTTGAGACGCACGATGTCTTCGTCCGAGACGCCGTCCAGGTATTTGATGAGTGCGCGCAGGCTGTTGCCGTGGGCGGCCACCAGCAAGCGCTCGCCCGCCAAAATCCGCGGCACGATGACCGTCTGCCAGTACGGCACCACCCGGGCCACGGTATCCTTGAGGCATTCGGTGCGCGGGAACTCCGCCTTGGGCAGCGCCGCATACCGCGGGTCCGCCATCATGGAGGTGAGGCGCTCGTCGTCTTCGGCCAGGGCCGGGGGACGCACATCGTAGGAACGCCGCCAGATGAGCACCTGCTCGTCACCATATTGGGCCGCCATCTCCGCCTTGTTGAGGCCTTGCAGACCACCGTAGTGGCGCTCGTTGAGGCGCCAGGAGTGCTCCACCGGCAGCCACAAGAGATCGAGCTCTTCCAAAATGAGGTTGAGGGTCTTGTTGGCGCGCTTGAGCACCGAGGTGAAGGCGCGGTCAAAGGTAAACCCTTCGGCCTTGAGCATGCGCCCCGCCTCCCGGGCCTCGGCCATGCCCTTTTCCGTGAGGTCCACATCCGTCCAGCCCGTAAACCGGTTTTCCTTGTTCCACGTGGACTCGCCATGGCGGACAAAAACGATGGTGTGCATGAGAAACTCCTTGAAAAAAGTGCGCGAGAGTGCGCTCACCCATAGCGACCTTTGCCTGCGCGGGCAATGGCGCGCCAAGGGGATGCGAAAACCGCCCCTGCTGTGCTGGCATGTGTACTTCCCCAAAAACCGCATTGTGTCCTTGCGGGCGGGCGGGGCATTGTCTACAGCCAAACAAGAATTTACCTGCAGATACCCAAGAAGGATGTATGCTCCCGCTCGTGCTTTTAGCCGCCCTCGGCCTGGGACTCACACTCTGGGCCATTGCCATCTACAACGGTCTGGTGCGCCGCCGAAACATCGTGGATGAGGCCTGGAGCGGGGTGGAAGTCCAGCTCAAGCGGCGGGCGGATCTCATCCCCAATATCGTGGCCACGGTGGAGGCCTACGCCGGACATGAGCAAAAGACCCTGGCCGAAGTGGTGCGGCTGCGCAATCAGGCTGTGGCCGCCGGCACGGTGGAAGAAGCGGCGCAAACACAAACGCTGCTCTCCGCGGCCTTAGGCCGACTGTTGGCCTTGGCGGAAAACTACCCCCAACTCAAGGCCAACGAAAACTTCCTCAGCTTGCAAACGACCTTGAGCGAAATCGAAGAACAGCTCCAGCTGGCCCGGCGCTACTACAACGGCGCGGTGCGCGACCTCAACATCGCCGTGGAGTCTTTCCCTTCCAATCTGGTGGCCGGCCGCTTCGGCTTTACCAAGGCTCCGTTTTTCGAGCTGGAAGACCCGGCGGACCGCAACGCGCCCCACGTGCGTTTTGGGTCATGAACCGTCTGGTCACCCTCATCCTCCTCATGGTCTGGAGCGCCTGCGCCCAGACGGCTACAGCCGCCCAAGAACGGGTGCTCCATTTCCACGCGGAAATCACCGTGCATCCGGACGCCAGTCTCACGGTGGAAGAGACTATCGCCGTCCAAGCCACGGGGGAAACCATCCGCCGGGGCATCGTGCGGGAGTTTCCCACCCGCTACACCGACTCCCATGGCCGCACCATGGAAGTGGGCTTTGAGCTCATCCGCGTGCTGCGCGACGGCCATCCCGAGCCCTACCACGTGGAGCGCCGGCAAAACGGCGTCGCCATCTTCATCGGCGCCAAAGACGTCTTCCTTGCCCCGGGCCAGTATGTGTACACCATCGCCTACCGGACCACCCGCCAATTGGGATTCTTTGCCGAACACGACGAACTCTACTGGAACGTCAATGGCAATGGCTGGCGTCTGCCCATGGACCAGGTCACCGGCGCCGTACAACTCCCGCCCGGCGCCACGAGCTTCGCCGGCCGCGCCTATGAAGGTCCTCAAGGCAGCACCGCCGGCTTCGACCTGCCCAGCGGCGAGTCCCGCATCTTTTTTGCCAGCACCCGGCCGTATGCTCCAGGAGAAGGACTGACCATCGTGGTCACCTGGCCCAAAGGTTGGGTCACCCCATCCGACGACGCCCCCACGTCCCTCGATGACCTGGGGCGCTTTCTCGTGGCGCCGCAGGCCCTGTCCTCCCCCACAGCAACAGCCGCGGGCCTCGGCCTCGTACTTGCCTTGGGATACTACGTTTTTGCCTGGATACGGGTGGGCAGGGACCCCGCGCCAGGAGTCATCATCCCGCGCTTCGATCCGCCCAAAGGGTTCTCGCCAGCCATGGTGCGCATGCTCTTTCATCTGGGCTTCGACACCACCGCCATGACTGCGGCAATCGTCAACCTCGCGGTACGCGGCCTGCTCTGCATTAAGGATACCGGATCCTCTTCCCGCAGCATCAAGCTCACGCCCCCGGCCGTCCCTCCCGCGCTTCCCCCCGGAGAAGCCGCCCTGTGGGAAGCGCTGTCGGCCCGCGGCCGTCGCCATGTACGCCTCGATGGCTCGGACCACCGGGTGATGCGCGCGGCCCGCACCGCCCTGCAGCACGCCTTGGAAAAGGAGCTGGCCGGGGCCTATTTTCGCACCAACAGCGCCTGGACGCTGCCGGGACTCGCCATCACCGGCATGTGCATGGTTGTGATTGGCATCTCCACTCCGCAGTTTCCGGCCTTTTTCTTCCTCTGTGTGTGGCTCACCTTCTGGAGTTTCGGCTGCATCGCCATGCTGCGCCAGGTGTGGCAGGGCTGGAAGAGCCCGCTTTTGCGACAAAAGGCGGCAGCCACGGTGCTCGCCGTGTTTTCCATACCGTTTCTGGGCGGAGAGGTCCTCGGGCTGTGGTTTCTCCAAAATGTGGTGGGGCTTCCGACTACAGCAGCCCTGGCCGGGCAGATGGGGGCGGCGGTACTCTTCTATCACCTCCTCAAGGCGCCGACGGTGGCCGGCCGCCGCATTTTGGACGCAATCGAAGGGTTCCGCATGTACCTGCGCCTGGCGGAAAAAGAACGTCTGGAGCTCCTTCATCCACCCGAAGAGACGCCCGCGCTCTTCGAGCGCTTTCTGCCCTACGCCATCGCCCTGGAGGTGGAAAACGCCTGGGGCGCCCGCTTTGCCCGCATCCTCCAAGAGGCCGGCTACACCCCCTCGTGGTATGTGGGGGCACACTTCCATCCCCACACCCCCAGCTCCTTTGCCCAGGGCCTGAGCCACGAGCTGAACTCCAGCATCGCCGCCGCGGCACGGGCGCCCGGGTCTTCCTCGGGCATGAGCGGCGGATCTTCCGGAGGCGGAGGAGGCGGAGGCGGCGGGGGCGGCTGGTAGCCAAGACAGCGCGGGCACAAGGACCAAGCCCCCTCCGTCCACCAGCGCCATGCCCTCGACATCAAGCTTCTTGACCATGGGGCTTTTCAGACATCGGGGCTTTTGGACATCCACTTTTCGCCCCCACTCTTGTAAACAGCCCTCCCTTGACACCCCCGAAAGCCGCTTCCTATAGGCGGAAATCCCATCCATTCCCGCAACCAACGTCTATGAACACATCCCGCATCCTCTTCGTCGTCCTGCTTTTCAGCGCTCTTGCGGCGTGCGCGCCCAAGACCGTCATCCGCTCCAAGCCGCCGGAGCCCCGGCCGCCGCAAGAGCGCGTGGAGCCCGCATATCCCCGCCGCATCCCCGGCACCGAGGCGCCCATGCCTGTCGGCCCCCAGGAACGGCCCATCACCGAACCCAGCCAGCCAGACCCCGTGGCAGAGCGGCTGGCGGCGGTGCTGCGTACCGCTCCGGATTGGCCCACCCAAGAATCCTCCGGCATGGAGCTCTTCCAACGCCAATGGGAGACCCGCCAGTACCTGGCGGCCATGAATACCCTGGCTCTGCTCTACGGGCTCACCACCGAAGAAGCGGCGCGGGCATCCCTGGAGTCACTGGCCTTGTCCCGGGCACAAACTCTGCCGCCCGCCGAGCGCGACCGCATGCTTTCCGGCAACGCAGCCTGGCTGACCTTTCCCTGGAACCTCGTGGCCTGGGCCCAAATTCGGGCGCAGGTCGCTGAAGACCCCAGCCGCTTGGAAGCCTTGCGCCCCACCTTGGAGACCATCTTGAGCCGCGGGGGGCTGGTGAACACCCGTGTGCTCCATGACCAGCTTTTGGCCCTCTCCCAGCGAGGAGGCCAAATGCTCACCACGGACGTCTTCTTTTTCCTGCCCCAAAGCGGACCGTACGCCGCCATCTCCCGGCGTATCCTCCTGGGGGCTGAACTCGCTGCAGAAGAACTCAAGGCCGCAGGCGCCACGTTGCAGCTGCGCGTCATCGACGCCGCCGCCCCCGGGGCCCTGGGAGAACTGACCATGCTTACCGCCGGGGCTGCCGTTGCCGGCCCCTTGCGCAAGGAGGACTGGGACCGCATCACCCAAGCGGGGCTGCACCGCCAATTAGCCTTTCTCACCTTTTTCCCCACCTTGCCGGCAGAAGGCCAGGACGGATGGCGGCTGCTCGCCAGCCCTGAAGACCAGGCGCAATCCCTGGTGCAGGCCATGGAGCTTTTTGGCGCCACCGCCGCGGCGGTCCTGTATCCGCAAGACCGCTTCGGCATAGCCATGGCCCCGCTCTTTACCCAGACGCTGGAAGCCGCCGGCGGACACATCGCCCAGTCTGCAAGCTACGACCCGGCAGAGCCCGCCGCCTGGGGCAAGATCGTGGCCCGGATGCTCGGGGCGACGGACAAGGAGTCCAGCTATCCGCTGCCGCCGTTCGACGCCCTGTTCGTGCCCGACTCCCTGCTCAAGGCCCAGCAGATCGTGGCCTTCCTCCACTACTACGACGCCGGGCACCTGCTCGTCCTGGGGCCGCAGCTCTGGGGGCAGGCCACGGAGGCGCCGGAGTTGGAAAAAGAGATCTTCCGCCTGGCGGTCTTCCCCAGCGCCCTCAACCCGGCCACGCCCCAGGCCCAGCACCTGGCGGCCCAGGCTGCGGCGGCGGGCGCCGCGCTCGATGGCTGGCTCGCCTTAGGCTACGATGCCACGCGCCTCGTGTTGCGCCTGCCCGCCTATACCGGAGACCCGGCTCGCTTTTCCGCGGACCTGGACGCCGCGGCAAAGACCATGAACTGGACCATGGCCCCCATCCACTTCGACGCCGCCGGCCGGGCCCACCAGGCCCTCATCCCCATGCAGATCACGACGGAAGGGCTCAAACTTCCGGACTGGGAGGCCCTGCGCCAGCTGCGCGACCAGCGCATCCAAAAACGCAATGCCGCCCACAACCCACCCCAATCCTAAACCGTTCCGCACAGGAGTCACCATGCGTCTTACAGCCGCCGACGCCAAATCCATCGCCGCCCTGGCGCGCCTGGCCATCACCGAGGAGGACGCCGCCCACCTCGCCCTGCAGATGGGCAAGATTCTCGACTACATGGACACCCTCAACCAGGTGGACACCACGGACGTCGAGCCCCTCTACTCCCCGGTGGAGCATGTGTCGGTGCTGCGCGACGACTGCGCCTGCGCCACTTCGTCCCGCGAGGCCATCCTCGCCAACGCCCCCGCCTCGGACGGCGTCTACTTCCTCGTCCCGCGAGTCATTGCATAGCTTATGAACATCACCGAACTTTCCCTCACCACCGTCCGCGACCTCCTGGCCCGTGGCGAGCTTCGCGCCGAGGCCGTCACCGAAGCATGTCTGGCCCGCATCAAGGCCACGGAACCCGAACTCCATGCCCTGCTCCACGTGGCCGCCGACGATGCACTGGCTCAGGCCCGAAAGCTCGACAGCCAGGGCCCCGACCCTGCGCAGCCTTTGTGGGGTGTGCCCCTCACCATCAAGGACGTGCTCACCACCACGGACATGCCCACCACCTGCGCCTCGCGCATCCTCGAAGACTTCCGACCGCCGTACGACGCCACGGTGGTGGCGCGGCTGCGCGCGGCAGGGGCCATCCTGCTCGGCAAGGCCAATATGGACGAGTTCGCCATGGGCTCGTCCACGGAAAACTCCGCCTTCGGCCCCACGCGCAACCCCTGGGACCGCACCCGGGTACCCGGCGGCTCCAGCGGCGGATCGGCGGCCAGCGTGGCCGCCGGGCAATGCTTCGGCTCCATCGGCACGGACACCGGCGGCTCCATCCGCCAACCCGCGGCCTTTTGCGGCATCGTGGGCCTCAAGCCCACCTACGGCCGGGTGTCACGTTTCGGCCTGGTGGCCTACGGCTCCTCCCTGGACCAGGCCGGACCCATGACCCGCAGCGTGGCGGACGCCGCCCTGCTCCTTGCCGTCATCGCCGGCCACGATCTCCAAGATTCCACCAGCAGCACCGCCGCCACCGCCGATTACGTGGCCGCCGCCACGCCCGGAAGCCTTGCCGGCGTGCGCGTGGGGCTGCCGGAAGAGTATTGGGGCGAAGGCCTGAGCGACGAAGTCCGTACCGCGTGCCGCAGCGCCATCGATCTGCTGCAGGATGCAGGGGCGCAAGTATTGCCCGTCTCCCTCCCCCACACCAAGTACGCCATCGCCACGTACTACATCCTGGCCATGGCCGAAGCGAGCTCCAACCTCGCCCGCTACGACGGCGTGCGCTACGGCTACCGCAACCCCAAGGCCAAGGACCTCCAGGAGGTCTTCACCCTGTCGCGCACGCACGGCTTCGGCGAAGAGGTCATTCGCCGCATTCTCCTGGGCACCTACGTGCTTTCCGCCGGCTACTACGACGCCTACTACAAAAAGGCCGCCCAGGTGCGCCGCCGCATCCGCGAGGATTTCGTGACCGCGCTGCACTCCTGCGACGTGCTCTGCGCTCCGGCCTGCCCCACCGTGGCCTTCCGCATGGGGGAGAACACGGCAGACCCTCTGCAGATGTATCTTACGGACATCTTTACAGTTTCTCTCAACCTCAGCGGACTTCCGGGGATCTGCCTGCCTGCGGCTTTGGGCCAAGAGACAGGCATGCCCGTGGGCATCCAGTTCTTCGGCCGGGCCATGGACGAGGCCACCCTGTTGCGTGTGGCCGCAGCCCTGGAAGCGGCCCGCGGCCCCATGCCCGCTCCGTCCGTCTAAGCTACCGTGGCCAGGAGTCGCCCTGGCCTTGGGCCCAACCATGCGCCACCCTGCACCTTCATGCGCCGTCGCGGTAAGCGGCGGCGCTGATTCCCTCCTCACCCTGCTGCTCCTCCAGGAAGCGGGCGTCCCCACCCACGCGGTGCACGGCAGATTTCTGCCGCCAAACGCACACAGCCGCCTGCGGGAGGAACGCCTGGCGGCCGTGTGCGCCGCGCGCGGCATTACCCTCACGGTGCTCGACCTTACCGAGACCTTTGCCCGCACCGTCGTCCAACCTTTCGTGCGCGACTACGCCGCAGGCCGCACCCCCAACCCCTGCGCCACCTGCAACCCGACCATGAAATGGGGCGTGCTCTGGGAGGAAGCACGCGCACTGGGGGCCACGACATTTGCCACCGGGCACTACGCCTGCGCCCACGACGGAATGCTTCTGCGCGGCGCAGACCCCACCAAGGACCAAAGCTATTTTCTCGCCCTGGTATCTCAGGAGCGCCTGCGCCACACCCTGTTCCCCCTGGGAGGGCGCACCAAGGCGTGGGTACGCGCCGAGCTTGCCCGCCGGGGCATCACCCCTCCGGAAGAGCGTGAAAGCCAGGACATCTGCTTTGTCCCCGGCACCTACCACGACCTCATGGCCGCCCACGGCGTACCCGCCACACCAGGCCCCATCGTGCTCGCCGACGGCACCCCGGTGGGAAGGCATCAAGGGCTGTGGCGATTCACCATCGGCCAGCGCCGGGGGCTCGGCATCGCCTACCGCGAGCCCCTCTTTGTCATCGCCAAGGATCCGGCGACCAACACCGTGATCGTGGGCCCCAAGTCCGCCACTCTGGCCTGGGGGTGCCGCACCCAGCCCGCCAACTTCCTGGCCCCCCCAACGACCTGGCCGCAAGAGCTCTTGGTGCAGACGAGTTTTCGCCAAAAGCCGCAGCCCGCCCGGGTGACCGTAGCGGCGGACCAGACACTGACCATCCGCTTCCAGGCCCCAGGCCCCAGGCCCACACCGGGGCAGCTGGCCGCCGTCTACCACGGCGACCGGGTGCTGGCCGGCGCCATCATCCACGCCCCCCTGGAGGCCGTATGACCCCAGCGTCCACGCCTTTGACCGCCTTTCCGGCCGGCACCCGCGTCTTCTTCAGCACCCAAGGCTGCCGGGTAAACCAATACGAAACCGAAGTTCTGCGCGCCTGGGCCGCAGGTCTGGGCTGGGAGGAAGTCGACGCGGCAGCGACGGCGGACCTTGCCATCATCAATAGCTGCGCCGTCACCGAGGCCGCAATGCGGGATTTGCGCCGCATGGTGCGCGCCCTGCGCGAGGCGCGGCCAGAAATCCGTATCGTGGTCACCGGCTGCGCCCCTGAGGCGGACCCGCGCCTGCGCGACTGCCTCGCGGTGGAGGTGTTGCCGCAAGCGGCCAAACGCCAGTTCCTTGCCTTGGCGCGAACCCAGATCCCACGCCGCCCCCGCCACCGCACCCGGGCCGTGGTGGGCATCCAGGACGGCTGTAACACCCGGTGTACCTACTGCATCATCCCCATCACCCGCGGACCGGCCCAAAGCCGCGCCCCCGAGGAGGTCCTCGCCGAGGTGGATTCCCTGTGCCGCCAAGGCGTGCCGGAGATCACGCTGAGCGCCATCAGCACCCGGTGGTACGCTTGCGGCGCCACGGACTTCTGGGACCTGGTGGCCATGGTGGACCGCGTGGTGGCGACCCGGTACGCCGGGCGGACCCGACTGCGCCTGGGATCTCTGGACCCGGTGCAATTGGATGCCAAGGCCGCGGCAACCCTCGCCCAATGCCAGGCGGTGTGCCCGCACCTGCACCTTTCGCTGCAAAGCGCAAGCCCCTCGGTGCTTGCCCGTATGGGCCGCAGCCACTACCATCCAGACGCCATCCTCCGGTTTGTGGACTCACTGGCGGCCGTGTGGCCCGTCTTTGGCCTCGGGGTGGACGTCATCGCCGGATTTCCTGGAGAAACGGAAGCGGAGTGGCAGGCGACCCTGGATTTTGCCCGGCAACTGCCCCTCACCTACGCCCACGTCTTTCCGTACTCCGAGCGGCCGGGCACCGTAGCTGCCGGCTTGCCCGGCGCGATTCCTCGACCGGAGCGCCAGCGCCGCGCCCGGGCCTTACGGGAGTGCGTGCGCCAAATCCAAGCGCGCGTGTGGACGGCCATGCACGGGCGCACGGTGCAGGTAGTCCTGGAGACCGCCACCCAAGGCCGCGCCGAGACCTACGCGCCGTGCCGTCTCACCCGCCCCATGCCCCCAGGAGGCATCGTCTGTGCCACGGTGGTCGCCATCAGCGCCGACCACCTCGTGGTGCGCCCCACCGTGGAGAACCCATCATGAGTATCCCCCACGAACCCGCGCCCGCCAAGGCGGTGCTCTCCATCTTGAGCGCCCGGTGGGACTCTTTTTGGCCAGGGCTTCTGTCCCGCCTCGAAGCCATCTTGGGGCCCGCGGATTTTCACAGCGACCTCCTTCCCTTCACCCAAACCACGTATTACGACGCGGAGTTGGGCACGCCGATCTTTCGCCGCCTCCTCTCCTTCGCCACGCCGCTTCCCATGGACCGGCTGGCAGCGGTCAAACTCGCCACCAACGCCGTGGAAAACGAGTACGCGGAAAATGGCCGGCGGCGCTTCAACCTGGACCCAGGCTACCTCACCCGCGAGCGTTTGGTGCTCGCCACAGGGAAAAACTTCGTACACCGTATCTATCTAGGGCAGGGAATCTTCGCGGACCTCACCCTCATTTACCGCAAAGGCCGCTTCGAGGCCCTGCCGTGGACCTTTCCCGACTACCGCACCGAGGCCATCCAAACTATCCTGACGCGCATCCGCTCCACCATCCCCACACAAGGAAACCGACCATGACCCGAAGCATGACCGGCTTTGGCCGCGCCACTGTCTCGCGTCCCGCCTGGACGCTCACCTGGGAGATCGCCAGCCGCAACGCCCGCTACCTGGAACTCAAGTGGAAGACTCCACACGGATGGACGGCGCTGCACCAGCAATGGGACGCCCTGGTGCGCCGCACCGCCCACCGGGGGACCATCGAGCTCTCCCTCTCGGTGCGCCTCCTGGATCCGGAGCTTGCCGGCAGCGCCCTGGATACGGTCCAGGCCCAAGCCATGGTGGGCAGTCTGCGCCGCTTCGCCCAGGAGTTGGGGCTTCCGCAGCCCACCGACGTCAGCGCCCTGCTCCTGGTGCCTTCGGTCTGGCGCGAAAACCGCGGAGAGGCCGTCCCCCCGAACATGGCCGCCGACGCCACCGAGACGTTGAGCCAGGCACTCCAGAGTTGGGACGAGTCCCGTTGCCGGGAAGGAAGCGCCCTCAAACAGGATCTGGACCGCCGCCTTGCCACCCTGGCCGCGCTCGCCCAGACCATCGCCACGGAAGTCCACGCCCTGGCGCCCCAGCGCATGGCCAGCCTGCAGGAGCGGCTGCGAGCCCTCCTGGGAGAGGAAAGCGTTCCCGATCCGGGCCGCCTGCACCTGGAACTCGCCCTGCTTGCGGACAAAGTGGACGTGAGCGAAGAACTCACCCGCCTGGAGGCCCATCTTGAAGCCATGAAAACGATCTTGAACGGCCCCGGCCCCAAGGGACGCAAGCTCGATTTTCTCGTGCAAGAGGTCTTGCGGGAAATCACCACCTGCAGCAACAAAGCACAAAGCGCCAGCGTGAGCGCCCTGGCCGTGGACTTCAAGACCGAGCTGGAAAAGGTGCGCGAACAAATCCAAAACATCGAATAACCCTGCCCATGGACAAACGACGGCTTCTCAATATCGGCTTCGGCAACATGGTGGTGGCCCACCGGGTGGTGGCCGTGGTGCATCCGTCTTCCGCCCCCATGCGGCGGCTGCGCGAAGAGGCCAAGCAGGACGGCCGCCTCATCGACGCCACCCAAGGCCGCAAGACCCGCGCCATCATCATCACCGACTCCAACCACTGCATCCTCTCGGCCGTTCAAGTGGAAACCATCAGCCAGCGCCTTGCCGCCGGAGACACCCCATGAACAGCACCGGCATCCTCTTCGTCCTCTGCGCCCCCTCGGGCACCGGAAAAAGCACCTTGGTCCGCCGTCTGGTGGCCGAATGCCCCAATTTCGCCTTTTCCGTGTCCTGCACCACCCGCCCCCCCAGGCCGGGAGAGCGTGACGGCGTGGACTACCATTTCCTCTCCCGGGAAGCGTTCCTCCAGCGCCGAGACGCAGGATTCTTTGCCGAATGGGCCGAGGTGCACGGGAACCTCTACGGCACCCCCAAGGCCGCGACCCTGGAACTCCTGGTCCAAGGACGCGACGTGCTCTTCGACATCGACGTGCAGGGGGCGCGGCAACTGCGGACCTCCCTGGGGGCCGGGGCGTACGTGTTCCTCTTTCCCCCCTCTCCCGAGGAGCTGCATCGCCGCCTCACCCACCGAGGCACCGAAGACCCCGAGACCCTGGCCCGTCGCATGGCTGCGGCCAAGGAGGAGATCGCCCACTGCCCGGAATTCGATTACTGGATCGTCAACGACGACCTGGAAGACGCCTACCGGCGCCTCAAGGCCGTGTATCTTGCGGAAAAATGCCGGCCTCGCTATCAAGAAGCATGGCAGCGCACGATCTGGAACGCATGGGGGCTGGCATGAGCCCTCAATTGGTCGTGGCCCTGGACTTTCCCCAGGCGAAATCGGCCCTGACCCTGGCTCAGCAGCTCGTGGGGGTTACGTCTTGGGTGAAGGTCGGCCTCGAGCTCTATCTGGCCGCAGGGGCACGCATCGTCGCCGACCTCAAGGGACTCGGCTTTCGGGTTTTTGTGGATCTCAAATTTTTGGACATCCCCAACACCGTAGCCGGCGCAGTGCGCCAGGCTTGTGGCAGCGGCGCGGACATGCTCACCGTGCATGCCTTGGGCGGCAAGGCCATGGTGCAGGCAGCATTGGCGGCCCGGGACGCGGCGGGCACCAAGACCCACGTGGTGGCCGTAACGCTGCTCACCCACCTCGGCCCCGCAGACCTGCCGTGGGCGATGATGCCCTTGCCGGAACTCGCCGGCGACTTGGCGCGCCAGGCGCACGCCTGGGGCGCGGACGGAGTGGTCTGCTCCGGACAGGAGGCGGAAAGCATCCGCGCGGCCACCAGCCCCGATTTTCTCCTCGTCACCCCGGGGCTCCGCCGTCCCGAAGACCACGTCGGCGACCAAACCCGCATCTGCACCCCCCAAGCAGCCGCCAGAGCGGGGAGCAATTTTCTGGTGATGGGCCGGCCCATCACCGGGGCGACGGATCCCGCTGCCGCGGCCCGCCAGATCCTTGCAAGTGTCCTCACACCAGGAGGCACGTCATGAAGGAAAAAGACACCGAACACACCCGCATCAAAGGGGTGTTCTCCTCGGAAAAGGTCGCCAAGGTGGGTGCCGGCACCACGGTGCGCAAAACCACCCAGACCATGTACTGGTTCGCGGAAGAAGACGAAAACGGCATCATCTGGGTGCAGCCCCTCAATCCCAACTACGTGCCCTCCGGCCCAAAGCAAGAGGTGCCCCGGGACGAATTTCTGGAAAACTACCGCCCGGAGCCGGAGTTCTACACCCACAAAGTCTATCCCAATATCCGCAAACTCAACCAGACCATCGCCCGGGCCGAACGCCACCGCGCCAATGGCGAGACCTATTCTGCGGAATACGAATTCACCAATGCCCTCAAGATCGACGAAGAGAACATCCGCGCCAATTTTGGTCTGGGCCTAACCTACCTCGATCGCGGAGACACGGCTCGCGCCAACGATGTCTTCGAACGCCTGGTGAAGCTCGACGCCGCCTTCGAGCCCGAGCACAAACACCTCTTCAACGATTTCGGCATCAACCTGCGCAAAAACGAGATGTACGACCAGGCCATCCGCTACTACCAGCGCGCCTTGGAGCTCTCCCCCACAGACGAGCACCTGCACTACAACATCGCCCGCGCCTACTTTTCCAAGGCAGACCTGGAAAATACCGTGGCGCACCTGCGCCAGGCCCTGAGCATCAACCCCGATTTCGCCATCGCCAAGAAATTTCTCGTATACCTCAAACAGCAGGGACTGCTGCCGGCCGCCACGGCCCCGGCAGCCCCATCTCCACCCAGCGCCGACTCCGGCGCAAATCACACGCCCTAAGGAGTACCCATGCCGACGTTGTCCGCCACCCGGGTTCAGGTGCAACCGCAGCTGGACCCGGAGACCTATCTGCTTCTTTCCCAACGCAATTTTCTCGACGCCAAGGCCCTTATGGAGCTCACCGCCGCCTGGGAGCGCTGGATGCCTGCGGCGCACACCTGGCGCATCGGGGGGCGCAAAGGCTACCTGCTCGTCTTCCTGGACGCCGCCGTCGAGGAGGAAATCGACCCCCTCTGGGAGAACGCGCCAGCCCAAGCCTTCGCCCGCGAGGCCATGGCCCAGGCCTTGGTGCTGGGGTATCTCACCGCCCTGCGCCCGGGAGTGCGGCGCAAAGGCTGCGCCCCGGTGCCCACGCCCACCCCGGCCCTCGTCCAGGCCATTGCTCCATTGGGCATCGAACTTCACGAAAGCGGGGCCTTGTCCCGCAAGTATGCCACCCTCACCTACGCCTCAGGCGCCTTGGGATGCGAGAGCTGTCACGTGGAAGCCGGCTGTCCCAAGCGCCTGGGACTGCAAATCAACCCCTAAGGAGAACCCTCCCATGCCTCGCATCGTACTTCTCTGCACCCTTCTGTTGGCCTTTGGCAGCAGTGTCTTCGCGGCCACGGACCTCGTCATGCCGCAAGGAAACGCCACCTTCGACTACGCCTGGCTCAAAGGCCAGGCCCGCCACCTGGCCTCGCAGCCCTACGTGAACCACGCCGGCGAACTGCCCGCAGCGCTCAAAAAACTCTCCTGGGATCAGTACATGCAAATGAGCTTCAACCCCGAGCACGCCCTCTGGCGCGACAACGCCACGAGCCTCTTTCGGGCCGAGCTCTTCCACTTGGGGCTCTTCTACCAGACGCCGGTGACCATCTACGAGCTCGTGAACGGCAAGCCTCGGGAGATCGACTACACCCCGGACCTCTTCCTCTACGGCAAGTCCGGAGTCCGCGGCAAAGATCTCCCCAAGGACTTAGGGTTTGCCGGCTTTCGCTTCCGCTACCACACCGATTGGAGCCGCGATCTGGTGGCCTTTCTGGGGGCGAGTTATTTTCGCGCCGTGGGCGGCGAGATGCAGTATGGCATGTCCGCCCGGGGCCTTGCCGTGGATACCGCCCTGCCTCGCGATGAAGAGTTCCCGATATTCACCCATTTTTGGCTGGAAAGGCCTGCGCCCCACAGCGATACCGCCACGGTCTACGCCCTTTTGGACTCCCCCAGCGTCACCGGCGCCTACCGCTTCGACATCCGCCCCGGAGACACCCTCACCATGCGCGTGGACGCCGCCATCTACCCCCGCAAACCCATCGAGCGCCTCGGCATCGCCCCACTCACCAGCATGTTCCTCACCGGCGAAAACGACCGCCGCATGAACCACGACTGGCGGCCGGAAATCCACGACTCCGACGGGCTGCTCATGCACAACGGCAACGGCGAATGGCTCTGGCGGCCCCTCAATAACCCACCCTTTTTGCGCTACAATGCCTACATGGACAACAATCCAAAAGGCTTCGGCCTGCTGCAGCGAGACCAGAACTTCGACCATTATCAAGACGACGGGGTCTTCTATGACAAGCGCCCCAGCGTCTGGGTGGAGCCCATCGGCAATTGGGGGCCGGGATATGTCGTCCTCGTGGAGATCGCCAACCTCGACGAGACCTTCGACAACATCGTCGCCTTCTGGAATCCCGCCAAGCCCGTAGAGCCCGGCCAAGAGCTCCTCTACAGCTACAACCTCTATTGGGGCACCAAGCCGCCGGTGCACAATCGGCTGGCCCGGGTCAAAGATACCTTCACGGGCCTAGGCGGTGTGGTGGGCCTGCCGCGCAAATACTATAGCCAGCGGTTCGCCGTGGACTTCACCGGCGGCGATTTGGCCATGATCGGCACCAACTCCACCATCCGGCCTGTGCTGGAGACTTCGGCCGGCCGTATCGAAATCACCTCCGTACGGCCCCAACACGCCATCCACGGCTTCCGCTGCATGTTCGACGTGGTGCCTCCTGACGAGAGCCAAAACCCCATCAACCTGCGCCTCTACCTCGAGGCCGACGGCCGGCCCTTGACCGAAACCTGGATCTACCAATGGACCCCGCCGGCCCCTCAAGACCGCAAGCTCTACAACCCGGGGCATCTGGAAAAACAGCCTGGGGTGGAGTGATGCCGCCGCTGCCTGGCAGGGACCGCCTGCCAGGCAGCAATCCCTACGCGAGGCGTCCTATGCACCGGGGGGACGCAGCAAGCCTTGCTTGGCACAGAGAATTCAAGTATCGTTCCTCGCGTTTCCGAATAGCTCCACCTCTTTCCCTGGCGGCAGACCATGGCAGACAAACCCCTCTCCTTGACGCAGGAAATCGCTCGCATTGACGAAAAACTCCTGACCCTCATCGCCCAACGCACCCGGCTTTTGGCCAAGGCCGCCCAAAGCCGCCGCGCCAAAGGAGTCGGGATCACCGACGCGCAGCAGGAAAAAACCCTCTGGAATACCTGGCGGCTGGCCAGCGCCAAAGACAATCTCGACCCGCAACTCGTCCGCCGCCTCTTCCATCTGACCAACACCCTGGCTTACGCCCAGGCGGAAAAAGACGGCGGCACGGGCTCCCTCTGCCTGTATCCCCGCCGCAAGCCGGTACACATCGACCTCGACGCCCCGCGCGACCAGATCCTGGCGAGCATCCTCATGGTACTTGCCGCAGTCAACGCCGAGCCCGTCACCGTCGCCCCCTTCCAAGGCACGGATCTGTCCCTGGAGCTCATGAACGCCCTGCGGCAATTCGGACTCAACCTCACCGCAGAGGCGGAGTCCTACTCCAGCACCCCGGTGCCTTCGTGGAGCGCGGACAACACCATCGTCTATGCAGGCCAAGGAAAATTTCATCTCTACCTGCTGCTCTGCCTCAGCCTTGGCCGGGTCACCAAGGTCAAGTTCACCGGGGCCACCCGCCTCAAGGTGCACGACCTGCGCCCCATCCAGGATTTCCTGCCAACCCTCGGGGCGCGGCTCACCACCATCGAACCCCACAGCACCGGGCTGCCCGCCCGCCTGGAAGCCAGCGGCCAAATTCCCGACAGCGTCACCATCCCTCCGGGTTTTTCCAAAAAGTTCATCCTGGCCCTGGCCGTGGCGGCCACCACCTATCCCAAAGGCCTCGTCATCCATGTGGAGCCGGGCTACAAAACCAGTCCACTCCTGCGCAAAGGCATTGGGTTCCTCCAGGAACTCATCCCCGAGATCCAATTCCAGGACGCCACCATCGTCGTTCCGCCCGGGCCCGTGCGCCTGGGGCTGCGCCACGCAGACGTCCCCATGGACCCGCTGCTCTCCCTGCACGTGCTGGCCTTCCCCTTCTTTCATGGCGGCACCGCCCGGCTGCGGGGCACCTGGCCGCCCCATCACCCGCACCTCCAGAGCGCCCTGGACCTCCTCGAGGAACTCGGCCTGCGCCTGGAGGCTGCAGAAGGACATATCACCGCCACCATGACCGAACCGCCCCAGGCGCTGGACGCAGACCTCTCTCCCTGCCCGGAGTATTTTCCGCTCATCCTCGCGCTCTCTCTGGGGCTCAAGGGACCAACCACCCTGCGCCTGCCCCAGGAAGAACTGCTCGACACCGGCGCCGAACTCCTCACGGCCCTGGGCGTGGACTTTGAGCGGACGGCGACTTCACTGCGCCTCAATCTTCCGGTGCACGGCCGCGCCCCGGAAGGAACCTGGCAAAGCCCGGACCCCTTCTGGACCCTGGCGGCGGCCCTGGCATCCTTCACCCGCCCGGGATTTTGCATCTCCGGCGCGGACAACGTCTCGTCCGTATGGCCCTGGTTCTGGAAGATCTACATGAACCTTCCCGAACCCCAACTCTTTCTCTCCCAACCACAGGAACCGGCCGCTGTTCATGAACAACCCAAACGCAAACGTATCCGCATCCAATCCTGACACCACTATCGTCCACTTGGAACGAGAAATCGCTGCCTTCGAACACGAGCAAGCCCAATTGCTCTCTCGCATCCGCGCGCTTCGCGACGCCGAGGCCGCAGATTCCACGCTCTCCCACGCGGCGGAGATCTTCGCCCTCCAGCAGGAAAAACTCCGTCTGGATACGGAGATCCTCTTTCGACGCAACAAAATCCGCCTACTGCACAGCCAATGGGCCTAAAGCCCGTTTTTTTCCATAGCAAGGAGCCTCCATGCCACAAAGTCTTGCCCACAAAATCATCGCCAGTCATCTCGTCTCCGGCGAGCTCGTCCCAGGGGCGGAAATCGCCCTGGCCATCGACCAAACCCTCACCCAGGACGCCACCGGCACTATGGCCTATCTCCAATGGGAAGCCATGGGGCTCGACCGGGTGCGTACGCAGCTCTCCGTGAGCTATGTGGACCACAACACCCTGCAGATGGGCTTCCGCAACCCCGACGACCACCGTTATCTGCGCACTGTGGCCGCCCGCTACGGCATCGTGTTCTCGCCTCCCGGCACGGGCATCTGCCACCAGCTCCACCTGGAAAATTTCGCCAAGCCCGGGACCACCCTCATCGGCTCCGACTCCCACACCCCCACCGCGGGCGGCATGGGGGCATTGGCCATGGGTGCTGGCGGCCTGTCCGTGGCCCTGGCCATGGCTGGAGAACCATACTCCCTGACGATGCCCAAGGTGTGCCGGGTATGGCTCACCGGCAGGCTCACCGGCTTTGCCTCGGCCAAGGACGTGATCTTGGAATTGCTGCGGCAGCGCACGGTCAAGGGTGGAGTCGGGGTCATCTTCGAATACGCCGGTCCCGGCGTGGCCACACTGACTGTCCCGGAACGCGCCACCATCACCAACATGGGCGCGGAATTGGGGGCCACCACGTCCCTCTTCCCCAGTGACGAACAGACCCTGGCCTTTTTGCGCGCCATGGGACGCGAGGCGGATTTCACGCCCCTTGCCGCAGACCCGGACGCCGCCTACGACGAGGAAATCCACATCGACCTCTCCGCCCTGGTCCCCCTCGCCGCCGCGCCCCACATGCCGGACCGAGTGGTGCCCGTGGCCGAGCTCCATGGCCTGGCCGTGGACCAGGTGGCCATCGGCTCCTGCACCAACTCGTCCTACGCGGACCTCAAGGCCGTGGCGGAAATCCTGCGCGGCCACCGCGTGGCCCCGTCCACGGACCTGCTCATCTCCCCCGGCTCCAAGGCGGTGCTCAAGATGCTCGTGGCCGAAGGGCTCCTGGACCCCATGCTCGACGCCGGAGGCCGGCTCCTGGAGTGCACCTGCGGCCCATGCATCGGCATGGGGGGATCGCCTGTCAGCGGCGGGGTCAGTGTGCGCACCTTCAACCGGAATTTCGAGGGCCGAAGCGGCACCCAGGACGCCCAGGTGTACCTGGCAAGCCCCATCACCGCCGCCTTCTGCGCCCGGGAAGGCCGATTTACCGATCCCGCCACCTGGAAGGCAAACATCACGCCCCCGCAGCTACCCGCGACCATCCCGTCCATCCGCCACCTCTTTCTCTTCCCGCCGGAAGATGGGACGGACGTCACCGTGGAGCGCGGCCCCAACATCGTGCCCTTGCCGCCCTTCGACGCCCTGCCTGAGTGCCTGGATCTGCCCATCCTGCTCAAGACCGGGGACAACATCACCACCGACCACATCATGCCCGCCGGTGCGGCCATCACCGCCCTGCGCTCCAACATTCCGGCCATCAGTGAACATGTGTTCGCCCGCGTGGACGGCGAATTCGTGGCCCGGGCCAAGGCCGCCGGCCAGGGCTGTATCCTGGGCGGCGAGAACTACGGCCAAGGCTCCAGCCGCGAGCACGCGGCCCTGGCCCCCCGCTACCTGGGGGTGCGTGCGGTCATCGCCAAGTCCTTTGCCCGCATCCACAAAGCCAATCTCATCAACTTCGGCATCCTGCCGCTGACCTTGGCCAATGCCGCGGACTACGATACCCTGGCCCAGGGCGAGCGCCTGCGCCTGGACACCACGACCCTCGCTCCGGGCGCACCGCTCACCGCACAGACCACTTCCGGAACAACCGTGGAGCTCCGCCACGACCTCACGGCCCAAGACATCGCCGTGATCCGCGCCGGGGGCCTGCTCAATTGGGTCAACGCCAAAAAACGCCACGAGGACGCCCATGCTTGATATCCTTCGCCAAGGAGCGCGCTCCTGGGGCATCAAGATCATGTTCGCCATGATCATCGTGGTCTTCGTGCTGGCCTTTGGCATCAGCCGCATGGATCAGGGCCGGCGCGGCGCCGTGGCCTTGGTCAATGAAGAGCCCATCTCGGTGCAGAGCTTCCAGCGGGCCGTGCAGAGCACCATGGACCGTCTGCGCGCCCAAAATCCGGGCATCTCCAGCGAGGTCTTCGACGCCCTGAACATCCGAGACCAGGTCTTCCGGCAACTGGTGGGCTCCACCCTCCTTGTGCAGGAAGCCAAAAAACTCGGACTTTTTGTGACCGACAGCGAGCTCGCCGCCGCAGTGCACAAAATCTCCGCCTTTCAGGAAAACGGTCGATTCTCCCCGGATCGCTACCGCCGCACTCTGCAATCCCAGGGCCTGACCCCCGCTCTCTTCGAAGAAGACTTCCGCAAAGATCTCGTGGTGGACAAGCTGCGCACCGCCATCGTCGCCGCCGGCAAGCTCTCCGAGGCCCAGGCCAAGGACCTCTTCATGGTGCTGGAGCGCACTGCGGACCTCGACGTGCTGGTTTTTGCCGCCTCCAATGAAACCGCGACCATCACTCCGGAAGACATCGCCGCCTACCACGCCGCACACACCGAGGAATTCCAGGAGCCGGCCAAAGCACGGGTGCGTCTTTTGCGCATCACAGCAGACACCATCGCCAAACCCGAAGCCGTCTCGGACGAGGCGGTGCGCGCCTACTACGAAGCCCACGGCGACCAGTTCCGCGAGCCCGAGGCCGTGCGCGCCCGGCACATCCTGCGCCTGCTTCCCCCGCAGGCCAACGCCACCGAAGAAGCCGCGGCCCGCGCCGAGCTCACGGCCAGCCGCGCGCGCATCCACGACGCCGCGTCCTTTGCCGCCGAGGCCAAGGCCCACTCCCAGGACGGCAGTGCAGCCCAAGGAGGGGATCTGGGCTGGTTCGAGCGCGGCCGCATGGTGCCGGAATTCGAACAGGTCGCCTTTTCCCTGCCGGTGGGGCAAGTCAGCGACATCGTCCGCACGCCCTTCGGCCTGCACCTCATCTTCGTGGAGGAAAAGCGCCCCGCCCGGCAAAAGCCCTTGGAACAGGTGGCCAGCGACATCCGCGGCCAACTGGCCCGCGACCAGGCCACGGAAACGCTGGGCGATACCCTGGATCTGGCCTTGGAGCGCATCGCCCGCGGCGAAGACGTCAACGCCGTGGCTACGGCCCTCGGGCTTGCGGTGCAGGAACCCGCGCCATTCAGTGAAGCAGACGGCCCCCAGGGAATTTCCCTCAAGCCGCAGGACGTGAAGGCCCTCATGCTCCTTGCCCCAGGCACGACCACCAAGGCCCCCATCCTACTGCCGGACGGCTATCTCCTGGCCACCAAGGTGGAGGACATCCCGGCCCGCACCCGCACCGTGGAAGAGACCCAAGAAGAAATCCGCCAACGCCTCACCCGGGAACGCCAACTGGCTGCCGCCAAGGCCAAGGCCGAGGCGGCCCTCAAGGCGCTGCCCAAACTCGACCCTGCCGCCCAATTGCGGCCGATCAGCGGAGTCAACCGCCAAGGGCAACTTACCGGCATCGGCGTCAGCGCTGAATTGGGGAAGCAGCTTCTGCGCGCGGAACCCGACACTTGGCTCCCCGAGATCTATCCCGTGGGCGAAGCCTTCGTGCTCGCCCGAGTACGCGCAGTGCATCCGCCGGACGAGGCGGCCTGGGAAGCGGTACGCAGCCAATGGACCCAGTCCCTGCGCGACCAAGCCGCAGAGCAGGTGTTCCAGGCCCACCTCAAGGAGCTGTGGGACAAGGCCCGCATCGAGGTTCTCATCCCGGAGCTCATCACCCCGTCCAAGTCCTAAGCGGACACCGACAACGCCAAAAAACGCCCCAGAAACATGGCTTCTGGGGCGTTTTTTATAAAAAATCCAATGAGTTCATGCCAAATCCACCCACTGCACCTGCGGATCTCCTGCACCCAGGTGCATGATGGCAAGCCCGCCCGGGCCGTCGTCCCGCGGCCACATAAGTGACCCCGGGTTGAGGAGCCAGCGGCCATCGGGCAGGCGCTCCCAATGGCGCTTGTGGGTGTGCCCATAGAGGACGATGGCGGCGTCGGGAAATTGCGCCGCCACGGTCGCGCCCACGTGGGAGCGCGGCCCCCAGCCGTGAGCCATGCCCAACACCCGGCCCGCGACCTCCACCCGCCGCAGCCGCGGCAGACTCGCCTGCAGCGCAGGATGATCACAATTGCCCGCCACGGCCGCAAAGCAGGGATGGGCGTTCAACATGGCCCACACGGCCTCGCCCACGGCGTCGCCCAAATGGAGCACCATGTCTGCAGGCTCCAGATAGCGACGAAACACCGCAAGCAGCGCTGCATCCGGCTCCATCAGATGCGTATCCGACAGCACAGCAATGCGCATGGGTACGATCCTTACCGTGGCGGCTCCACCACGAATTCGCACTCCACCCAGAGCGGCGCTCCAGGACCTGCCACCGCCGAGGCATGGAGCAGAGTGCGCACGAAAGTCACCACAAACCGCTCAAAAGCCACATCCCCCGCCAAGCGCTGCACCGCGTATTCATGAATACGGCCGTCTTCGCCCACGCGCAGGCTCACCAAGGCACGCCCAGGGGCGGAAGCTGCGGCCTCGTTCCAAGCCAGGCGAATGCTCCTCTGGATGGCGCGCAGCCGCTCGGTTTGTGCTTCCGGACGGCTGGTGGCCACCCGCAAGAGATTCACCGACGGCGCCACCAAGATCACGTCCGAGAGCACTACCCGCCGACGGGAACGAGCCTCCCCGGCCAAGGCCTCCCGCCAAGACGAACGCGAGAGCGCAACTTTCGGGAGCCCCCCCCGCCATAGGGCCATGGCCTGGGGTGCCAACGGCGCAAGATGCACCAGCACGGACAACAGGGCACACACCCCCCAAAGCCGTCTAGTGCCGACCATTGCCCCGGCGCCACCAGGAGGCATCCGGACCGGCAAACCACCAGCGGGTGTGATCCGCGGCCACAATGGCCTGCGCCATGGCCCGGCCCACTTCGGTGCGCAGCCGGGGGATGGCGTGGGAGAGCCACTTCTCCGCGTAGGGGTTGCCCCGGTCCTGCTCCTCTTTGAGATTGGCGATGAAATCGAGCTGGTCCGCATCGTGGGCCAGACGCGCCTCGAGGGTGGCGGCGGCGTCCAGCTCCCGCCACAGGCCGAGGCCTTCCGCCTCCAGTCCGGTGCCGGCGAGGGCGTCCCGTAGGGCGGCCTCGGCATCCGCGGTGTTGTAGAGACGGTTGACGTAGTTGAAATCCCCCACCCGCGCCTCGTGCACGTCGTGGAACAGGCAAAGCAGCACCGTGCGGGCCACATCCGCGCCCGCCTCCCGGGCAAGGAGCATGCCGATCATGGCGGTGCGAAACGAGTGTTCCGCCACGTTCTCCGCGCCGGAGCCCAAAAATTGGTAGCCGGTGCGCGGCGTCTTGCGCAGCATGCCCAGCTCGAAGATGAAATCCGCCACGCGGTCCCAGGAAGAAACCGCCCGGCCTGTGGCATCAGGTTCGGTAGCGCGCATTGATACGAATATACTCCTCGGTCAGGTCGGAGGCCAAAAGTTCGCACCCGGCCTCCCCTGCCCCCAAATGGATGTCGATGGTCACCTCGTCCCGCCGCAGGGCCGAAGCCAAAAGTCCGTCCCAATCCGCAGGCAGGGGAAGCCCTGCGGCAAAGACGGTATGCCCCGCCAAGTCCACGCGCACGCGGTGGGCTTCAAATTGGGCGCCGCTGCGGCCCACCGCAGCCACGATACGTCCCCAATTGGGGTCGCGGCCGTAGAGGGCGGTCTTCACCAAAGGGGAATTCCCCACGGCCCGGGCGACACGCTGGGCGTCCGCAGGGTCTGCCGCCCCAGAGACCCGGATGCGCAGCACCTTGGTGCCGCCTTCCGCGTCCTGCACGATCTGGAAGGCCAGCTCCTGGCACACGTCCAGCAAAGCGGCCTCGAGTTCCGGCAAGGCGTGCTCCGGCACCACACCGCCGACGCCGCTGGCCAAGGCCAGCACGCAATCGTTGGTGCTCGTATCGCCGTCCACGGTGATGGCGTTGAAACTTGCGTCCACCGCCCGGCGCAGGGCAGCCTGCCACCAGGCGGGCTCCACTTGCGCGTCACAGAGGATGAACCCCAGCATGGTGGCCATTTGGGGACAGATCATCCCCGCGCCCTTGGCCATGCCCGCCAGGCGGATGGTGCGCCCCTGCACGGTGATCTGGGCCGCGGCCACCTTGGGAAAGGTATCCGTGGTCATGATGGCCCGAGCTGCATCCACCAAAGGCACCTGACCAAGACGCTCCAAGGCCATGGCGACCCCTGCGGGCCAGCGCTCCAGCGGCAGCTGCTCGCCGATGACCCCCGTAGAGGCCGGCAAGACCTCGTGCGGAGCGATGCCGGCAGAAGACAAGAGGTCCAAGGTGGCGCGGCAGCGGCGCATGCCCTCTTCTCCCGTGCAGGCATTGGCCTGACCCGAGTTGACGAGAATGGCCCGGATGCCCTGGGGATTGGCCGACAGATGCTCCCGGGCGATACACACCGGGGCGGCCTGAAAACGATTGGTGGTAAAAACCCCTGCGGCAACTGCCGGGACGTCCGCCACCACCAAAGCCAGGTCCAACCGATCCGGCCGCCGGAAACCGCACGCCGCGGCCCCCAGCCGGAATCCCTGAGGAAGTTCGGTCACCGCGATTCCTCCATCATCATGAGTATCATGCATTTTCGTCGCCATCCAGGGGGCCTGTGGCCCCGGCGCATTGCTGCACGTCCCCCGAGAGCAACTCCTGGAGCGAGATGGCGTCCAATTCCGCAAAAAGCACCTGGGAAACCCGCTGCCACGCCTGACGCGTGCGGCAGCCGTCGGCGCGGTGACAACGCTCGGACTCGTCCACACACGGGGCGAGGTCCTGGAGCTCTTCCGTGCAGCGCACAATGGTCCCAAGGGAGATCGACGCGGGGTCCGCGGCCAAGACATAGCCGCCGGCGACCCCTCGCCGACTCGCCACCAAGCCGCAGCGACGCAGAGACTTCATGATCTGCTCGATGAATTGGGGAGTAATGCCGGTGCGCGCCGCCACATCCGACACCGGAGAGGGCGCGCTTGCGGCATGTTCGGCCAAATCCAATAAAATTCGAGTGGCATAGCGAGTGCGGGCAGAAATACGCATGCCTTCTTTTGGCAAAATTCCGCGCCCCCGGCAAGCAGCAAGGGGGAAACACGCGTCCGCCGCAGGCCGCCCGTGCCCCTTGCTTCCCAGGCCCCCACGCACTAGACAGGGACATGCGCCACTTTCCCGCAGCCAATCTCAAGCGCCTGTGCACCTACCGCATCGGCGGCACCGCCGAAGTGTTCGAGCCCGAGACCATCGACGAGTTCGTGGAAATCGCCTCCCGCTTGCGCCGGGAAGGCCGACCCTTTTGGGTGCTGGGCGGCGGGGCCAATACCCTTTTTGGCGACGCCCACCTGCCCTTCCCCCTGCTCTCCACCCGGGGACTGCAGCGCTGGGAGATCCGCGGCACGGAGATAGCGGCCGAGGCCGGGGTGTGGCTGGACCGGTTGGTGGCGGCCACGGTGCGCCGCGGGCTTGGCGGCCTGGAAAAACTCTCGGGGATCCCCGGCAGCGTCGGCGGGGCCGTGGTCATGAATGCCGGGGCCTACGGCGCAGAAGTGAGCGACTGCCTCGAATCCGTCACCGTGCTCACCCCAGACGGCGCGGTGCGCACCATGCCGCGCGCCGCCTGCGGCTTTGCCTACCGCGCCGCGAGCGGACTTACTGGCGCCATCGTGCTGGCGGCGCGCTGGCGCCTGGTGCCGGACGATCTCGCCACGCTCCAGGGCCAGCGCCGTCAGATCCTGAGCCGCCGCAAGCACAGCCAGCCTCTGGAACTTCCCTCCGCCGGCAGCGTCTTCAAACGCCCGCCCGGAGACTTTGCCTCCCGCCTGGTGGACGCCGCCGGTCTCAAAGGGGCGCGCGTGGGCGGCGCACAAGTCTCCCCCAAACATGCCGGATTCATTGTCAATGTGGGTGGCGCCCGCTGCGCCGATGTCCTGACGTTGATAGAAACCTGCCGCACCACGGTAGCAGAACGCTTTGGAGTGCACCTAGAGCTCGAACAACGGCTCTGTGTGGAAGCCCTCGTGTCTCCACGCTAATCCGCTGCTGTAGGGTTTACAGCCACGCTTGGGGGGACTACAAGACGCCGGAATTTTCCTGCGGCCACGCGCCGCGCATCCTCCGTAACCAGGAAAACTGTCTATGAAACGGTTCCTTGCCCAGTGGCGCCAGTATTTCGTCTTTGGGGCCATCTTCAGCTTCTTCTTGAACCTCCTTGGCCTCACCTTTCCCTTGTACATGCTCTCGCTTTTCAACCACGTGCTTCAAAGCCGCAGCGTGCCGACCTTGGTGGCGGTGTCCATCGCCGCGGCCCTGGCCGTCATCACGCAAGGCGCGTTGGACTTCATCCGCTCACGCCTCTTGGTGCGGGCGAGCATCGCCATCGACGACACCTTGAGCCCGGATGTGCTGCGCACCATGCTCAAACAAGCCGCTGCCCCGGGGAGCGACCAATACGCCGTGGGCCTGCGTGACGTGAACACCGTGCGCAACTTCCTCACCGGCACGAGCATCTTCGCCATCTTCGACATGCCGTGGTCGCCCATCTACATCGCCTTGGTGTTCGTGCTCCATCCCCTTCTCGGCTGGGTGGGCCTGAGTGTGGCCGCGGTGTCCATCGTGTTGAGCATCCTCTCGGACAAAGTGAGCCGCAAGCCCATCGAGCAGGCCAACCACCTGGCCAACGCCGCCCAGCGTCTCATCGGCACCGCGGTGCAAAACTCCCATGCCATCCAATCCATGGGCATGCTCCCCGGTGTGGCCGAGCAATGGCACAAAATGAACCGCCTGGTGGTGGCCCTGCAGACCCGGGCGAGCAAACGCGCCGGCTTGCTGCAGAGCATCGTCAAGATGCTGCGCCAGTCCATCCAGATGGCCATGTACGGCTTGGGTGCGTATCTCGCCATCACCAACCAAGCCTCCGCCGGGGTCATGTTCGCCTCCTCGGTCCTCATGGGCAAGGGGCTGGCCCCCTTGGACATCCTCATCAGCTCCCTCAAAAACTTCATCGAGGCCCGAGATGCCTACCACCGCCTGGACAAGCTCTTCTCCGCCCCGCCGGAGCCGGAGCGCATGGAACTGCCGGAACCCAAAGGCGAAGTGCGGGCCGAAGCCGTCTCCCTGGCCGTAGGGGGCCGCACGCTGCTCCATAACGTCAGCTTTGCCTTGGCGCCAGGAGAATCCATGGGGCTCATCGGCCCCAGCGCGGCCGGCAAATCCACCTTGGCCAAGGTGCTCCTCGGCATTTGGCCGCCCTCTTTGGGCAAGGTGCGGCTGGACGGTGCAGACATCGCCAGCTGGGACTCCGAACGCCTCGGGCCGTATCTGGGCTATCTCCCCCAGGACGTGGAGCTCTTTGCCGGCACCATTGCCGACAACATCGCCCGCCTCGGCCCCAAGGATCCGGACAAGATCATCGACGCGGCCCAGAAGGCAGGAATCCACGAAATGGTGTTGCGCATGCCCAAGGGCTACGACACCCCCATCGGCCCTGGCGGGATAGCCCTCTCGGGAGGTCAACGCCAGCGCATCGGCCTTGCCCGCGCCATGTATGGCAACCCCAAGTTCATCATCCTCGACGAACCCAACGCCAGTCTGGACGAAGAGGGCGAACAGGCCTTGCTGCGGGCGCTCGCCCAGCTCAAGGAGCAGGGGAGCACGGTGATCCTCATCACCCACAAGGCAAGTCTCCTGGCCAGCGTCGACAAGGTGCTCTTCCTGCGCGACGGGCAACTCTTGATCTTCGGCCCGCGGGATGCCGTGTTCCAGAAACTGGCCGAGGCCAACATGGTGCGCGTGCAGCGCGTGCAATAGGAGCACCTCATGACCTCCAAAAAAAAGAACGACCTCCTGACGCCAGACAATCCGCGGACCATCATCACCGCGGGAATGGTGGTCATCTTCCTCTTCTTCGGCGTGCTCGGCACTTGGGCCGCGGTGTTCAAGCTGGCCGGCGCGGTCATCGCCTCGGGCGAGGTGCGGGCGAGCACCAACCGCAAGGCCGTCCAGCACCTGGAAGGCGGTATCGTCAAAGAAATCCTCGTGCAGGACGGCAGCCGCGTGCACAAAGGCGACGTCCTCATCCGCCTGCAGGGGGAACAAACCCGCGCCTCGGTGGACCTGTTGCGCGGCCAGTTGGACGTGCACCTAGCGGCCGAGGCCCGGCTGGAAGCCGAACGCGCCCTGGCCAACGAAGTGCACTGGCCGGAAGAACTCACCAGTCGCAGCGCTAACCCTGACGTGGCCGCCATCCTCACCGCCGAAGACAAGCTCTTCCAGACCCGGCGCACCACGCTGGAGAGCCAAATCGCCCTGATCAAGGCGCAGATCGAACAAATCAACGAACAAATCCAGGGCTACAACGAGCAGCTCCGTTCCACGGAAGCCATCATCCGCTCCCTGGAAGAAGAACTCCACGCCAAACGCACGCTTCTGGAAGGTCGCTACATCGAAAAATCCCGCATCCTGGAGCTGGAGCGCATGCTCGCTTCCCATCAGGGGCGGCGGGGAGAAATCCTGAGCGCTTTGGGACAATTGCGGGAAAAGTCCGCGGAGCTGACGCTGCGCATCAGCTCCATGAAAGACGAATTCGTCCAGCAAGCCACGGCCCAACTCACCGACACCAAGGCCCGCATCCTCGAGCTGCGTGAACGCCTGCGCCCCTTGGAAGACGCCCTGGCCCGCCTGGACATCACCGCGCCCATCGACGGCACCGTGGTCAACCTGGCGGTCCACTCCGTGGAAGGGGTGATCCGGCCCGGAGAAACCCTCATGGAGATCGTGCCGGAAAACGAACCCTTGATCCTCGACTGCAAGATCCCCACCCAGGACATCACCCACGTGTACGTGGGCCAGCCCGCGGAAGTCCAGCTCGTGGCCTTCAAGGCCCGGACCACGCCCATGATCCCGGGCAAAGTGATCTACGTATCCGCCGACCGGGTGCTCACCCGCACCCCGCATGGCGACATGCCCACCTACGTGGTGCATGTGGAGGTGGACCGGGCGGAGCTGGAAAAACACAACCTCTACCTGTCCCCGGGCATGCCGGTGGCCGCCTTCCTCACCACCAAGGAGCGCACCATCCTGGCCTACTTCACCGACCCTCTCTTGGAGTATCTGCGCCATGCCATGCGGGAAAACTAGTCTCCTCAGTGTGTGCCTCGGACTGGCGCTGCTGCTGGGCGCCCTGCCCCTGAAGGCGGAGGAAACCCCTGCGCCGCTCACCATGGAAAAGGCGGTGGAAGAAGGGCTGCGCGCCAACCAGGGCATCCAGGCCGCCCAATCGGCCATGGCCCGCGCCGAGGCTGCGCTCAAGGCCGCCTGGGGCGCGCTTTTGCCCCGCGTGGACGCCTCCTACTCCCGCAACCGTATCCACAACGACAGCGAAGCCTCGGAGCGCGACGCCGACTACCTCAACCAACACACCACGACCTGGACCATCAACCTGCGCCAGCCGCTCTTTTACGGCGGCGCGTTGGTGAACCAAGTGGCCAAGGCGCGGCTCGAGCGCACCCGCCAAAAACTCCTGCTGCGCCAAACCCAGGTAGATCTGGCAAGCGACATCCGCCAGACCTTCGTCAACATCCTGTGGTACCGGGCCGCGGCTCGGGCCTACGCCACTTCGGTGGAGCGGCTCCGCGGCCATCTCCAGGCCGCCCAAGCCTTTTTCCAGGTGGGGGAAAAACCGTGGCTGGCGGTCCTGGAGGCGCAAGTGGATCTGGCCGAGGCGGAACAAAACCTCGCCAAGGCGCGCAACCAGGAGCGGGTCTTCACGGTGAAACTGCAAAGCCTCCTGGGCCGCTCCACGGAAGAAGACGCCCACTTTGCCGGCGAACTGGCGGACTTCGTGGGGGAATTCCCCTACTCACGCGAAGAATGCATCGCCCGCGCCAATGCCCTGCGTCCGGATGTCCGCGCCCTGGAGACCATGGCGGAGATGGCGGACAAAGACATGCGTATCGCCGCCTCCGACGCCTTGCCGCGGGTAAGCCTCAATCTCGGCTACACGGATCAGAACATCGACTACGACAACTATCCCCAGGCAGAGGTGGACCGCCAATACGTCTCCGGCGGGGTACAGCTCCAATGGAACCTCTTCGCCGGCGGCCAAACCTATCAGGAAGTCCAGCAGGCACGCCATGACAAGGACCGCCTGATCGCCAAACGCGACGAGGCCCGCACCCAGGCGCGCTCGGAGATCACCCAGTTTTTCTTGGAAATGCAGGATGCCCGCAGCCGCATGGACGTGGCCAAGGCATCCATGGCCTCGGCCCAAGAGGCCTTCGAAATGGCGGAAGTGCGCTTCAAAACCGGGGAGGGCACGGCTACGGACGTGCTCGACGCCCAAACCCGCGTAGTCAACGCCGAGCTCTCGCTCGCCCGTGCCCGGGCCGAGTACCTTCAGGCCCAATTCGCCCTGCTGCGGTCCGTGGGGGTGCTCAACGTCAACGAGATCTATTCCTTTCCCGTGGCGGAAGACTAATCCACTCCACACGATGCCCCCAAGCAAACACCCCTCGAAACCATACGGCTTCGGGGGGTGTTTGCTTGGAACCTGCGCGCCGCGCGCTATACCCGCACCACGATGGGCACGACAATGGGGTCGCGATCCAAGACGTTGCGGAAAAAACGTCGCAGGGATTGGCGGATGCGGTCTTCCATCTTGCGGGCGTCCTGGCGGGGATCCGACTCCACGATGTCGAGGATGAGGCATTGGGCGTCCTGGAGGAGATGGGCAAATTGCTGCTCGAAAATAAAGCCCTTGGACTGCAGGCTCGGGCCAAAGACCACGGTGCCGTACTCGTCCTGGACCAAAAGCGCCACCACCATGCCTTCGCCCGCCAAGATCTGCCGCTCCTTGAGCACGCTCTGCCCCACGTCGCCGACACCCTTGCCGTCCACGAGCACCGAATCCGCCGACACCTGATCTTCCAAACGGATGCGGCCATCCGCCATCAAGGTCACCGGGTGGCCGTCTTCGAGCACCAAGGCCCGTTCCGGCGCAACACCGCATTCCACCGCCAGCTGGGCGTGCTTGACCAGATGCCGGTATTCGCCGTGCAGGGGGACGAAAAACTTGGGCTGTACCGTACGGATCATGGTGGCCAGCTCCTCGCGGTGGGCGTGACCCGAGGCGTGGATGGCCTGGATTTTTTCGTGCAGCACCGTGGCGCCGAGGCGGTAGAGATCGTTGATGACCCGCGTGATGGCCCGGGTGTTGCCGGGGATGAAGCTCGAGGAGAGGATCACCAGATCCCCGGGCTCGATGGCAAGCTGCCGGTGCTCCCCCCGAGCCACGCGGCTCAAGGCGGAAAGGGGCTCGCCCTGGGAGCCGGTAAGCAGGATGATGGCCCGGTCCCGGGCGCTCGCCGGCAAAAGCTCCAATGGATGGCACCGCCCCGGATCCATGCGCAAAAGCCCCAAATCCCGGGCGATCTCCATATTGATGGACAGGCTGCGGCCCGTAAATGCCACGGTGCGGCCTTGGGCTGCGGCGATGTCGAGAATTTCTTGAATGCGTTGGATATGACTGGAGAAAAGGGTCACCAGCACCCGGCCGGGGGCCTGGCGGATGACCTCATCGAGGGTCGCCTGGATTTCGCGCTCGGACAGGGAGTGCCCCTCGCGCTCCACATTGGTGGAGTCGGCCAAAAGGAGCTGCACCCCGGGCTGGGCAAAGCGGGCAAAGGCCTCCAGGTCCGTGGCATGACCGCCGAGCGGCGTGGGGTCGAGCTTGAAATCCCCGGTGTGGATCATGCGGCCGGCCGGAGTCTCCAGGCCCAGGCCAAAACCTTCCACGATGGAATGGCATACGGCGATGAACGTGCATGCAACGTCGCCTATCTCCACGCGATCTCCGGCGCGCACCGGCCGTGGGTCCCAAAGCTGCTCTTGGCCCCGCTCCTGGAGCTTCTTGAGCACCAGACGCAAGGTGAACTCAGAGCCATACACCGGCGGCCGGGAAAGCCCAGGGAGCAGCCACGGCAAAGCGCCGATGTGGTCTTCATGACCGTGGGTGAGGACAATACCGGCCAGCTTGTGGCGGCGCTCGAAAATAAAGTCCAGACGCGGAATGACCACGTCCACCCCGTAGAGCACGGCATCCGGAAACATGAGCCCGCAATCCACCACGAGCATGCTCTGTGGCGTTTCCAACGCCAGACAGTTCATGCCGATTTCGCCAAACCCTCCCAGGGGCGTGATGGTCACCGAAGATGCAGCCATGAGTCCTTCCTTTGCGATAAGCGTATATGCGTGCATGTACGGTACGAGGGGCAAAAAAACAAGCAACAGGCCGTGGCAGCGACCTGTTGCTTGCAGATACGCCTTGCGCCCGGGCCGAACTCTAGGCCTCGGGGCGCTTGGATTCAGCGATGACGGTTTCCGCAATCTGCGGCGGGCATTCCTCGTAGTGGTCGAACTCCATGGTAAAGGTCCCCTGGCCGCCGGTCATGGAACGCAAGGTCTGGGCGTACTGCATCATCTCCGCCATGGGCACATGGGCCCGCACCTCGGTGACGCCGCCGCTGGAATCGGACCCAAGCACCCGGCCGCGCCGGCTGGAAAGGTCGCCGATGATATCGCCCATGTACTCATCCGGGATGAACACGCTCACCAGCATGACCGGCTCCAGCAAAATGGGACTGCACTGCTCCATGGCCTTTTTGAAGGCCAGCGAGCCCGCGATCTTGAAGGCCATTTCCGAAGAGTCCACGGAGTGGTACGAACCATCGTACAGGGTCACCTTGAAGTCGATGACCGGATACCCCGCCAGAAAGCCTCGGGCTGCGGCCTCCTGAATGCCCTTGTCCACCGCCGGGATGTAGTTGCGGGGGATAGCGCCGCCCACGACCTCGTCCACGAACTCGTAGCCCGCGCCCCGAGGCAGCGGCTCCATACGGATCCAGCAGTCTCCGAACTGACCGCGGCCACCGGACTGCTTTTTGTGCCGCCCCTGCACCTGGGCCTTGCCCTTGATGGTCTCCCGGTACGGGATCTTGGGCGTCTGCAGCAGGATGTTGGCCTTGTACCGGCGCTTGGCCTTTTCCACCGCCAGTTCGATGTGCAGCTGTCCCATGCCGGACAAGAGCATGTCCCCGGTGTCTTCGTTCCGCACCAAGTGCAGACAGATGTCTTCGTCCAAGAGCTTCTGCACCGCGGCGAACACCTTGTCCTCGTCGCCCTTTTCCTGCGCCGCCAGGGCGTAGCTGATGATGGGCGGGGTGAGCTTGGGCGGGACGAGCACAAACGGCGCCTTGTCCGCACACAAGGTGTCTCCAGTGGACGTGTTCTTGAGCTTGGCCACGGCGACGATGGCCCCCGGCCCCACCGGCTCCTTGCACGGGACCTGCTTTTTCCCTTCCAAGTACAGAAGGCCGCCGATTTTTTCCTTGTCTTCCTTGGTGGCGTTCATAACCTGCATGTCCGGAGTCAGGACCCCGGAGAGCACGCGCAGGATGGAAAGCTGGCCGGTAAAAGGATCCGAAAGGGTCTTGCACACAAAGGCCGCCAAGGGCTCCTCCGGGCTGGAGGCTCGCGTGGCGCCGTCCTTGCCCTGCCACGGGGCCCGCGCCAGGGGTGAGGGCAAAAACCGGGCGATGGCGTCCAAAAGCAACGCTCCGCCCTTGGCCGCCAAGGCCGCCCCAGGCACCACCGGGACCAAGGACTGTTCCTGAACGCCCTGGCGCAGCCCCGCCTCCAGGTCCTCGGCGGAAAGCTCGCCCGCGTCCAGATAGCGCTCCATGAGCTCCTCGCTGGTCTCGGCGATGTTCTCCACCGCCACTTCCCGCGCCGCCTGTACCTCGTCCTGCATCTCCGCCGGCACCGGCCCTGCGGTCAACGTCCCGTCTTCACCGAAAAACCAGGCGCTGTCCCCAAGCACGTCCACCACGCCGCGGAAATCCGCCTCGCTGCCGATGGGCAGAAAGAGCGGCACGACCCGCACCCCAAGCACCGAGGAGAGCCCGCCCATGGCCATGGCAAAATCCGCCCGCTCCCGGTCCATCTTGTTCACGAACACCAAGGCGGGCAGATTGAGCTTACGCGCCTCGCCCCAAATCTTTTTGGTGAGGGGCTTGACCCCATCCAGGGCGTCCACCACCAGCACGACGCCGTCCACGGCAGTGAGCAGATACGGCAGATCCCCGATGAAATTGGTATCTCCCGGCGTATCCACGAGAAAGTGATCCGCCCCCTTCCACGTGAAATGAGCAAACCCCGGCTGAATACTGCCGCGGCGTTTGATCTCTTCGGGTTCGTAGTCCAAGGCCGTGGTGCCTTCTTCAATCTTGCCCTGACGCGACAAGGTCCCGGAAGCCACCAGCATGAGCTCCGCCAGCGATGTCTTCCCGGTGCCGCCATGTCCAATCAGGGCATACGTCCGTTGTTTCTCCAATCGATCCTGCATACGGGCCCCCTTTCCACATAGATTTGGCGCGTGCGCCAGAAAATCGGGTATCTGGGAGCAGCCTGCCGGCTGCTGCCTGCTCGCCAAGGCTTGCCATCCTGCCGTGATTGTTCCAAGCATCAAGGCCGCCTGCGTGGCCCGGCAGAGACGCCATGCAGAGGCATTCAATTTTTTCAAGATTTTGGCCCTATAGAGAGGGGGTTGGGAAATTGTCAAGACAGGCTTTTTTTCCAGAGAGTTATCCGCTGCATCCACAAACTCCTCGGCTTTTTTGGTGTTCTCCCCAGCACATCGACGCCACAGGCCCGTGGCTCGTATGGTCCGAGGCGCCCAGCCCCGAACTTGCCGCCTCGCTGGCGCGCTCGGGCGTCCTCTCGCCCATCCTCGTGGACGCCTCCCAAGAACCCGTGCTGCTCGTGGACGGCTTGGGCCGCCTGCGTGCGGCGCACGACACCGCCCCGGTCCTCTGCCTGGATATCGGGCCGCTTTCCCCGCAGAAACGCCTTGAGCACCACCTCGCCGCCAATTTCCACAAGCCGCGCACCGAAGCCCGTCTGGTGACCGCAGCCCGGACAGCGCGTTCCCTGGGGGTGGCGTGGGACGATGCCCTCGCCCTCTTGGCCGTGCACCCGCACTCCAAGACCGCCCGCCTCCTGACGGCCTGGCTCTCGCTTCCGGCAAGCTGGGATCAATGGATCGTCCGCGGCCACGCCTGCCTGGCCGTGGCGCCAATCTTGGCCAAGCTCCCCCCGGACGACCTCGCGGCCCTTACCCCGGTGGTGGCCGCCTATGCCTGGTCGCAGACAAGCCTTGCCCAACTCGTCTCGTGGCTTCAGGAAACCGCCCAGCGCACCGAACAGACGCTCCGCGACCTCGTCTCTTGCCTGGAGATCGAAACCGCCGGTCAGCTCTCCCCCAAGGACGCCATGGCCCGCATCCTCGAGGCCGCGCGCCGGCTGCGTTACCCGGAGCTCTGCCGCCTGGAAGAGGCCTGGCATGCCGCAGCCAAGGGCATCGGTCTTCCTCGCCCCTGGCGCATGGAACGCACGGACCAATTCGAGACCGGACACGTGGAGCTGCGGCTGCGCGTCACGCGCCCCGAAGACGTAGCGGCCGCGGCCAAGGCGCTTGAGCGCTGCGCCCACCACCCCGGGTGGGCCGCGCTTGTGGAGATCGGCGCATGAGTTCCGCGGCACTCCCCACCGCCCTTCGCCAGCGCATCGACCGCGTGGTGGTGGATGCGTCGGTGGCGACCTCGGAGCTCGCCTGCCGCGTGCGACGCGTCCTCCCAGAGGCCGCCTGGCACGTACGCACTCCCGAGGAACCGGCTCCCTGCGATGCCCATACCCTGTACCTCAAGGACTTCCGCGGCCGCTTCCTGCGCCCATGCCCCGGCACCAGCCAGTACCGCTGCTGCGGCTACCACATCCTGCACATCGGGGAGAATTGTCCGCTGGCCTGCTCCTATTGCATCCTCCAAGCCTATTTCGACGATCCCACCCTCAAAGTCTGGGCCAATTGGGACGACCTGGAGGCGGAAGTCACCTCCGCGCTTCAGGCCTCTGCCCAGCGGCGCTGGCGCCTGGGGACCGGCGAATTCACCGACTCCCTGGCGCTCGAGTCCATTACCGGCATGAGCGCCGCGCTCATCCGCATGCTGGAGCCCTTTGCCAACGCGGTCTTGGAACTCAAATCCAAGGTGGTGGACCTCTCCTGGCTTGCTCACGTGCGCGATCCTCGGCGGGTGCTGCCCGCCTGGTCCGTCAATGCCCCGGATGTGGTGGAAAGCGAAGAACACGGCCCCCGGGCCTCCCTGGAAGAGCGCCTCGCCGCGGCCAAAGCCTGCGCCCATGCAGGGCTGCGGGTCTGCCTCCACTTCGACCCCATCCTCCATTACCCGGGCTGGGAACGCGGCTACCGCCATGCGGTCACCGCCATTGCCGACACCCTCCGGCCCGAACAGGTGGCCTACATCAGCCTGGGATCTTTTCGCTGTATGCCACAGCTCAAAAGCCGCATCCAGGAGCGCTTCCCGAGCGCCCGCTACATCCACGCCGAGATGATCCAGGGGCTGGATGGCAAGCTCCGACTGCTCAGGCCCCTGCGCGTGCAGCAGCTCGCCTTTGTGGCTGGTCTGCTGCGCAAAGCGGGATTCGGGAGCAAGCTCTATCTCTGTATGGAGTCCGACCTGGTGTGGCGGGCCGTTCTTGGCACCACCCCTCAAGATTTCGGGGGGCTTGCCCGGCGCTTGGAGGCCTTGGCCTTTGGGGACGACGAGGGCCTGCGCCGGTGACCTGCGCCAGCGCCCGACCCCACCGTCTTCCGCGGCCGCACCTTGCCCCCCCGCGGCGGGCGCGGTAGGGCGCACAGCGCTGCTGCGCTCAGAGGAGGAATCCCTATGAATGGTTTGACCTGGAAAGGAAACGCCAAGGCCCACCGCATCGTCGCCGTCCTCTTCGTGCTCCTGGCCGCCGGCGCCGGATATCTTTGGTGGAGCCATGGCCGGGAGAGCACGGACGACGCCTTCGTGGAAGGCCATATCCACCCCGTGGCCGCGCGGGTTTCCGGCACCGTGGTGCAGGTGCTCGTGGACGAAAACCAGGTGGTGGAAGAGGGCCAGCCGCTTGTCCTCCTGGACCCCACGGACTACGAAGTCGCCGTGGCCCAGGCGCGGGCGGACCTCGCCACCGCCGAGGCCGTCCTTGCCTCCGCGTCCGTAGGCGTGCCGCTCCAGGCCAACCAGACCGATCTTCAGGTGGCTGCGGCCACGGCAGCCGTGGAGGCCGCCCGCCGCGCCCGCACCGAGGCCGAAGCCCAGGTCGCGGCCGCCGAAAATCAAATCCGCGGGCTCGAGGCCGCCCTCCAGCTGGCGCAACTGGACTTGCAGCGCCAAACCCGACTGCGCGCCCAAGATCTCGTCCCCCAGGCGGCCCTGGATGCCGCGCGCACGCACCACGACCAGGCCAAGGCCGCCCTGGACGCCGCCCGGGCCCGTCTTGCCGCGGCCATGGCCGCCCGCGATCGCTTCGCAAGCGAGGTGGAACGCGCCCAGGCCGCCGCCAAGCTGGCCTCCACCGGCCAGGACGTGACCACCATCAAAGACCTGGAGCGCCGCGCCGCTGCGGCCAAGCGGGATTTAGCCCGGGAACGTCTGCGTCAGGCCGAACTTCAACTTTCCTATACCCGCATCCTCGCCCCTGCCCGAGGGCAGGTGAGCAAAAAGAGCGTGGAAGCCGGCATGGTGGTGGCCGCCGGCAAGCCGCTCTTGGCCATCGTGCCTCTCGATCCGGAGCGCTTGTGGGTCACGGCCAACTTCAAGGAGAGCCAGATCGGCCGCATGCGCCCAGGCCAGCGGGTGGAGATCACGGTGGACGCCCTGCCCGGAGTGCGCCTCACCGGACAGGTGGACTCCATCATGGCCGGCACCGGCGCGGTCTTCTCCCTCTTCCCACCGGAAAACGCCATGGGCAACTACGTCAAAGTCGTCCAGCGGGTGCCGGTGCGTATCCGGCTCGACCCCTATGACCCGGCGCAGGTGCCGCTGCGCTTGGGACTCAGCGTTGTCCCCACGGTCTTTGTGGAGTAAACATGCAGCCGAGGGCGGCCAAATGGTGGATCACCGCCAGCGTCATGATTCCAACGCTGCTGGAGATCCTCGACACCTCCATCGCCAATGTGGCCCTTGGACACATCCAAGGCTCGCTCTCCGCCGGCCAAGACGAGGTCACCTGGGTGCTCACCTCCTACCTCGTGGCCAACGCGGTGATCATCCCCATGAGCGGCTGGCTCGGGCGCGTCATGGGCCGCAAGAACTACCTCTTGGCTTCGGTGCTGGTCTTTACCGCCGCGTCCATGCTCTGCGGCCTGGCCACCAGCCTGGAAGCCCTCATCTTCTTCCGTATCCTGCAAGGGCTGGGCGGCGGCGGACTGCAACCCGTATCCCAAGCCATCCTCCTGGAAACCTTCCCCCCCGCCGAGCGGGGCCTCGCCATGGCCGTATTCGCCATGGGCGCCGTGCTCGGCCCCATCCTGGGCCCCTTGCTGGGCGGGTACATCACCGACCACGCCTCCTGGCATTGGATCTTCTTCATCAACGTGCCCACAGGGGCGCTCGCCGTCCTCATGATCCAGACCTTCGTGGAAGACCCGCCGTATCTTGTGCGTCGCCAAGCCGGAGAAATCGTGGACACCGTGGGACTTACGCTGCTCGTCGTGGGACTGGGCTGCCTCCAGGTGCTTCTCGACAAAGGGCAGCAGGAAGACTGGTTTGCCTCTCCCGCCATGACCACCTTGGCCGTGGTGGCGGTAGTATGCCTCACCGCCCTCGTCTTCTGGGAACTGCGCCACCCCAACCCGGTGGTGGATCTCCGCATCTTCGCCGACCGCAACTTCGCCACGGGCAATGTGGTCATGTTTTTCGGCTTCTTCGCCTTTTTCGGGGCCATCGTGCTGCTCCCCATGTACCTCCAGCACCTCATGGGCTATACGTCCTGGCTCGCGGGCGTGGTGCTCGGCCCCAGCGGGGCCATCATGCTCCTCATTTTGCCGGTGGTGGGCCGGCTCACCCAAAAGATCGACGCCCGCCTCATCCTCTGCTTCGGCCTTGTGGTCTCCGGGCTCTCTTTGGTGTACATGTCCCGCTTCACCCTGGAGATCGACATCGGCACGGCCATGATGAGCCGCAACATCCAGGCCATCGGCATCGCCTGCTTCTTCGTGCCCCTGTCCTATCTCACCATGGCCTTCGTGCCCAACGAACGCATGAGCAACGCCTCGGCCTTGTTCAACCTCTTGCGGAATCTCGGGGGATCCTTCGGCACGGCCTTCGTCACCACCATGCTGGCTCGGCGCGCGCAATTCCACCAGGCCCGCTTGGTGGAGCATGCCACCCCATACGATCTCCCCTTCGCGGAAGCCGTAGACCGACTACACTCCCTCTTGGGCTCCGCAGAACAGGCCCTGGGAGTCCTGTACCAAGCCACCCTGCGTCAGGCGGCCTACATGGCCTATATGGACGTCTTTCACCTCCAGGCCCTGTTTTTCTTCGCGCTGGCGGTGCTCATGTGGATCGTGCGCCGCCCGGTCCACGGCGCGGATATGCCCATGGCTCATTAGACACCGCGCCCAATCGATGCGCCAACCGAGCAGGAGGCGGGGGCTCCCCCGCCGTCCTCTCAGACCACCGGACGCGCGGTCCCGCGTCCGGCGCGGTTCCTGGAATACACTGGAGTCGTCGCAGTGGCGTAGCGATACCAGCCCCAGACGAACAAAGTACGCCTGGTTCATGTGGCTCGCGCCACTGTTCCCCTTTCCGGGCCGGCAGAAAACTTGCGCCCCCAAGTCATCCCACCACCCCGGCTCGGGGAATAGCGCCAGTCACGGCGGCTGCCATGCCTGGCGCACAAAAAGAAAACGCCCTGAAAGCTCAGGGCGTTTTCTGTGGTGTCTTGGTGCAGTGGGAGGGACTCGAACCCTCACGGGATACCCCACTACCCCCTCAAGATAGCGTGTCTACCAGTTCCACCACCACTGCAAGGCAGGAGGAGCCTTTAGCTATCTGCTCCTTCCTTGTCCAGCATTTTTTTACTCGCGGGAAATGGCGCTGGCCGGACAGCTGTCGATAGCTTCCTCCACGCAGGACGCCGTGGAGTCCGGGTCCTTGACCATGGCCTTTTCCTCGCCATCGATCATGGCAAACACTTCGGGGCACAGTTCCACACAGGTTTCGCAGCCCACACATTCATCGTAATCAATGACGATACCCATAGGAAACCTCCTCTTGTGGTAAATGGGTTTGCCTCCCTGTATCCAGCCATGAGGCGGCCCGCAAGGGGGAATCGCCAATGACCACGTTTTTCCTCCTGGCATGATTCTGGCTTTGTCCTCCCCACGGAGGGCATATGACAGAACACTCCCCGACAACGCGCCCATTTTCCCCCCAAATTCTCGAAGCGCACCACTGGCCACCGCGTCAGGCCTTTGACGGACTGCCGCGTTCCCATGCATGGGCGGTCCCCTGGTCGGACCTCATGATGACCATGTTTATCCTCTTCGTGGTGCTCTACGCGGTCCAAGCCCCCCGGCCTGCGCCATCCGGCGCACGCGAGGTCCCGGTGCAGGCGGTCTTTCCCGCCGTGCTCCCCCCGTCTTCGGCCCTGCCCGGAGATATTCTTCGTGCCGCGGAAGCCATGCAACACCTCGCGGACTCCCCGGGAGTGCTTACTGTAGAGACCCTCCCCGGCGGGGTGCGTCTGGCCGTGACGCCGGACGCCGCGCACACGCCCCAGCCACTCCTGCCCCGTGTGGCCGCAGTCCTGACGCAATCCGCGGCAAAGGTGCATGTCATCGGACATAGCGCCCAGGGGAGTTCCTGGACACAGGCGGCCCAGGCAGCCGAGAGAGTCGCGCAGACCTTGCAGCAAAGCGGCGTGCTGGAAAACCGCCTTTGGGTCACCGCCCGAAGCAGCGAAACCCACGATCCAGCCCTTGCCCAGGGGTGGGTGGACATCGTCTTGGGATCGGCCGAGGTCCTGCCCCCGCCGAGCATTCCCCAGGAAACGCCAGGATTCACCGCCTGGCTGCACGGAGGTTCGTGATGGATCGGCGCGCCATCTTCACCTTGGCCGTGGCCGTGGTCATTCTGACCGCGGGGTTTGCGGGCAGCGGAGACCTGCGCACCTACGCCAACCTGCCTGGGTTGCTCGTCGTACTCGGCGGCACTTTGGCCGCAGCCGTGGTAGCCTTCCGGCTGGAACGCCTCGGCCACGTCCTGCGGGTCGTGGCATCCTCCTGCCGCGCCCGGCGCATGGAGCCCGCCAAGATGGTGGAAATTTTGGTGGATCTTTCGGTCAAAAGCCGCATTCGCGGCATTCAGTCCCTCAGTGAAGACGAAAAAGAGGCCTCGCTCCTGTTTTTGCGCCAGGCCCTAGGGCTGGTGGTGGACAACCATTCCCAGGAGCATATCCGCGACCTGCTCGGCACGGAAATGGCCTATTTCCAGCAGCGGCGCGAAGAATCGGAACGGGTGCTCAGGGTTCTCGCCGAATTCGCCCCTGCCTTTGGGCTGGCAGGCAGCGTGGTAGGGCTCATGGGTATGCTCGCCGGCGTGGGCGACGTGGGGGCCATGGTACGCTCCATTCCTGTGGCCCTCACCTCCACCCTGTACGGCGTGCTCCTCGCCCATCTGGTCTTCCTCCCCTTGGCCGCCCGGGTACGGGAAAGCACCGAGCACGAGCTGCTCTTACAGCGCATCGTGGCCGAGGCCATGCTGGCCATCCAGGCGGAGCGCAATCCGCGACATTTGGAGATGAAGCTCAAAAGCTTCCTCACCCCGGCCGAACGGGGCGGCAGGCTCGTATCCCTCGCCCGCATCCAGGAACGTTTCGGCATCGGCCGCCCGGAGCCCGACGACGCGACCTCAGGCGGGGACATCCCCCCGCAGCAGAGCGATACCCCGGGCGTAGGCACGGAACACGTCGCCCCGGTCGAGCAGGCCCACAATCCGGCCTGATTCGGGATCCAGCACCGGCAACTGCGGCAGGTCGCTTTCCACGAACCGCAGCAAAGCGGAAGATAAATCATCGTCCGGAGTCAAGGTCGGGCACGGCCGCACGATGTCCCGAGCCACCACCAGGGGGCACAAGACATCCTCAAAAAGCACGGAACGGACGTCATGGAGGGTGACCGCCCCATGGACATGACCGTCGTCGCCGAGCACAGGGAACACTTGGTCGGTGGAGTGGACCATGAGATCCGTCATCTCCCGAAATCCAGCGCCTTCGTGCAGGGAGGCCACCGGCCGAGGCGTCAAAGAATCCGCAACCCGGAGGCGCTCCAAGACATTGATGACCGTCTCGTCCGCATGGGCTGGAGAGGCGAACTTATCGTCCACCTGGTGATCATACAAAAAGGTGCGCCGACAGGCGGCAAGACTGACTGCGGAAGCAAGCATCAAGGGGACCAAGAGCCCATAGCCGCGCGTCAGCTCGCACACCATCACCAACGGCCCCACCGGCGCCCGGGCGATGCCGGCAAAAAATGCGGCCATGCCCACGAGCACGTACGCCTCGGGGTACGCCACCAAAGCCGGGGCCACATCCTGAGCCACGCGCCCGACCACCCCGCCCACCATGCCTCCTACCAGCAAGGCAGGAGCAAACATGCCGCCGCTCAACCCGGAGCCCAAGACCATGGTGGTGGCCAGCGTCTTACCCAGGGCCAAGAGCGCCAGCACCACAATGTCCAAACGCCCCTGGATGGCCTGTTGCAAATACCCATACCCGCCTCCGGCCAAGGCGGGAAAGGCCATGGCCAAAAGCCCCATGGCCGCGGCCCCCAAGGCCATGGAGGCACCAAGGCCGAAGCGCTGCGCCACCTCGCCAAAGATCCGCGTCTTGGCCCAGCGGAAAAAATGCACGTACCCCATGCCCGCCCCAGCACAGGCCAGACCCAACACGGCATAGAGTGGAAGTTCGGCCATGGTGGTCAACATGAACTTCGGCACGTGAAAAATGGGCTCGGTGCCGAAAAACACCGCGAACACACTGTAGGCCGTCACGGACGAAAGGATGGAGGGCACGAGAGCCCGAGCCTCGAAGTCTTCCCGATACAAGACCTCCACCGCGGTCACCGCCCCACCCAGGGGGGCGCGGAAAATGGCCCCCAAGCCACCGGCCGCCCCCACTAAAAGGAGCAGCCGCCGCTCCTTGGTCGAAAGTCCTAAACGGTCCGCCAGCCAGGAGGCACAGCCTGCGCCCAAAAGCGACATGGGCCCTTCGCGACCTGCGCTGCCGCCTGCAGCAATAGTGAGGATGGCCGTGGTCACCCGCACCAAGGGGATGCGCAGATCCAGGCGGCCTTCGCGGTGGTGGAAGGTATGGATGAGGGTATCCGTTCCGTCCGTGCCTCCCGGCGGCATACCATGCAAAAAACGGCGAACCAGAAAGGCAGTGAGCCCAGCTACGGCGACCAAGGCCGCCAGCACCACCCATGGCCGCCAGGGCCCCACCGGGACATGAAACAACTCTTCGCCTGCGGCCCCGGGCAAATCGAAACCGGCTCCCATGCGCAAGATCAACACGGAGGCCGCCTCGATGAGGACAAAGAAAGCGCTCGCCCCAAGGCCGGCAATGACTCCGGTCAGGATGCCGAGGATGGTCCAACGGCCATGGGGGTGCGTGTGCCAAAGATGCGCCGCATGGGCGCGCAGCCCTGTGATGGAAAAACTCATGCCTTGGCCTCGGGCAAAGAAAGTACGCTGCGGGCCAACGCCACATCCCGGCCAATTTGATCTCGCAGTGCATCCACACCGGCAAACTTGCGCTCTCCACGCAAGCGCTGCACGAGGTGCAAGGCCAGATGGCGACCATACAAATCCCCAGAAAAGTCCAGCACATGCGCCTCCACGGACAGCACGTCCCCGCCGAAGGTCGGGTTGAAGCCGATATTGAGTACCGCCGGATGCTTGATCCCTTCCCACTCGGCCCAGGCACAGTACACCCCGGTCTTGGGGAAGAGTTCATCGGTAAGCAGCAGATTGGCTGTAGGAAAACCGAGCACCGCGCCGCCCCGCCGATGCCCCGGGACCACCGTGCCTTCCACGCAGTAAAACCGCCCCAAAAGGGCACGCGCCGCCCACACATCACCGGCCAAGAGCAGATCACGGATACGCGTGGAGCTCACCACCACCCCGCCCACCAGCACCGGCGGCAACTGCTCCACGGTGAAGCCCAAGCACGCTCCCAATTGGGTAAGCAGAGCAAAATCCCCTTTGCGGCCTTTGCCGAAGGCATAGTCGTAGCCGATGAAAAGCTGCCGCACCCCAAGGCCGTGTACCAAGACTTCTTCCACGAAACGCTCCGGGGGCATGGAAGCCAACACCGCGTCAAAGGTGAGCGTCAGCAGGGCGTCCACGCCCAAGGCGGCGACGCAACGCTCTTTTTGCGCCGGCGTGGTGATGAAGGGCGGATGTGGCCTGCCGGTGAAGAACCGCAGTGGATGGGGATCGAAGGTCACCACCACCGAAGGAACGCCCATGGCCCGGGCAGCGTCACGGGTGCGAACAATCAGGGCCTGATGCCCCACATGCACCCCGTCGAAATTGCCGATGGTCAAACACGATCCGGCATCGATTCCAGGGATATGGCTCGGTTCATGGACATGAATCATACTCGTGTGCCTCCCCACGGGAGGACGCTGTGTAGCGCAGGCGCCGCCAAGCTTCAAGGAAAGAACCGCTGCTTCCGTTTTGCGCGTCTTTGCGGCATACGCCAGTGCATCCGGACCATAAAGCACGGAGGCCCGCATGCGGCGTCTACGCATCCCACTCATCATCCTTGGCATCTGCATCGCCCTGGCCTGGGGCGGCGCGCGCGTCATGAGCCGCGATCTCCCCCAACGCCTGTCCGCCTGGATGACCCAGGCCCTGGGACGGCCCGTGACCATGACCGATGCCACCATCCGCCTGCTGCCGCTCAGCATCCAGGTCTCCGGACTTCGTGTCGCCGGGCCGACGCCGCAAGAAACACCGGTGATCGCCATCGCGGACCTCCGCGCCCTCGTGCATCTGCCCGCACTCCTCTCCGGCCGCATCGTGGTCCGCGAAGTACTCCTGAACACGCCGCACATCTTCGTACACCGCACCGCACCAGGGGGATCCAACCTCCCGCCACGCATCCTCCCGAATCCTTCCAGCGCGCTCTCGCCGCCGGTCCACGCCGGCGCCCTGCAACTTCCGGACATCACGTGGCAGGTAGACCAACTCGCCGTGACCAACGGCCAGGTGGACTTGCACGACGACGCCGGCAACCGCACCGTCCGCGTCCAGAACATCCAACTGCATGCCCGCCCCATCGCCCCAGAAGCCCCCGCAACCATGGACCTTGCCTGCTCCTGGCAGACTGGAGAGGCCCACGGGACGCTCACCATCAAAGGCACGGTGTACCCCAAGCCCTTGCGCCTTGCCGCACCCGCGCTCACGGCGTCCATCACCGCTGCGCAGGGAGAAATTTCGTCCCTGCACGGTCAGCTGGACGTCACCATGCAGCCGGTTTCCACTTCCGCCCAACACCCCTGGCCATGGCTTTCAGGCCTGCATGGTACCAGCACGCTTGCGGCCGAAACCATCCGCTGGGAAAACGTCCAGGCACCGCATGCAGAGGCCGAAATCTCCATCGCCCAAGGGCGCATCCAGATCCCCCGCCTCACCGCCGCGCTCGCCCAAGGCGCCATCGACCTCGAAGGGGAGATGGACGCCCGCAATCCGAATCTCGCCGCGCAATTGCGCCTCCAGGCCCGTGACCTGGACCTCGCCCAACTCTTCGCCATGCTGGGCGCTCCAGACCGTATGCGCGGCACCGCCGCCGGAGACGCCACCCTCAAGGCCCAAGGGGCAACTCTCGACGCCATCAAAAAGACGCTCGCCGGGGAGATCAGCCTCCGTTTGACGGACGGCGCCGCGCTCGGTGCGCCCCTGGGGGCGGCGCTGCGCACCGCGGCGCCACTCTTGGTTCCACCCACCCTTCCTGACCAGCTCGACGTGGCCTTCACCAAGCTGACAGCCCAAGGTCCAATGCACAAAGGCGTACTGACGGCGGACATCTCCGGCCATGGTCCTTGGTTTACCGTGGCGGGGGCAGGGCAAGTGCATCTCCCGCAAAACCGCCTTGATGCGGATCTGCGTGTCAGCGCCACGGCCCAGGCCGGCCGCGAGCTCGGCCCCCTGGCGGCCGTCGCCCAAACCACCCCGGTCCCCCTTCAAATACATGGCCCCATAGACGCCCCAAAGGTGCGCGTGGACCTGCAACGCCTCTTGCTGCGCCAGGCGCCGCCCAAGGCCATCGAGCAACTCCTTCAAAAACCCGAAGAGATCCTGCGGGGCTTGCTCCCCTAAAGAGACATCGTTGGCATTTTTCGCTTGACATCCGCCCGCACTGCGCCTAGATGCCCCCTCGTTCGACGCCGAAGTGGTGGAATTGGTAGACACGCTAGGTTCAGGGTCTAGTCGGGGTTCCCCGGTGGAGGTTCGAGTCCTCTCTTCGGCACCACAAACATCGGCCGTCTGGCAGCACCAGACGGCCGTTTTGCATCCCTCCGCGGCCCGTTCACGCAGGGATGAAGGTCGAGGCCATTTTTCTCGTTCACTCCGCACGTCCGCGTCTCCTCTGGTTGGGCACTGCGCCTTCCCGCGGGCGGAGGAAAAAACCATGGAGGAATCCGTATGGCGTATGTCAGCATGAAGCAGATGCTGGAGACTGGTGTGCATTTCGGCCACCAGACCCGGCGGTGGAACCCCAAGATGCGGCCCTACATCTTCGGCGCCCGCAAAGGCATCCACATCATCGATCTCCAGCAGACGGTCAAACTCTACCGCAAGGCCCACGACTTTATCGTGGACACGGTCGCCCGCGGCGGAAAAATCCTTTTCGTGGGGACCAAGCGTCAGGCACAGGACACCATTCGCGCCGAAGCCGAACGCTGCGGCATGTTTTACGTCACCCACCGCTGGCTGGGGGGAACCCTCACCAACTACCAGACCATTCGCTCCAGCATCAATCGGCTCAAATCCCTGGAAGCCGCCTTTGCCGACGGGAGCATCAACCGCTTCACCAAGAAGGAAGTCTTGCGCATGGAGCGGGAGATGCAGAAGCTCAACACCACCTTGGGCGGCATCAAAAACATGGAAGAACCGCCGGCTGCAGTTTTCATCATCGATCCGCATCACGAAGAAATCGCAGTGAAAGAATGCCGCCGATTGGGCATCCCGGTGGTGGCCGTAGTGGATACCAATTGCGATCCCGATCCCATCGACTATGTCATCCCGGGCAACGATGACGCCATCCGCGCCATCAAACTCTTTGCCGGCGCCATGGCGGACGCCTGCCTGGAAGGCCAGGCCCTGGCCCAAGAACGCGGCGTCGAGACCGCAGAGCAGCCCGAGGCGGCTTTTACCCAACCGGAAGACGCCCCGGCAGCCGATGACGCGACCCTGAATGACGACCAGGACGACGAGGAGGAGTTCTAAGATGTCCATTTCCGCTTCCATGGTGAAAGAACTGCGCGAGCGCACCGGCGCTGGCATGATGGATTGCAAGAAAGCCCTGACCGAGTGTGGGGGCGATATGGACAAGGCCATTGCCTGGCTGCGGGAAAAGGGTCTGTCCAAAGCAGCCAAAAAGGCGGGCCGGGCCACGGCCGAAGGCTTGGTGACCATCGCCATGGCCCCGGACGGCAAGGCTGCGGCCATGGTGGAGCTCAATTGCGAGACCGACTTTGTGGCCAAGAACGAGGAGTTCGTCGCCAAGGCCACGGCCATTGCCGAGGCCGTGCTCGCCTCGGGCGCCACAACCCCGGAGGCCCTGCCTGCAGAGCTCACCGACCTCTCCGGCCTGATCGGCAAGATCGGCGAAAACATGCAGCTTGGTCGCCTGGCCTACGTCTCCGTGCCCGGCGAGGGCGTGATCGGCAGCTACATCCACTCCAACAACAAGCTGGGCGTGCTGGTGGTCCTGACGGGCCCGGCGACGGCGGAAGCAGCCAAAGACGTGGCCATGCAGGTGGCTGCGGCCAATCCGCTGTGCGTCTCTGTAGATCAAGTCCCCGCCGAAGCCCTGGAGCAGGAGCGCGCCATCTACCTCAATCAGGCCAAACAGGAAGGCAAGCCCGAGGCGATCGCCGAGAAGATCGTGGAGGGCCGCATGCGCAAATACTACCAGGAAGTCTGCCTGGTGGAGCAGCCCTTCATCAAAGATGACAAAAAGGCCGTCAAAGACATCCTCGGCAAAGGGGTCCAGGTGGACCGCTTCGTCCGCATCGCTGTGGGGGCCTGAACCCACATCGCCAAAAAGGGCCGCAAGGCCCTTTTTTTATGGCACACGCGAAAACAGCCTCGGTTGCGCTTCCAGCAGGAAATGCATAGTGTCACGCGGCCGTTGGGCCGCCCGTTTTGCAAAACCAAGGAGTCCTCATGTCCCAGTTGCGCTTTAGTCGCGTCATGCTCAAACTCAGCGGCGAAGCCTTGGCCGGTGACCAGGGCTTTGGCATCGACCCCCTCACCACTCAGGCCATCTGCCGGGAGCTGGCGGAAGTCGTCACCATGGGCGTGCAGCTGAGCCTTGTCATCGGCGGCGGCAATATCTTTCGCGGAGTCTCGGTCTCGTCCAAGGGCATGGACCGCGCCTCGGCGGACTACATGGGCATGCTTGCCACGGTCATGAACGCCCTGGCCGTACAAGACGCCATGGAAAAACTCGGGGTCTCCACGCGAGTGATGACCGCCATCACCATGAAAGAAGTGGCCGAGCCCTACATCCGCCGCCGCGCCATCCGCCACCTGGAAAAGGGCCGCGTGGTCATCTGTGCCGCAGGCACCGGCATCCCCTACTTCACGACGGATACGGCCGCCGTCCTGCGCGCCATGGAGCTCAAGTGCGACGCCATCTTCAAAGCCACCCGCGTGGACGGTGTCTATGACAAGGACCCGGAAAAACATCCCGACGCGGTGCTCTACCCCACCCTCACCTACCTGGACGTGCTCCAGCAAGGGCTCAAGGTCATGGACTCGGCGGCCATTTCCCTGTGCATGGATAACAAGCTCCCCATCGGGGTCTTCAACCTCTTTGTCCCTGGCAATATCAAACGCCTCATGTTGGGCGAACGTGTGGGAACTTTGGTTCAAGGAGAATAAACCATGGAAAAGCACCTTGAAGAATGCACGACCAAGATGCAAAAAAGCATCGACAACCTGGCGAAGGAATTTTCCCGTCTGCGCACCGGACGCGCCACCACCGCATTGGTGGATCATATCAAGGTAGAGTACTACGGTACACCCACGCCTCTGGCTCAAGTGGCGTCGGTCTCCATTCCCGATAGCCGCACCATCGCCATCTCGCCCTGGGATCGCAATGCCTTTGCCGCCATCGAAAAGGCCATCATGAAGTCGGATCTGGGGCTGACTCCCGTCAACGACGGCCGCACCATCCGCATTTCCATCCCGCCGCTCACGGAAGAACGCCGCAAAGATTTGGTGAAAATGGCCAAGAAATATACCGAAGAGGCCAAAGTCGCCATCCGCAACGTGCGCCGGGATATCAACGAGTCCCTCAAAAAGAAGAAGAATGCCAAAGAGATGAGCGAGGACGAATTCCACAAGGCCCAGGAAGAAGTCCAAAAGGTCACCGACGACTTCATCCACAAGGCGGATACCGCCTTGGCGGCCAAAGAAAAAGAGATCATGGAAATCTAGTCCATGCCCATCCTTTCGCATCTGGCCATTATCATGGATGGCAACGGCCGCTGGGCCCAGGCCCGGGGCCTTGCCCGCAGCGCAGGGCACCGGGCCGGCACCCTGGCGGCCCGGGAAATCGTACGTGAAGCCCGTCGGCTTGAGATCCCGAATCTCACCCTCTATACCTTTTCGCGGGAAAATTGGCGCCGCCCTCCCCAGGAAATCACGTTCCTGTTCGAGCTGCTGCGCGAGTTTCTTTCCCAAGAATTGCCGGAACTGGAGCGCACCGGGATCCGACTGCGGGTGCTGGGCGAATTGGACGACATCCCGACTCCCACCCGGCAGGTGCTCCAACACGCCCTGCGCCGCACCGCCCACGGCTCCGCCATGACCCTAGCGCTGGCGCTCAACTACTCCGGAAGGCTCGAGATCGTACGTGCGTGCCAACAACTCGCCCAGCAAAAAGAAATCATCACCGAAGCATCCCTGGCCGCGCACCTCTTCACTGCGGACATGCCGGACCCGGACCTCATCATCCGCACCGGCGGAGAGCTGCGCCTGAGTAATTTTCTCCTCTTCCAGAGCGCCTATAGCGAGCTCTACTTCACGGACACGCCCTGGCCGGAATTCTCCCCCGAACACTTGCACCGCGCCCTGGAGGATTTCCGCCGCCGCCAACGCCGCTTCGGTGCAGCCCCGGAGGAGGCATGACCCAAGCCCACCGCCAACGCATCCTCACGGCCCTCATCCTCATCCCCCTGCTTGCGGCGGCGATTGTAGCCGGAGGCATGCCCCTGCGTCTGGCAGTCAGCCTCGTCGCGGCCCTCGCCCTCGGGGAATACCTGGCCATGTTCTGGGACCTGCGAAAACGCCGGCTGGCCCTCGCCCTGGTCCTTGGCGCAGGAGTCGGCCTCATGTGGCTGCCTGCCTCCTGGCCGGAAATGGCCACCGCGCCGCTGCTCACCCTCGCCGCAGGCACGGCGTTCCTGACCCGCAGCGGCAAAGACGCCTCCCTGGCGGCCCACGACGCCCTTGTTGCCCTCAGCGCCCTGCTCTATGTGCCGGTGCTCCTGCGCCCAGGCCTGCAGCTCGCCCCCCTGGATCTCGGCTTCATTCTCCTTGGGACCATGTCCACGGACACTGCGGCCTTTTATGTCGGCTCCCACCTGGGGGGCCCCAAACTCTGGCCCCGGGTGAGCCCCAAAAAGACGTGGTCCGGCAGCCTCGGCGGGCTTGCGGCCTGCATGACGGTCTGCACCCTCTATGCCGTATGGGCGGGGAAGGCGGATCCTGGCCGAGCCGCATGCATCGCCGCGGTGGTGAGCGTTACCGCCCAAGGGGGCGATCTTATGGAATCAGCCATCAAACGCTGGAGAAACATCAAAGATTCCGGAACGATGCTTCCTGGACACGGGGGAATTTTGGATCGCATCGATAGCCTTTTGACCGCGCTTCCCGTCTATGCGGCCCTGACCCATTTCTTGCCCTTGTGGACATAGCCATGGAGTATATTTCTCCCCTTTCCCACCGTTTTCTCCAAAGCGCCGCTGTGCGCAGGCTGGTGGTCCTGGGCGCCACCGGCTCCATTGGCGTCAGCACCTTGGCGGTGGTGCGCCGCAACCGGGAGCGCTTCCAAGTCCTGGCCCTGGCCGGGGCGCGCAATCTGAAGCGCTTGGCCGAGCAGGCCGCGGAATTCCGGCCGCCGTTTCTGGGGATCCTTCAGGCCGAAGACAGCGCGGCCCTGCGGGAGCTCCTGCCCGCTGGCTACCAGCCGTACCTCGTCTTCGGCCCCGAAGGCTACGTCCAATTGGCGCGCCTGCCCGAGGCCACCCACGTGGTGGCCGCCCAGGTGGGCGCCGCCGGACTCCTGCCGGCCCTGGCCGCAGCCCAAAGCGGCAAGATCCTCGCTTTGGCCACCAAAGAGGCGCTGGTGCTGGCGGGGCACCTCTTCCGCCAGGCATGCCACGCAAGCGGGGCCGTGCTGCTGCCCGTGGACTCGGAACACAACGCCATCTTCCAGGCCGTACAGGGCCACGGGCTCGCACAGGTGCGCCGCCTCATCCTCACGGCCTCGGGCGGGCCGTTTCGCACCGCCTCCGCCGCCGAGCTGGCCGCCGTGACCCCCGAGGCGGCGCTGCGCCATCCCAATTGGTCCATGGGCCCCAAAATCACCGTGGATAGCGCCACCCTTATGAACAAGGGCCTGGAATTCCTGGAGGCCATGGCCCTTTTTGGGGCAGCCCCGGAAGAGATCACCGTCCTCGTGCATCCCCAATCCGTGGTCCACTCCCTGGTGGAGATGATCGACGGCTCACTGCTTGCCCAATTGGGACCGACCTCCATGGAAGTCCCCATCGCCCATTGCCTGGGCTACCCCAAGCGGGTGGCGCAAGACCTCCCCGTGGACCTCACGGCCAAACCGCTGACCTTCGAGACACCGGACGTGGAACGCTTTCCCTGTCTGCGCCTGGCCATGGAGGCTGCACGCCACGGCCCCAGCGCCCGCATCGCCCTCAACGCCGCCGCGGAAGTGGCGGTGGAGGCCTTCTTGGCCCGCCGCATCCCTTTCCTTGCCATCCCGCGCCTCATCGCCGCCACCATGGAAGCTACCGACGCGCAGCCTGCGGCCACGGTGGAGGAGATCCTCCATCAAGACCGCGCGGCCCGAACCAAGGCCGCCCACCTCCTGGAGGCCCTTGCATGACGAGCATCCTCGCCGTGATCGTCGTCCTTGGCGGCCTCATCTTTTTCCATGAACTGGGGCACTTTCTCATGGCCCGGGCATTGGGTATCGGCGTGCACGTCTTCTCCCTGGGCTTTGGGCCGAAGCTCCTCTCCTGGAGACCAGGCGCCACCGAATATCGCCTGAGCCTCGTCCCGCTCGGCGGCTACGTGCAGCTTGTGGGAGAAAAAGAAGACGCCGACGATCCTGCGCCCATGGAGGCCCAATTCATCCTGCGGCCCCCCTGGCAGCGCATGCTGGTGGTGCTGGCGGGCCCGATCAGCAACTTCTTCCTCGCCTGGATCATCTTTTGGGGTCTTTTGGCCACCCAAGGCATGGAAGAACTGCTGCCGGTCATCGGCAAGGTCACCGCCGAGAGCCCTGCAGCGGCGGCAGGTCTTGCTCCTCAAGACCGCATCCTCGCCATCGACGGCGAAACAATCCACACCTGGGACGAGCTGGTCACCGCCATCGAAACCAGCGACGGCCGCTCCCTCACCATCACCGTCAAACGCCAGCAGACCACGTTAGAAGTACGCGCCACCCCGCAGGTGCAGGAAAAACGCACCATATTTGGCGAAATGCGTCGCGCTCCCATGCTCGGCATCGCCCCGGCCGGGGTGACCGAGCGCCGCATGCTCTCCGTGCCCGAGGCCGCCTGGGAAGGGCTGCGGCATATCGGCCAGGTCACCAGCCTCATGCTCCAGGGCATCATCAAGCTCATCGAACGGGTCATCCCGTGGAGCGACGTGGGCGGGGTGATCCTCATCACCGAGCTCATCCACCGCGAAGCCCAGAGCGGACTCGTGCAGCTTTTGGCGCTCACGGCGCTCATCAGCGTCAACCTGGGTGTACTCAACCTCCTGCCCATCCCGGTGCTGGACGGTGGACATATCCTCTTCTATTTGCTTGAAACCATCGCCGGCCGCCCGCTTCCGGCCAAGGTGCAGGAGGTCGCCCTGCGCATCGGCATGGCGCTGCTCATCACCCTCATGATTTTGGCAACCGTCAATGACATCCTCCGCCACATCCCCTGACACCAGCGCCCCGCTGCTCGTCCTATGCGGCGCCGAAAATCTGCTCCACATCGTCTTGGGGCAGGAAGGCGCCGTGCTCCACGCCGAGACCATCCACTGCCCCGGCGCCTCGGTGACCGTGCTGGCGCCCGCCATCGCACGCATCCTTGCAGCGCACCGAATCGCAACCACGAATCTTGGCGGCATCGCCGCGGTGTGCGGCCCGGGGTCCTTCACCGGGCTGCGCATCACCCTGGCCACCGTGGCAGGACTGGGCATGGGCGCCCAGATCCCCATGGCGGGGCTGGAGCTCCACCGTCTGCTCGCCGCCCAGGTCCCCTGCTCAGGACGACTGTGGGTGGCCACCTATGCCCGCGCCCACATGGTCTACGCGCAGCGCTTCGAGCACGGCCGCCCCACCCGCCCCGTCCGGCCCCTCTCCCATCAGGAGTTTCGCGCCCACGTGGAGGCCCAGCCGGGACTTGCCGTAGGCAGCGGCATCCGTCGCCTGGAGCTCCCAGATACCGTCACCGCCCTTCCCATGTTTTTCGACACCCCCTGGCCCGGGACCCTCATGACCGCCGCCGCCACGGCCGCCTTCCATCGCCATCCGCCAGCGCCCCTCTATCTGCGTCCAAGCGACGCCGAAGAAAACCTCCCCGCCATCGCCCAGGCCCGCGGCCTCTCCGAGGCCGAGGCCCGGCGCCACATCCCCGAGTTCGTGGACCTTCCTCCCCTGTCCTGACCCAAAAATTCCGAAATCGCCCTAAAGTATTGCCGCCAGCGGCCGATACAAAGGGCACACACGGAATACATCGGCACGGACGCCAAACCCTTTCACGGAGGAAACCACCATGTCTCTCGTCATCAACAACAATCTCATGGCAATGAACGCGGCGCGGAACCTCAGCTCCTCCTACGGAGCGCTGGCCACATCCACCCGCCGCCTGTCCTCGGGCCTGCGCATCACCACCGCAGCGGACGATGCCGCCGGGCTCGCCATCCGCGAACTCATGCGCGCGGACATCGCCTCCCTCAAACAGGGCATCCGCAACGCCAACGACGCCATCTCCCTCATCCAGACCGCCGACGGCGCCCTCCAGGTCATCGATGAAAAGCTCATCCGCATGAAGGAACTGGCCGAACAGGCGGCCACCGGCACCTACACCTCGGACCAGCGCCTCATCATCGACTCCGAGTACCAGGCCATGGCCTCGGAAATCACCCGAATCGCCAACGCCACCAATTTCAACGGCATCTATCTCTTGAACGGCAATCTCTCGGCCTCTACCCCGCACGTGGTGGACTGGGCCAGCGCGCATGATGGTTCAGGCCTCAACTCCACCGGCCCGCTCAAGGTCCACTTCGGCACGGGCAACAGCTCCGCCGAGGACTACTACTACATCGCCATCCAGACCGCCACGGCATCGGCCCTGGGCGTGGGCAACGCTGCAGACTCGAGCCGCGACAACGGTTCCGGAATTGCCGGCGCAGGCTACAGCATCTCCACCCAGCAGGCGGCGCAAGAGGCCCTGGCCGCCCTCAACAAGGCCATCGTTTCCAAGGACAACATCCGCGCCAACCTGGGCGCCCTGCAGAACCGTTTGCAAAACACCATCACCAATCTGCAGATCCAGGCCGAGAACCTCCAGGCCGCCGAGTCCCGTATCTCCGACGTGGACGTGGCCACGGAAATGACCCAGTTCGTGCGCAACCAGATCCTCACCCAGTCGGCAGTGGCCATGCTCTCCCAGGCCAACAGCCTGCCGCAGATGGCCCTGCAGCTCATCGGCGGATAGCCCCCGCCCCAACCCGCGGCCAAATGGCCGGGTCGCGCGCCGCGGCCCGGCCATTTTTCATAGAAAAGGCGGCACGGCCATTGCATAATAGCATATAGACTTTCGCGGAGGACCTCATGGCCGACACCACGACAAGCACGGAGCTCCTTTCCGGCGCCATCCGCTTTACGGGGCTGGGCTCAGGCACGGATTTCGACTCCATGGTCACCAAACTGGTGGATACGGAACGCATCCACCAGCGCCGCCTGGAGGCATGGAAAGCCACGTGGGAAAAGAAAACCCAAGCCTTTCAAGAACTCAACAGCGCGCTGCTGACCCTGCGCACCACCCTGTCGGGAATGGACTCCTTGGACGAATTTCTCGCCAAACAGACCGTGTCTTCCAACCCAGCAGCCCTCACCGCCACAGCCAGCAGCAGCGCCGAATCCGGGGTGCATACCGTGGAGGTGGTGGGGCTCGCCGCCACGGACACCCTCATGGGCACGGCAGTTTTTTCCGCCCCCAGCGCGGATGTCACCGGCGGCGCCGCCCGCTCCATGACCTTGGTGGTAGGGTCCACCCAAATGACCGTGGACGTGGCAGCAGGTACCACGCTGCAACAGCTCGCGGACATGATCAACGCCCATTCCCAAAATCAGAATCTGGTGCGCGCCACCCTCATCAACGATGGCAGCGGCTACCGTCTGCAGCTCAGAGGCATGGAGCTTGGCGCAGGCAACGACGTCCTCATCGACGATGGACTCACCACCGTGCCCGGCTTTTCCTCCGCAGATTTCGTCCAGACCCAAAACGCGGCCAACGCCCAGTTGCGGGTCGACGGCTGGCCCGTGACCCCTGCGCCCACGGCCACCATCCTGCAGGCATCCACGGGACTGACCGCGGCAACGGCCCCCCTCTCCGGTACCCCCGGAGACTTCAAGTTCGCCGCCGGAGGTACGCTCTACACCGTCTCCTTGGGCGCCGGCGCCACCCTCCAGGATCTGGTGGACGGCATCAACGCCTTAGGCAGCGGGGTCTCGGCCAGCCTTGCCACGGAATCCGGCTCCCAAGTGCTCGTGCTCACCGGGACCCCTGGAGCGGCCAATACGGTGCGCGTCGTGGATTATCCCGGCACCACCCTCGCCGGACTCGGAGCATCGGCCTTCACCCAAACCCAAGGGGCCACCGACGGCTACCTGGAGCGGGCGAGCAACTCCATCAGCGACATCATCCCCGGCATCACCATGAACCTGGTGCAGGCCGGCCAAACCACCCTGACCACGGCCACGGACGTGTCCGCTGTCGTGGACAAGGTGAAGACCTTTGTGGACGAGGTGAATACCGTACTCACCAAAATCCAGGAACAAACCAAGGTGACCACCGTGGGCTCCCAAACCACGGGGTCGCTGCTCACCGGCAACTACGGCCTGCAGATGATCCAGCAGCGCATCAAGAATATCCTCGCCTCCAAGGGTCTGGGATTTGACCGCGACCTGGATCCGGTCACCTCCTTGGGCAGTGTGGGCATCACCACCGACACCGCTCAAGGCTCTCCCACCTTCGGTCTTTTGGTGCTCGACGAAACGGCCCTGCGTTCGGCCCTCAACACCGATCCTCAGGCCGTAGCCAAGCTTTTTGCCGCGGACTCCGTGCCCAGCACCAAGGAGATGGTCGAAGATCCTCTGAATCCCGGCCAGTACGTGGCCGCCGCCTCGCCCCACTTTCAATTCAGCTCCCTGGTGCGTGGGGTTACCCAAGCCGGCGAATTCTCCGTCACCTACACCGTCTCCGGCGGGAGTATCAGCGCCAGCCCACCTCCCACCATCGGCGGGTACCCCGCCTCCATCGACGGCACCAAGATCACGGCCATCGGTGACGACAATCCAGCCAAAGGTCTGGTCATCGATGTCATGGATATGACGGACGGCTCCTATTCGGGGACCATCTTCATCAAAAACGGCAAGGCCCTGGAGCTGGGTGACGAAGTCGGCCGCCTGACCGCGCCCCTGGAAGGGCCGCTCAAGATCCTCGAAGACAACTACCAAGACATCATCGACAGTATCGACGCCAAAATCGCCTACGAGGAAAAGCGCCTCACCCTCCTGGAAAGCACCTTGCGCACCCGCTTTGCCAACCTGGAGGCGACGCTCGGCACCTATGACCAGCTCTCCTCCATGCTGGGATCCCAAATCAACAGCCTGCCGAAAAACTCTTAGACAAGGAGTACGTGCATGCAGCGTGCAGCCCTGGCATACCGCCAAACCCAAGTGACCACCGCCACTCCGGGCCACATCGTGGTGATGCTCTTCGAAAGCGCCATCACCGCATTGCAGCAAGCCAAGACCAAGATGCTGGAAAAGGATTACGCCACCAAAGGCATCCTCATCTCCCAGGCGCTCGACATCATCGCGGAATTGGACGGCTCTCTGAACAAGGAAAAAGGCGGCGAACTGGCGCAAAACCTCCACAGCCTCTACACCTATTGCACCTGGCAATTGGTGAACGCCAACATCCAGATGAATCCCGCCTTGCTGGACGAAGTGGCGGGGATCCTCGAGACCCTGCGCTCGGCATTTGCGGAAATCGTCAAGGAACCCAAATAGTGTGCGGCATCGCGGGACTGCTGACCAACGCCCCGCGCCAAAAGCGGGAAATCCAGGCCCTGCTTTCCGCCATGGCCCAGCGCATGGCGCACCGCGGCCCGGACGGCGAAGGCGTTTTTGCCGACGCCCATTGCGGTTTGGCCTCGCGGCGCTTGGCCATCATCGATATCCCTGGCGGCAGCCAGCCCATGGTCCATGCGCCCACCGGGGCGGTACTCGTCTTCAACGGTGAGATCTACAACTATCAGGAACTGCGCGCCGAGCTTGCGGCCCTAGGGCACACCTTTGCCACACGCTCGGACACCGAGGTGCTGCTTGCGGCCCTCATGACGTGGGGAAAAGACGCCGTGGTGCGCCTGCACGGGATGTTTGCCTTCGCCCTCTGGGAGCCGCAGCGCCGCACCCTTACCCTGGGCCGGGACCGGCTCGGCAAAAAACCCCTGGTCATGGCGCAGGTCCCTGACGGCATCCTCTTCGCCTCGGAGATCAAATCCCTCCTGGTCCATCCCCAGGTGCCCCGGAACCTGGACCCCACCGCTCTGGCCCAAGCCATGGACTACGGGTTTGCCGTGCCTCCCCGTACCTTCGTGCGCGCCGTCACCCAGCTGCCCCCTGGGCATTGGTGCACGATTTGCGCAGACGACGCCCCCGTGCGCCTGCGCCCGCAGCGCTACTGGCAGCTCCCCGAAGACCTCGATCCTCCGGCCAGCCGCGCCGAAGCCGCAGCCCAGCTCACCCACCTCCTCTCCGAAAGTGTCGCCCAGCGGCTGCATGCCGACGTACCCGTGGCCTGCTACCTCTCCGGCGGCATCGACTCCAGCGCCGTGGCCGCCCTCACCGCACGGCACAGCACGGCCCCGGTGCAGACCATCTCCATCACCTTTGCCGAGCACCACAGCGACGAATCCCCCTTTGCCCGCATGGTGAGCCGCCACGCCGGTACCCAGCACCACGAATTCCGCTGCCACCTGGAGCCCGAGGACCTGCCGCGCCTCATTTGGCATTTGGAAGCCCCGCTGGTGACGCTGCTCCACCTGCCGCTCTATCTACTCGCGCGCACGGCCCGAAAGTTGGGATTTCAGGTGGTCCTTTGCGGCGACGGCTCCGACGAGGTGCTTGCCGGCTACGATTATTTCAAGTTCTTGAAACTCCTGCCCTTCATCGAGCGGGCACCCCAACGCCGCCTGCCCCTGCTCTGCCGCGTGCTCCCGCCGGGCACGGACCGCGCCGCGCTCCCCGGCTGGTACGCCCACCTCAAGGCCGCCCCCTGCCGCCATCCGAGCCTACCCTACCGCTTTCAGGCCTTCCGTTTTGCCTCGGCCCTCATGAGCGACTCCACCCTGGCGGCCATGGCCGCCAACGCCCACGAGCGCAGCCAAGAAATCCCCGCAGTGCCGCCTGCGCGCAGCCTCGTGGATCAGGCGCTGTTTCTCGAGGCCCACATGCGTCTGCCCGGACTCACCCTGCTTTTGGGAGACACCATGAGCATGGCCCATGGGGTGGAACTGCGCTCGCCGTTCTTGGATCACCGCTTGGTGGAATGGGCCTTTCGGATCCCCGCCCATTGGAAGCTCAGGGGGCTCACCGAAAAGGCCCTGCTCAAGAGCGCCATGACCCCGATCCTTCCTGCCGCCATCTGCCAGCGTCGCAAGCAACCCCTCGCCGCGCCCGCGCCCTGGTTTGTGCGCACGTTCCGGGAGATGATCGGCGACACCCTCGCCCCCGCCACAGTGCGGCGTCTCGACTACTTCCGCCCGCAATTTTTGGAGGCCGCCTTGGCGCGCTTCGACGCCGGGGGCGAAGACGCCGCAGGCATCCTCGTGGTGGCCTTCTTCCTTCATCTCTTTCACGAGCAGTTCCTCAAAAGCGCCACGGCCTAGCCTCGGCGTGCCAAGCCGCCGCCTAACCCAGGCAGGCAAAGCCGCCGCCCACCCACGGGCACACCCCGCACGGCACCTCGGCGCCGTAGCAGTCAGCGACGAACGGCTCCGGACTGCCGTCCACGAAGTTGCAGGGCACGACGTTACAGTCAAAACACCGGGCAAAGCTCCCCTGCGCCTGCTCACGGAAACGTCGCGCCTGGGGGCTGTTCCACACCGCCACCGGATCGTCTGCAGGAAGGCGCCCGAGGATACGTCGGGCTACGGTCACCGCCTGCCCCTCAGGATACACCACCGCGCTGTGCCACACAAAATGGCACGGACTGAGCGATCCGTCTTGGGCCACAGCCAGGGTCGGGGTGGCCACGAACGGACAAGCTCCGGGCTCCTGCACGGCCGTTGCGGGAAGCTCCACCTCCATGCCGTGGCGCGCCGCCACCTGCTGCACCTGCCCCAGGACTCGGGCGACGGCGTTTCGCCGCGTCACCGCCTCGGGCTCCAGGGCCCGCACCACCCGGCTCAAGGGGAGCTCCACCCCCTCGCGCTGGGCTGCGGTCAGCATGGCGCGTACTGCAGCCACCCATTGCCGCTCCTTGGGGCCAGGAAAGGGGTGGTAATACACTTGGTCCAAACGCCGCATATTGAGCCCCTGATCCACGAACTCTGCCAGCGCCGCACGGGCGAAATCCAATGCGCGCTGGGAAACGGCGGTGTACAGGCTCTGCGCCGCATCCTCCTTGCGGTAGGGGATGAGATGGGAAAGGATCACAAAATCCGCGCCCTGCCGGCCGCACCAGTCCACGGCGTCCGCCACGAAGGCGAGATTGCTTTGGGAGAGCACGAGCTCCGCCCCGAGGCGCACCTGTCGGCCATGGCTTCGGGCTGCCGAACGCATATGGACAAAGGCCTGGGCAATTCCCTCCACCGTGGCCCCAGGTCGCAGCGCCCCCAGAAGCGCATTCTCCTGGGCGTCCACGGAAAAGGCCACCTGATCCACGCCTGCGGCCACCAGCTCCCGCGCCAGCTTCTGGGTCAGCAGCATGCCGTTGGACTGAAACCCCACCCGCACCCCGGGGTTCCACGCCTTGGCCTGGGCCACCCATTCCACCAAACGCGGATGGAGCAGGGGCTCACCAATGCCCGAGAGCACGAGGCTCTGGCACTGGGCAATCACAGGACGCAGGGCCGCGAACACCTCCGGCGCCATATGGCTATCCGGGAGATCCCAGCCCTGGGTATGTTTGACACAGGACGGACAGGCCAAATTGCACCGGGTGGTCACCTCCACCACCACGCGCGCAGGAAATTCGCAGTTCAATACGCCTCCTTATGCCGCCATGCCCGCGGCCAAACGCCCCAATGCGGCCACCGCATCTTCGATCTGGGAAGTCCACGGCACCGCCGCGTTGAGGCGGACAAAATGGTCCAACTGCCCGTGGAGAGAAAAAATCGTGCCAGGCGCAATGCCGATCCCCTGCTCCCGGGCGCGAAAGAAAAGCTCCACGGCGTCCACGGACCTGGGGAGTTCGATCCATACCACGCCCCCGCCTTGCGGCCGCGTCTGGCGCGTGCCTGGCGGGAAATGCCGCGCCACGGCAGCGGCCATGGCCTCCATGCTTCGGGCGATACGGGAACGCAAGCGCCGCACGTGGCGGTCATACCGACCCTGGCGCAGGTACGCCGCTACCACCATCTGCGGCAGGGTGGCGGAGCTCACATTGGTCGTCGCCTTCACCGCCAGGGCTTCGGCAAACCACCGCCCCGGCAGCACCCAACCAATGCGGTAGCCCGGACACAAGGTCTTGGAAAACGAGGAACAGGTAAGCACCATACCTTTACGGTCAAAGGCCTTGGCCAGGGGCGGCCGCCGCGGGGCCAGGTGGAGGTCGCCAGCCACGTCGTCTTCGATGAGCGGGATGCCGCGCGCAGTGAGGGTCTCCACGATCTCGGCCTTGGCAGCGTCCGGAATGAGACTCCCGTCGGGATTGTTGAAGTTGGGAGCCAAGATGCACGCCTGGATGGAGAGCTGCTCCACTGCCCGGCGCACGTCCTGCGGCCGGACACCATGCTCCGGGGACGAGGGGATCTCCACGGCCCGGACCCCGAGATTCTCAAGCAGCTGCTGGAAACAAAAGTACGACGGCGCGGCGATGAGGGCCGTGTCCCCCGGCCGCAGCACCGCACGCAAGGCCACGTACAAAGCCTCCATGGCGCCAGCGGTCACGAGCACCTCTTCAGGGGATACCCGGCAGCCGGCCCCTGCCGCCCGCACGGCGATCTGCTCCCGCAAGGCCCACAGCCCCTCCACCGGCGCATAGCCCACGTGGTCTGCCCCCTGCTGCCGCACGAGCTGCCCCGCGATCCGCCCCAAGGCCCGGCCAGGCAAAAATTCCGGGGCCGGACAATTGATGCCCAAAGGGACGAGATGCGCGCTGCCCACGCTGGCCAGCACCCGGGCAATGAGCGCGCCCTTGGTCATCTCCCGAGGCCGCAACTCCAATTCCGGCGGCCGCGGCGGCAAGGACGGCGGCGCCAGACGCCAAAAATATCCCGAACGAGGGCGGGCCTCCACCAGCCCCCGGGCCTCCAATTCGCCATATGCGGCAAGCACGGTATTGATGGATACCCCATACCGGGCCCGCAGCGTGCGCACCGAAGGCAGGCGCTCCCCGACACCACCCGCACGAGACTCCCGCGCCGCCACCAAGGCTTCGGCCAGTTCCAAATATTTGCACCCGCGCATCTGTACCCCAAAAATCAAGCTCTTTCTGTATCTGTACCCAATGCTCCGCCTCTGCCAAAGATCCTGCGCGGAGGCAATCGATAATGGAGTATCAACAACATCCCCAATGGGCCCAGGCCTTGCGCCAGGTGGCCCCCATCGTCCTCGGCTACGTACCCGTGGGCTTCGCCTACGGGGTGCTGGCCCGCCAAGCGGGGCTGGATCCCGCGGCCGCCATCCTCATGTCGGTATTGGTGTTTGCAGGCTCAGCCCAATTCATCGCCATCAGCCTCATCAGCACTGGGGCCTCGCTGGCAACCATCGCGGCCACCACCTTTGTGGTGAACCTCCGTCATGCCCTCATGGCCGCGGCCTTGGCCCCGTACCTGCGATCCTGGAGCTGGGCACGCCTGGCGGCCTTCGCCGCACAGCTCACGGATGAGACCTTTGCGCTGCACGCCCACCGCTTTGCCCAGAATGCGCGCGACGCAGCGGAAACGCTGACCATCAATGGGGTCGCGCACACCGCCTGGTGCCTGGGCTCCGCCCTGGGGGCCGTGGCCGGCGGACTCATCCACGATGTGCGGCCATGGGGCCTCGACTTCGCCCTGCCGGCCATGTTTCTCGCCTTGCTCGGCGCGCAACTGGGTTCGGCCGCCCACATCCTGGCGGCAACCAGCGCCGCGCTGCTCACCGTCCTCCTGCACGCCTGGGGCGTGTCCCAGTCCGTGATCCTCATCGCCACCATCACCGCCGCCACATTGGCCCTTGGAGTCGATACATGGAAACGCTCGCCATCATCCTTGCCATGAGTGTCGTGACCTATCTTCCCCGCGCCCTGCCCCTTCTTTTGTGCGCCCGACGCGCCGTGCCCGATCCTTTGGCCCGCTGGCTGGGATTCGTGCCGCCGGCGATCCTCGCTGCCCTGCTCGCCCAAAGTGTGCTTTGCGCCGGCCCCAACGTGGACATGAGCATGAAAAATCTTTTTCTCTGGGCAAGTGTGCCCACGGCCCTGGTGCGCTGGAAAACCCGAAGCTTCGCCGCCACTGTGGCCGCAGGTATCCTCACCGTGGCCCTGCTGCGGGCCGTCTTCCCCTAACTACCCCACGCAAGGAGCCTTCATGTTCTCTCCAAGCCGCCGCATGGCCCACGTGCCGCAATCCTTTATCCGGGAGATCCTCAAGGTCACCCAGAAACCGGAAGTCATCTCCTTTGCCGGCGGGCTCCCGGACCCGGAGTGTTTCCCCGCGCAGGCCATCAGCGAGGCCGCATCCCGGGCCATCGGCCGCCACAGCGCCCGAGTCCTGCAATATGCGCCCACCGAAGGGCTTTTGGAACTTCGCCAATGGATCGCCCAGCGCTACCAGCGCTTCGGCCTTTCCCTGGGCCCGGAAAACGTCCTCATCACCACCGGTTCCCAACAAGCCTTGGATCTTCTGGGGAAAATCCTCCTCAATCCAGGGGACACCGTGCTCATGGAGCACCCCAGCTACTTGGGCGCCATCCAGGCCTTTTCCCTGCTGGAGGCGCGCTTCGCCACCGCTCCCCTCACGCCGCGCGGGGTGGACCTGGCCGCTGTCCAACGTGCGCTGCAACGCGGGGCCCGGCTGTTCTACACCATCCCCAATTTCCACAACCCCACCGGCATCAGCGCTGATGCCTCCACCCGCCAGGCACTCGCCCGGCTCATGGCCGAGTACCCCCAAACCCTCCTCGTGGAGGACGACCCCTACGGCGAGCTGCGTTTCCACGGCCCCGAAATCCCGCCCATCTTCGCCGCCACCCACGGGGCAAGCATCCACTTGGGATCTTTTTCCAAGATCCTCGCCCCAGGGCTGCGCGTGGGGTGGATGGCCGGGCCGCCGGAAATCATCCGCGCCGCGGCCACGGCCAAACAAGCGGCAGACCTGCACACCTCCACGGTGTGTCAGGCCGTCATCCTCCAACTCCTCGAAGACGGTTTTCCCTTAAAAGCCCATATCCAGCGCGTCTGCGAGCACTACGGTGAGCGCGCTCAGGCCATGATCCACGCCTTGCGACACGCCGCTCCCGAGGGCACTTCCTTCACCAACCCCGAAGGCGGCATGTTCCTGTGGCTGTCGCTTCCCCCGCAAGGCCCTACCAGCATGGAGCTCTTCCACGCCGCCATGGAAAAAAACGTCGCCTTCGTGCCCGGAGGCCCATTTTTCCTCGACGGCGGCGGCGCCCATGCGGCACGCCTCAACTTCACCGCAGCCTCCTCCGAGCGCATCCGTCAGGGCATCCTGCGCCTCTGCCGATGCCTCGCCGATCTGCTGCAAGCCCAAACCGCAGCCCCGACAGAGGCAAAACGGCGCAAGCATCCGCAGCCCTGAAACCTCCGCACGGAAGGCACGGCGTCACTTTCGCATCCACGGCCGCACCCGCCTTGCCCTTGGCGGGATGCTGCGCTACCAGGGGGCAAACCGTGGAGGTGTGCCGTGCCCCTTTTCGTGATCCTCCTGCTTCTTGCCGCCGCGTGCAGCCAAGAGCCTGCGGCGCCTCCAGCGCCGGCTTCCGTAACGGCGCCGGCACACCTCCTGGCTTCGGTGCACGCCTCCCGCGTGCGAGCCATCGCTGCGCAGATCCAGGCCCAGGGCCGCATGGAGCTCGCGAGCAAGGTGAGCGGCACGGTGCGCCAGGTCCTGGTGGCCGAAGGAGCGCCGGTGCAATCCGGCCAGCCCATCCTCATCATCGACGACGCAGATCTCGCGGCCCGCAAGCGTTCCCAGGATCAGGCCGCGCGCCAGGCCGAAGCCCTGGCCGCTGCAGCCCGGGTGCGCGCCGCCCGGGCCAAGGAGACCCTCGCGCGCCTGACCCGGGTCCTCGCCCAGGGCGGCGTGTCCCGAGAAGAAGTGGACCAGGCCCGGGCCCAGTACCAATCCCTGGCCCAAGAAGCCCAGGCCCAAGAGGCCCTGACGCAAAGCCTCTTTGCCGCCGCCCAAGAGACGGAAGCCATCCGCGCCCAGTCCGTGGTCCGCGCCCCGCACGCCGGCGTGCTCACCCAGCGCATGGTGGATGCCGGGGCCTTTGTGCGCGCCGGCGAGATCCTCGCCGTGGTGGAAGATCAGCGCCTTGGCCTGGAAGTGGAGGCCCTGGTGGACGAACGCCTGGCGCCGACGTTGGCGGTGGGGCAAACCCTTCGGGTGATCGTCCCGGCCCTGGACGCCACGCCGCGCCCCGTGCGGGTCACCGCCAGCATCCCGACGGTGGAGGGAACCATGTTCCGGGTCAAGACCACCCTCCCGGAAGGGATTTCGGCCAGATCCGGGATGTTCGCCCGGCTGCTCGTCCCTGGAGACGCACGCGACATCCTGCTGGTGCCACGGGCGGCCATCCAATGGCGCGGCGGACTCCCCACGGCCTTCATCGTGGACGCCACGGACACGGTACGGCTGCGGGTGCTGCGTCTGGGGGACTTCTTCCGCCTGGAAAACGGACTGCTCATTCCAGCCGCCCCCGACGCCCCCGACGCCCTGGCGGAGGTGGTGGCGGGGCTGCACGCCGGTGAGCGTGTCCTCATGAACGCCCCGGAAACCACCCGCGAAGGCATGCGCTGGAGCGCCCCATGAGCCACTCCGGCGACCTGCTCCACCGCCTCACGGCGCTCTTCGTGGACTCCAAATTGGTGCCCCTCACCGTGCTCTTCGCCCTGCTCTTGGGGGTGGTGGCCGTGCTCAGTACCCCCAGCGAGGAAGAGCCCCAGATCGTCGTGCCCATGATCGACATCGAAGTCTCCATGCCGGGGGCAAGCCCCCGGGAGGTGGAGCAGCGGGTGGTGGGCCCCATGGAAAAGCTCCTGTGGGAAATCCCGGGTGTGGAGTACGTCTACTCCACGGCCATGGACGGGGCGGCCATGAGCATCGTGCGTTTCACCGTAGGCTCCAACCCGGAAGAGAGCCTCATCAAGACCTACGCCAAGCTCTACCAGCACCTGGATTGGATCCCGCCCGGCTGCTCCATGCCGCTGGTCAAACCCCGCTCCATCGACGACGTGCCGGTGGTGGCCCTAAGCCTCACCAGCCCGCAGCGCACGCCCGCAAGCCTGCGGCGCATGGCCTTGGAAGTAGCGGAAGCAGTGCGCCGCATCCCCGGCGTCAGTGAAGTCTCCATCATCGGCGGTGAGCGCCGCGGCATCACCGTCGAGCCGGATCCGGAAAAACTGCGGCTTTTCGGCATTGATCTCGCGCAGGTGTCCGAAGAGCTCCAGGCCCACAACCAGGCCGAGGTGACCGGGCATCTGCACGGAGCCGGGGTGTCACGGCCGGTACGCCTCTGGAGCGCTCTGGCCTCGGCAAGCGAAGTGCGGCGTGTGGTGGTCGCCGTCCATCAAGGAAAACCCGTGTACCTGGAAGATGTGGCCGAGGTGCGCGACGGCCCCTTGGAACCGGAACACTACGTCTTTTTCGCCGCAGGTCCGGGAAAGGCCGCCAAGGGCATCGGCCTTGCCCCAGGAGAGCTCGCCCCGGCCGTGACCCTCTCCGTGGCCAAGCGCGCCGGCGAGAGCGCCACCCGCATCAGCCACCAAGTCCAGCATCTCGTGCGCTCCCTGGTGGGAAGCGTCCTGCCTGGAGACGTGGACGTCGTGGTGGTGCGGGACTACGGTGCAACCGCCCGCCACAAATCCGATGAACTCCTCTTCCATCTGGCCCTGGCGACCCTGAGTGTCGGGGCCATCGTGGCCCTGTTTTTGGGCATGCGGGCAAGCTTCGTGGTCATGGTGGCCGTGCCCGTCACCTTGGCCATCACCCTGGCCACGTATTGGCTCCTCGGCTATACCCTCAATCGCGTCACCCTCTTTGCCCTCATCTTCTGCATCGGCATCCTGGTGGACGACCCCATCGTGGACGTGGAAAACATCGTCCGCCACCTCAGGCTGCCCCAGTCCCGGGGCAAAGGCCTCTCGGAGATCATCGTGGACGCGGTCTCGGAGGTGCGCGGCCCCTTGGTGCTCGCCACCTTCACCGTCATCGCCGCCATCATGCCCATGGCCTTCGTGCGCGGCCTCATGGGCCCCTACATGCGTCCCATGCCGGTGGGCGCCAGCATCGCCATGCTGCTCTCCATGGCCGTGGCCTTCGTGATCACCCCGTGGCTCGCCAAGCGCTTTTTGGGCCGCGAGGTGGAGCACACCGAGCACTCCAGCGGCCGCATCACCCAGCTCTACGTCCACTTCATGCGCCGGCTCATCCACCATCCCCGGGACCGCGCCCTGTTTCTCGGCGCCGTGGCGGTGCTCTTCCTCCTGGCCGTGGCCATGTTTCCGCTGCGCTTGGTGCTGGTGAAGATGCTCCCCTTCGACAACAAGAGCGAACTCGAGCTCGTCATCGATATGCCCGAAGGCACGGCCCTGGAAGAGACCATGGCCGCAGCCGAGGCCATCTCCCGGGCAGTGCTGGCGGACCCGGCGGTGACGGACATCCAGCTCTACGTGGGTACTGCCGCGCCCTTCACCTTCAATGGGCTGGTGCGCCACTACTATGGCCGCAAAGGGAGCCACGAGGCGGAAATCCAGGTCAACCTCACCCCGCGCGGCGTGCGCCACGAACAAAGCCACGCCATCGCGGCCCGGATCCGGCAGGCCGTGGCCCCTGCGGCCCAAAGTTTCGGGGCCAATGTGAAGACCGTGGAGGTCCCTCCCGGCCCGCCGGTGCTCCAGACCTTGGTGGCGGAAATCTACGGCCCCAGCGAAGAAGGCCGCTTGGCCGTGGCTCGGCAGGTGCGCGACGTGCTCAAGGCTACTGCCAACGTGGTGGATGTGGACTGGTACGTCACCGACCCGCACCCCGAGCTCCGGGTGGAACTGGAGGCGGACAAGGCCACGGCCCTGGGAGTCTCTCCGGAGCGGGCCCGCCAGGTGCTGGAAGCCGCCCTGCGCGGCACCACCGTGGGCCTCGTGCGCGACCCGCAAAGCCGCGAAGACGTGCCCTTGGTGGTGCGTCTGCCGCAGGGCCGCCGCACCAGCGAAAGCCAGCTCGCCGCGCTGGGGGTCCACGGGACACACGGCGTCGTCTCCCTGGGAGAGATCGCGCGCATCCGCCAGGACATGGCTCCTGCAGCTATCTACCACAAGAACCTCTTTCCCGTGGTGTACGTCACCGCGGACATGGCCGGCGGAGAAGAAAGCCCCATCTACGCCATGCTGCGCGCCGGCCACGCCCTGGACGATCTCGCCGCCCAAGGCCGCGGCGCCTGGCAGCGCGCCCAACCTGGCACGCTACCACGGCTGACCACCAGCATGCCTGCCCAGGACCACGAGTACGTGCTCAAGTGGGACGGGGAATGGCAGATCACCTATGAAGTCTTCCGGGACATGGGCCTGGCCTTTGCCGCCGTGCTGGTGCTCATCGCCCTCCTGGTGGTGGGCTGGTTCGGCTCCTACACCACGCCCATCGCCATCATGGCGCCCATTCCCCTGTCACTCATCGGCATCATCCCGGCCCACGCCCTGACCGGCGCCTTTTTCACCGCCACGTCCATGATCGGCTTCATCGCCGGCGCGGGCATCGTGGTGCGCAACTCCATCATCCTGGTGGACTTCATCGAGCTGCGCCGAGGCCTCGGCGTCCCCCTGGCCGAAGCCGTGGTGGAGGCCGGAGCGCTGCGCTTTCGCCCCATGCTGCTCACTGCCGCCAGCGTGGTGGCCGGGGCGTTCGTCATCCTCTTCGACCCCATCTTTCAGGGGCTCGCCATCTCGCTCATGGCCGGCGAAGTGGCGGCTACCCTGTTCTCCCGTCTGGTGGTGCCGGTGCTCTACTATCTGGAAAAACGCCACGAAGAGCGCCACCCCACACCGCAGGCGACAGTTCAAGGCTGATGCGTCCCGCGGGCCTCTGTCCCTCCGCAGTGTCCGCCCCCGCCCACCAGAGGTTTTGACTTCCCAATGGGCCGTAGCTACACGATATCCATGCCCCTTGGGCTCGGAGGTTGTCATGGAACGCAAAAAACTGCCCATCGGCATCCAGACCTTCGCCGAGATCCGGCGTGAAGGCTACTACTATGTGGACAAGACGCCCTTCGTGAGCGCGCTTGCCGAAAGCGGGAAGTACTATTTCCTCTCCCGGCCCCGGCGCTTCGGTAAATCCCTGTTTCTCGACACCCTGGCCGAGGCCTTTGCGGCAAACCGCACGCTCTTCACTGGGCTGTATCTGGAAAATCACTGGGATTGGGAGCGACGCCACCCGGTGGTGCGCATCAGCTTTGCCGAGGGCCGATTGGAGCATCGGGCGGATTTGGACCGCCGCATCCGCGGCATCCTGCGCGAAAACGCCGAGCGTCTCCAGGTGGCGCTCGATGATCTGGACGACATCTCCGGCAGCTTCGGCCAACTCATCACCCGCGCGGCAGAGAAGCACCAACGCCAAGCCGTGGTGCTCATCGACGAGTACGACAAACCCATCCTCGACAATCTCACCGATCCGGACACGGCGCGGGCCATGCGCGAGGGCCTGCGCAACCTCTACTCCGTGCTCAAGGGCCGGGATGCGGACCTGCGCTTCGTCTTCCTCACCGGGGTGTCCAAGTTCAGCAAGGTGAGCCTCTTTTCCGGGCTCAACAATCTGCGGGACATTACCCTGTCCCCTCAATATGCCACCATCTGCGGCTACACCGAGACGGACCTGGACACGGTCTTCGCCCCGGAGTTCGCCGCCGCCATCAAGGAAGGCTGCGCCCTCGATCGGGACGCCGTGCGCGCCTGGTACAACGGCTACCACTGGGGAAGCGAAGCGAGCGTCTACAATCCGTTCGACGTGCTCCTTCTTCTGGCGGAACGCCAGTTCCGCTCCTGGTGGTTCGAGACCGCCACCCCCACCTTCCTCGTGGAGTGGCTCATGCGGCATCAGTTCTTCACCCCGCGCCTGGAGCGCCTCTATGCCAGCGAAGCCCTGCTTTCGGCCTTCGACGTGGACCGCATCGAGCCCGAGGCCCTACTCTGGCAGACCGGATATCTCACCATCGGCGAGGTACTGCAGGAAGGGGATCTCCTCCTCTATGGGCTCACGCTCCCCAACCGCGAGGTGCGCATGGCCCTCAATACGGCCCTAACCCGCGCCTTGGTGCCCGGTTTTCGCGACGAGGCATCGCTTTTCGTGCTGCGCACCCTGCGAAGCGGCGACGCCCACGCCCTGGGCGAGCACATGACGCGCCTTTTTGCAGGCATCCCCGCGGACTGGTACCGCAAAAACCCCATGGCCCGCTACGAAGGCTATTTTGCCAGCGTGTTCTATAGTCACCTGGCGGCGGTGGGGGTCACCATCATCCCGGAGGACGTGAGCCACCTGGGCCGCTGCGACCTCACCGTGCGGGCAGGAGACGTCGTCTGGGTCCTGGAATTCAAAGTCGTCGACGGCGACGCACCCACCGGCGCGGCCCTCGCCCAGCTCAAGAAGAAAGACTACGCCGCCAAATACCGCGCCCCGGACGTCACCGTCATCGAAGTGGGCGTGGAGTTCAGCACGACAAGGCGCCAGATCGTGGGCTGGGAGGTGGCCCCGCTCTAACCGCCTTGCGCAGGCGCCGTGTTCCACCAATGCCTTGTGCGGGCGGCACCGAGAACATCCTCGCGAGATGCAACGCCTCCAGCCGTGCGAGGCCTTTTCCGCAGGCGCTGCGGGCATGATGGATGCCCACGGAGGACGCCATGTACATTGCTCGAATCCTGACTCCTCAAGGGACACGCTACGCGCTGCGCCGCACCATTTCCACCGCAGGCGTGCTCCTCAGCCAGACCATCCTCGATCTCGGCCCGAACCCCTGCGCGTGGTACGAAGACGGCGCCTTTCGCCCGCCGCTTCTCGATGCGGTCTTCGCCGCAGCCGGCAGTCTCGACGACGCCCTGCTGGACGCCGTGGAAGCGGCATTCGCTCCGTTCATTCCCGCCCTCGAAGATCGAGGACACCGTCGGCCTTGGGTCCGCCGCCGCCTCGTACCGGAAGAAGAAGCCCAGGTGGCAGGGCTGCACCCCTTCGACAAGCGCCGCCTGGCCTTTTTGCGCACCGGCGAGACCAATCTCGGGGCCATCCATCTGGTGCATCCCAAGCTTTTCCTGCGCCTTGTGGGAAAAAGCCGCGATGAGCTGGAGCAGGAATTTTGGCGCATGGAGCGCAACCTGCGGCCCGAGGAGCTGCGTGCCTACACCTTTGCCGCCTTCAACCTGCAAAGCCAGTTTGCCTGCCTTGCCGCCCGCCATGCCCCCGAGGCCCTCGACCCCGAGGCCGTGGACGCGGCCTTCCTGCGGGCCCTCTGCCAGATCCACGTAGACGACGCCTTCTGGCAGGGGATCGTGCGGCCGGCCTCGGGCATCCACCCCTATCTTCGCCGCTACGCCTGCTACCACTACGATTTCGAGTTCCCAACCGCGGACTCCTGGGCCCGCATCGTGGATGGATTCATGGGCAGTTTCCGACGGCCGCGTCCCCGACGCCCCAGCAGGCCCGTGGACGCCACCCGGGCCGAGGCCCTCTTCGGCGTACCGTGGCCGAAACTCCGGGCCATGGGCCGTGCCGAGCTCATCCGTCTCTTCCGACGCCGGGCCAAAACCCTCCATCCGGATGCCGGCGGCCGCCACGAAGACTTCGTGGAATTCCTCGACCTCTACCGCCGCCTGGTGACACGACCCAAGGCCTAGGAAAGCCGCCCGATAAGCCCCAAGAGCCCATGCAAGATGGTGAGCGGGTGGAGCGGACAGCCGGGGATGAAGAGGTCTACGGGCAGAAGCTCCGTCGCCCCGCTCGATGTCTCCGGCAGCCCCGCATAGATGCCCCCGGAGATGGCGCACGCTCCCACGGCCACGCTCACGCGTGGATCCGGACTTGCCGCGTGGGTCCACAGCAGCGCGTCACGCATATTGCGGGTCACCGGCCCAGTGACCGCCACGCCGTCGCCATGACGCGGCGAAGCCGGCGCCGCCAGCACCACCATGGCCGCATGGGCCACGGCAGTGGCCACCAAAAGCCCCCGGCGCAACGCATCCCCCGCCACGAACAGGGCGAGGACGCCGGCCACAACAGGAAGAGCGACAAGAAGCGTGGGAAGCATGGGCATGGCTAATCTCGCAAGGTACAAAACCGGTCCACGTCGATGGAGTCAAAGGTCCGGCTGATGTGGTGGATGGCGATCCCCATGACGAAAATGGCCACGAACAAATCCAACAGGATGAGGAATTCAATCCACATGGCGTCATGGCCGATCAAAGGGACCCCCAAAAGGAAGATGCCGTTTTCCATGGTCAGATACCCGATGACCTGGGTGAGGGCCTTGTGGCGCAGCACGATGAGAATGATACCGGAAAGGACCGTGAGCAGGGCAGCTGGGAGCAGGAGCGGCGGAGCCACCACCGGCAGCTCCACCCGGGAGTCCATCCAAAAGAGCAGCCCAAGCCCCACGAGGCCCGCCACCACGCTCGTGCCCAAGCCCATATAGGGTTCCACGATCTCGCTCGAACCGATGCGGCGCATGGTGCGCCACAAAAGCCACGGGAACACCCCAGCCTTGAGGGTCGCCATGGCCGCGGCCACCAGCAACTCTTCCCCGCCAGGATTCATGCCCGCCACCACGACGCCCAAAAGCACCCCATGGGTCGCCGAAAGGAGGATGAGATGCCGCAGGCGGCCGGCGCCCAACAGCACGAGGTCGCTCAAGATCACGGCCCACCACACCAAAGAGAGCGTCTGTGCGCTCATAGTCTTCCTCCCCAGATCACGGCAAACAGCACCACCAAGCCGCAGGCTGCGCCGCTCAAGATAAAGGCCGGCACCCGGGGCATGGGGAGGCGGGCGCTCAAGGACTCCACCATGCCCACGGCTGCGGCCACCGCCAAGGTCCCGACCACGTGGACAACCACGGCCCACGGCAACGACACGGCGTGCAGCGGCAAGGCCAGGGCCACGAGGAGCGCGGCGAACACCCACAGTTTGAGGGCCGCGCCATAGGTGATGGCCGCCAGCTCCGGGCCGCTATGGTCCAGGACCATGACCTCGTGGATCATGGTGAGTTCCAGATGGGTGTTGGGGTCGTCCACCGGCATGCGGGCGTTCTCCACCAGCAGCAGGAGAAACACCGCTATCCCCAGCAGCACGCCGCCGCCGTGCAGCACATCCACCGCCGCCACGCCGTCGGCCAGCCGCAAGCCACCCTGGCCTGCGGCGGCAAGAAGCGCCGCGAGCAGCGCGGGCTCTGCCAGAGCCCCAAAGGCGGCCTCCCGGCTCGCCCCCATGCCTTCAAAGCTGGAGCCCACGTCAAGAGCGGCCAGCATGGTGCCCAGACGCGGCAGGGCGAGCACGTACGCGAGGACCACGAAATCCAAGGGGAAAGACCACAGGGGGGGACGCCCCGCAAAGGGGACGAGGAGCATGGCCACCACCGGCCCCACCACAGCGCACACCGGCCCCAAACGAAAGACCCACGAGGTGGTTTCGCTCACCACGGTGCCCTTGCGCAGCAATTTGGCCAGATCAAAATAGACTTGGAGCACAGGCCGGCCGCGCCGGCCCGCCCACAGCGCCTTCACCCGATTGATGATCCCCAACAAGGAGCGGGGCGCACACCACGCCCACTGCCCAAAAAAGGCCTTGCATCCACCTACCTCCAAAGCTGCCACGCTATGAGAAGCCCCAGCACCGCCACCATGGTGAACACATAAAGCTGGATGCGGCCGTGTTGCAGCCACTTGAGGGCGTCACACATGCTGCGCACCCCACTGAAGAGCTCTTCCCAGGCCCCACGCACGGGGTCCACCGTCTCCACGCGCACCCAGGCATGCTTCGGAAAGAATCCAGCAGGTTTTTCGGTCGTAACCCGAACAACACTCGTTCCCCCGATGGCCCGCCACAGGGGATGGGCAAAGCCAAAGGCGGAATACTCCATGCGCGCCGACGGGGCCGCATAGCCGCAGTCCCAGGTGCGAAACCGTCGGGCATCCGCCCAGCCGGGAAGCAATCGACGCACCCCCGCCACCACGACCACCGCGACGGCGACCACCACACCGATGGTGGAAATCTGCGCCACTCCAGCCACAAACGGGGCAAGCGGCTCCCGCGGGACCGCGCCCAAGACCACGCCCACGGCAGGCAGGGCGAGCCCCAAGACCACCGGGGCCGCCACTGCCGCGGCCAAACAGGCGGCCGCCAGCACCATCATGGGCAGGCGCATGAGCCCCCCCGGCTCTTTGGCCTCCCCGGCCTGCGGCGACCTCGGGGCGCCCAAAAAGGCGATCCCGAACAGCCGGGTCATGCCCGCGAGCACCACGCCGCTCACCAAGGCCAAGCCCACGAATCCGGCGAGCATGACGCCGCGCAGCCCGGGATCAGGCGCCGCCATGCCCGTGGCCAGGGCGGCGAAGAGCAGCACCTCGCCCACCAGCCCACAAAAGGGCGGGAGCCCCGACACCGTGGCCACGCCTACGGCCATGCACCGACTCACCTGCGGCATGCGCTGGGCGATCCCGCCCAGGGCGCGAAGCTCCACCGTTCCCGTGGCTTCGAGCACCGCACCGGCCCCCATAAACAGGAGCCCCTTGAACAAGGAATGGTGCAGGAGATGCATCAAGGCCGCCGCCAGACCCAGCCAGGCGGTGACCACCAGGCCGCAGGCGTATCCCACGATGCCGACACCCACCGCCATGAACACCAACCCCATGTTCTCCACGGTGCTGAAGGCAAGCAGCCGCTTGGCATTCCCCTGCACCAGCGCCTGCATGGCCCCGAACACCGCGCTCAGCCCCCCCGCCAGCATCAACAGGATGCCCGCGCCGGCCCCAGGCATACCCACCACGTCCAGGGCGCGCACCACCGCATAGATCCCGGTATTCACCATCAGACCGGACATGAGGGCGGACACATGACTCGGCGCGGCCGGGTGCGCTTCCGGTAGCCATACGTGCAGCGGCACCAGACCGGCTTTGGCCCCGCCGCCGAGCACCATGAGCCCGAAGACCGGCAGCGCCAGGGAGCTTCCCGGCAGGGCCGCGCGCATGGCGTCAAAGGACCATCCGCCCGACGCCGCGGCCAGGGCGAGGCCCGCCATGAGCGCTGCGCCTCCCAAGTGTGCTGCGGCCAAATACTCCCAGGCCGCGGCACGCACCGAGGCATCGCGATCGTCAAAGGCCACGAGAAAAAACGGCGCCACGGACATGAGCTCCCACCCCACCAAGAACACAAAGCCGTCGTCGGCCAGAAACACCACGGTCATCCCGAGCAGCAGAAGCAGCACCACGGCCCAATGAACGCCCAAGTTCCGCCGGCCCACTGCATGCTGCAAATAACCCACGCCGTAGAGGGCCACCATGGCCCCCAGCCCAAAGAGGGGAAGCAGAAAAAAACGTGACACCGCATCCAGGCGCAGGGCTCCAGAACCCAAAGGTGGCGCAAACGGCAGTATCCAGCGGCCGTCCGGACCCAGGGCGAAGCCCAACCCCGCCAGACAGACCGCGAACATCACCGCCGGGCCGAGCACCGCGCCCCAACGCCCCCGGCCGGCTGCCGCCGAAAGCACCATCCCAGCAATCATCATTGCCACAAGCCACCACAGCATAGTGTTTCTTCCTCCCCTTATTTTGGACCAACGACGGGGCAGGGGGCGTCTATGGTGTATCGAAATGTTAGTCACGAAAAATCTTGCTCTGCCGAACACCGACCTTGCCAAGACAAGCAGCCCACGGCTATGGAGAAAGCGCCCGGGAGGACTGTTCCTGGAGCCTCTTTTTTTGCGCGAGAGACCATGCGTACCGACTCCATCTTGAGCCTCATCGGCAACACCCCCCTCTTCGAATTTCCCGGCGAGCGCATCGTAGCCAAGGCCGAATTCCTCAACCCCGGCGGCAGCATCAAGGACCGTGTGGCCCTGGCCATGCTCGAAGGGGCCGAGCGCGACGGCCGCCTACAGCCCGACTCCATCATCGTGGAGCCCACCAGCGGCAATACCGGCATCGGCATCGCCCTCGTAGGCAGACTCAAAGGCTACACCGTGCGTATCGTCATGCCCGAAAACATGAGCGAGGAGCGCAAAAAGCTCATCCGCAGCCTGGGGGCGGAGCTCGTGCTCACCCCGGCGGAAGAAAGCATCGCCGGCGCCGTGCACGCCGTGCGGCGCATGCAGGCCGAAGACCCACGCGTCTTCGTGCCCCAGCAGTTCGAAAACCCCGACAACCCACGGGTACACTATGAGGAAACCGCTCGGGAGCTGTGGCGGCAAACCGGCGGCGAAATCGACTGTTTCGTGGCCGGGGTGGGCAGCGGCGGCACCCTGCAGGGGGTAGGCTCTTTCCTCAAGGAACACCGGCCCGGGGTGCGCATCATCGCGGTGGAGCCCAAAAACGTCTCCGCCCTCTTGGGACACGAACCGGGGCTCCACCAAATCCAGGGCATCGGCGACGGCTTCATCCCCGCCATCCTGGACACCTCCTTGGTGGACGACGTCATCGAGGTCAGCGACGAGGACGCCATCGCCACCACCCGCGAGCTGGGCCGCTCCTTCGGCCTCCTGGTGGGCATCTCCTCCGGGGCCAATGTGTGGGCCTGCCGGCAGATGCGGCGCAAGCTCGGCGGCGTCATCGCCACAGTGCTTCCCGACCGGGCGGAGCGCTACTTCAGCACCGCGCTGCTGGAGACATGAGGCCGTATCCCCGGGCCACGCCGACAGTCCTTGGGTGACGGCGCGCGCTCACCCCGACGCAAGCGCAGACAGCGCGCCCGTCCAAGCAGTTCCCCTGAATCCTCCGCGACCACTTGCCCATGGAGGCGCAGCACTCGTGACTTCTTCTTTCCCAGAAATCCTTGCCCCTGCAGGCGATAGCGACAGCTTCCTCGCCGCGCTGGCCGCCGGCGCCGACGCCGTGTACTGCGGCCTCAAACATTTTTCCGCCCGCATGGAGGCCGACAACTTCGGCCTCGGCGAGCTGGCCGCCCTCACGGCCCTGGCCCACAGCCATGGCCGCAGGGTGTACGTGGCCATGAACACCCTCATCAAACCGGGAGAACTGGCCCAAGCCGGCCGCCTGCTGGAACGCATGACCCGAATGGTGCTGCCGGACGCCCTCATCTTCCAGGACCTCGCCATGGTGGGCCTGGCCCGCCAGACCGGATTCGCCGGAGAGCTCCACCTCTCCACCCTGGCGGCGGCCTCCCCGGGCCGGGGCGTGGCCTTGGCCGCAAACCTGGGCATCCAGCGCGTAGTGCTGCCGCGGGAACTCTCCATCGACGAGATCAAGGCCGTGGCCCGGATGCTGCCGCCAAATCTGGATTTGGAAGTCTTCGTGCACGGCGCCCTCTGCTACGCCGTATCCGGCCGCTGCTCGTGGTCGAGCCTTTTGGGGGGGAAAAGCGGGCTGCGCGGCCGTTGCGTGCAGCCCTGCCGCCGCCGCTACCGCCGCAAGGGCGAGGCCCACGCCTTCTTTTCCTGCGACGACCTCGGCCTTGGGGTCCTGGTGCGGCTTTTGGGCGAGGTGCCCGCCGTGCGCTCCTGGAAGATCGAAGGCCGGAAAAAAGGCCCGCACTACGTGTTCCATACCGTACGGGCCTACCAACTGCTTCGCGACCACGGCCGCGACCCCAAGGCCCGGCGCGAGGCCGAAGACCTGCTGGCCATGGCCCTGGGCCGGCCCACCACCCGCTACTTCTTTCTGGGACACAAGCCGCGCTCGCCGCTGTCGCTGCGGCCCCAAACCGGATCGGGCCTCTTGCTCGGCACCGTGACCGGCGGACCACGCCCCCGGGTGCAGGTGCGCGAGGCCCTCATGGCGGGCGACCTGGTGCGCGTCGGGCTGGAAGACGCCGGCGGCTCCTTCACCGTGCCCGTGCGCCGTTCCATCCCCAAAGGCGGCCGCCTGGATCTCTCCCGGCCCGCCCAGGGGAAACCGGTCTTTCTCGTCGACCGCCGACCGCCGGAACTCGGCGGCATCCTGCGCACGTGGCGGGCCAAGCTCCCCGCCGCGCCACCTTCCCCCGCTTCCGACTTCGTCCCCAAGCTCCCGCAGCCTACGGCACCGCCGCGAGCGCGCCAGGCCCGCCCCATCCGCCTTCATGCCTGGCGCCGACTGCCGGCCCGCCTGCCCCGCGACGGTGAACACGGGATCTGGTTTCTGCCCGGGGTGGAGCGCTCCATCTCCCGGCATATCTTCCGACGGCTGTGGTGGTGGCTGCCGCCCATCATCTGGCCCGAGGAAGAAGCCGCCTTTGCCGAGCATCTCGAAGACGTGGAGCGCCTGGGCGGTCGGCGCTTCGTGCTCGGCGCCCCCTGGCAGCGGGCGCTGCTTTCTTCCCGCGCCGAGGCCTGGGCCGGCCCGTTTTGCCACGCGGCCAACGCCCTCTGCCTTGCCGCCCTGGCGGATTTCGGCCTGGCCGGGGCCTTTGCCTCCTTCGAGCTCGATGGGGAAAGCCTGCTGGCGCTACCGGGATCGAGTCCGCTTCCCATGGGAGTCGTGGTGGGGGGCATGCTTCCGGCCTGTGTGGCCCGCGTCCGCGCCGACAGCATCCGCGACGGCGAACCGCTTATCAGCCCCAAGGGCGAAGTCTTCTGGACGCAGCGCCACGGCTCGCTGTTTTGGACCTACCCCAACTGGGAGATGGACCTCAGCGCCCACCAGCAGGAGCTTCTCGGTGCCGGCTACCGGGTCTTGGCCACCCTGCACGAATGGGTGCCCAAGACCGTCCCCCGCAAGGAACGGCCGGGACTGTGGAACTGGGAGGGGGGGCTTATCTAGACAGCAGCGGCCGCCCATCAACCCCGGCCAGCCAGCGGCCATACACCGTGCGGGCTATGGCCTGCAGGGCGCCGATCCACTGCGGGGTGGCGGCCATCATGGCCTGGGGCTCCTGCACCCAGGGGCCGAAATGGGCGAAGATCTCCTCCGCGCCCAAGGCGGCCCACTCCTCCACCATGGGGGCGGTCATCTCCACATGAAACTGCAGGCCCAGGTGCGGTCCCACGGCAAAGGCCTGATGGGGACAGGCCACGCTCTGGGCGATCCACTGCGCGCCTTCGGGAATGGCGAAGGTCTCGCCATGCCAGTGGAAGGCCACAAAAGAGCGCACCGGCCCAAACCAGCCCTCCCCGCCCGGGCGCACCTGCACCGGATGCCAGCCGATCTCGGTAGCGGTATTGGGGGTAACCCTCGCCCCCAATGCCCGGGCCAGAAGCTGCGCCCCCAGGCAATGCCCGAGCACCGGGATGTTCGTCTCCACGGCCCGGCGCACCAGCGCCAGCACCTGCGGGATCCACGGCAGGGGATCATTGACGCTCATGGGGCCGCCCATGAGCACCAGGCCGGCAAAGGCCGCAGGGTCCGCGGGCACCTCCTCGCCTTGATCCACGGCCACCAGGCGCCAGGGGCGCCTTTGCTCCTCCAGCACCTGCGCCAAATACCCCGGCCCTTCATGCGGGGCGAAGCGTACGATCGCGATGGGCAGCATATGTGCTCCTCCAAATGCGCACAAGGCCGCCGGATATCCAGCGGCCTTGGGCATGGCTAGAAGATCTGCGGGTAGGAGCGCATAAAGGCATCGAGCCGCGCCCGGGAAGCCGTGATGCGCTCGCGCAGCTGCGCCCGGTACGCCGCCATGTCGGCGATGGGGGCGCGGGCCACGCCGGTATCCATGGCCGCCTGGGCCACGGCCGCGGATTCGAACTCCATGAGCCGCAAGTCCACCGGCTTGGGGATGATGTAGTCCGGCCCGAAAGTGAGCTTGTCCACGCCGTAGGCCGCAAGCACATACTCGGGCACCGGCTTCTTGGCCAAGGCCGCCAGGGCCCGGGCGGCCGCCAGCTTCATGGACTCGTTGATGGTGGTGGCGCGCACGTCCAACGCGCCGCGGAAGATGAACGGAAAGCCAAGGACGTTATTGATCTGGTTGGGATAGTCCGAGCGCCCGGTGCCCATGATGGCGTCCGGCCGTACGGCCTTGGCCTCGTGGTAGCCAATCTCCGGCACCGGGTTGGCGCAGGCGAAGATGATGGGGTCTTTGGCCATGGAGGCCACCATGTCCGGGGTGACCACTCCGGCCTTGGAGAGTCCGAGGAAGACGTCCGCCCCGCGCATGGCCTCGGCCAGGGAAGCGAAGGCCGTGTCCGTGGCAAAGAGGCGCTTTTCCGGGGAGAGGTCGGTGCGGCCTTTGTGGATATGGCCGCGGGAGTCGAACATGGCCACATTGGCCGGGTCGATGCCCAGGGCGACGTAGAGCCGGGTGCAGGAGATGGCGGCCGCGCCCGCGCCGGAGACCACCAGCCGCAGGTCCTCCAGGCGCTTGCCGTTGATCTCCACGGCGTTGAGCAGGGCCGCGGCGGAGATGATGGCCGTGCCGTGCTGGTCGTCATGGAAAACGGGGATCTGCATTTCGGCCTTGAGGCGCTCCTCGATGGCAAAGCACTCCGGGGCCTTGATGTCCTCCAGATTGATGCCGCCGAAAGTAGGCTCCAGGGCGCGTACGATGGCGCAAAAGCGGTCAGGGTCGGTTTCCGCCACGTTGATGTCGTATACGTCCACGTCGGCGAAGATCTTGAAAAGCAACCCCTTGCCCTCCATCACCGGCTTTGCCGCATAGGGCCCGATATTGCCCAGGCCCAAGACCGCCGTGCCATTGGACACCACGGCCACCAGGTTGCCGCGGCCGGTGTAGGTGTAGCTGGCCTCGGGATCGCGGGCGATCTCCAGGCACGACTCCGCCACCCCCGGACTATAGGCCATGCTCAGGTGCTTTTGGGTGTGGTAGGGCTTGACGGGGACGACTTCCAATTTTCCCGGCCGCACCGTGCTATGGTACTGCAGGGCCTCTTCCTTGGTAAAAAGCGCCATGTATCCTCCCAGGGGCGTTGCCCCGTTCGTATTCCAACATCCGAAACCCCCGGCAGCCGCACGCGCCGGGCAGCATGCGAGGCCCTAGGGCCTCGCACTATCGTCCCAGAAGCTGCTTTACCGCAGTAATGCCCATCTTGCGGCGCAAAAACCCAAGCTGGTTTTGCAGCGGCAGATTCTTGGGGCAGACGTCCTCGCAGGCCAAAAGCCCCATGCAGCCGAATACGCCAAAATCATTGCCAATGAGTTCGAAGTAGTCCTTGTCCGTGCGCTCATCGCGCGGATCCACGGCAAAACGGGCGATGCGCGCCAGGCCTGCGGCGCCGAGGAAATCCGGACGCATGCGCGCCGTGGAACAGGCGGCGATGCAGCAGCCGCACTCGATGCACCGCTCCATCTCATAGATGGCCTCGGCCACGGCATTGTCCATGCGCGCCTCTTCCTTGGCGGGATCAAAAGGCTGGGAGGTATGAATCCAGGACTCCGTGCGGGTGTACATCTCCCGAAACCACGTGCCGGTGTCCACGCACAGGTCGCCGATGAGCTTGAAGACCGGCAGCGGCAACAGGGTGATCGTCTCCGGCAGGTCCTTGGTCTTGGTCTGGCACGCCAACCGGGGACGGCCGTTGACCACCATACCGCAGGAGCCGCAGATGCCCGCGCGGCAGCAGAAGTCGAACATGAGCCCGGGATCCTGCTCTTCGCGCAGCCGGTTGAGGGCGATGAACAGGGTCATGTTGGCCGTTTCCTCCAGGACGAAGTCCTGCATGTGCGGCGTGGAGTCCGGGTCCTCTGGATTGTACCGGAAGATATGGAAGGTCAGGGTTCGAGCCATGAGTGTCCTCGCAGGGTTGGAATATCAGCCTTGGGCGCGGGTCTTGGCCGCCACCACCGCCGGATCCGCAGGGATGATCTTGCCGCCGCCGTAGCCACGGTCTCCCGGCGGGATCTCGAACACCGGGGTGGCGTCTTCGTAGGCCAGCCGCGGCAGGGTCGCGCCCTCGTCCCAGTAGGCCAGGGTGCGGGAAAGCCAGTCGCGGTCGTTGCGCTCCGGATAGTCCTCGCGGTTGTGGGAGCCCCGGCTCTCGGTGCGGGCCAAGGCGGCGGTGGCGATGCACAGCGCCAGGCGCACCTGGCCGGGAAGCTTGAGGGCCGCGGCCAATTCGGGGTTCGCGCCTTTGCCCGAAGAACGCAGCCCCAAATGCTGGCTGCGCTCGAGCGCTTCCTGCAGCCGGGCAATGCACGCCCGCAGGCCGGCGTCGTTGCGGAACACGAAGCACCCTTCCATGAGGGCGTCCTGCATCATGCCGCGCACGGCAAAGACATCCTCCGTGCCCTGGCTTCCGGACACCAGGGCCTGGATGCGCGCCTTTTGCCGGGCCACCTCGGCGCGGACCAGATCCATGGAAAACGTCGGGGCCGGAGTGCCCTGCAAGAACTCCACGATACTGCGGCCGATGATGCCGCCGGCCACCACGGTCTCGGCCAGGGAGTTGCCGCCGAGCCGGTTGAAACCATGCAGGTCCCAGCAGGCCGCCTCGCCGGCGGAAAAGAGCCCGCGCAAACCGTAGGCCGCGCCGGTCTTGTCCGTGCGGATGCCGGCCATGGTGTAGTGCTGGGTGGGGCGCACGGGGATGAGGCTCACCCGTGGGTCGATGCCGAGGAAGTGTTTGCAGATCTCGTCCACCTCGCGCAGCTTGGTGGAGATATGGGCGTCGCCCAAGTGGCGGATATCCAGCCACAGATGCTCGCCGTAGGGCGAGGGCACGCCCTTGCCCTTGCGCATGTGTTCGGTCATGCGGCGCGAAACCACGTCGCGGGAGGCGAGCTCCGCCTTGGCGGGCTCGTAGTCGGGCATGAAGCGGTACTCGTCCACGTCGAGCAAGGTGCCGCCGTCGCCCCGGCAGCCTTCGGTGACGAGGATGTCCGTGGGCACGATGCCCGTGGGGTGGAACTGGATGGCCTCGGGGTTGCCGATGGGCACCAGTCCGGTGTCGAGCACCATGGCCGCGCCGGCGCCGTCGCAGATGACGGCGTTGGTGGTGGCGCGGTACAAGCGGCCGAACCCGCCGGTGCACACCGCCGTGGCCCGGGCGAGGAAGACCTCCAGGGCCCCGGTGCGCAGGCAACGCACCACCGCGCCCAAGGCCTTTTCCCCGTCGTGGATGAGGGCGATGGCCTCCTTGCGATCCAGCACCCGGATGCCCAGTTGGGCGCAGCGGTTGTCCATGGTGCACATGACCGCATGCCCGGTGCCGTCGGAGGTGTAGCAGGTACGCCACTTGGCCGTGCCGCCGAAGGAACGCGCGGTGATGAGCCCCGCCTTCTCTTCCTTCTCATACTTTTCAAAGAGCTCACCACCCTTGAAATAGGTGGATTTGCCCGGCACCACCCGGTTCCACGGCACCCCCCAATGGGCCAGGCGCCGCATCTCGATGGGCGCGGCCTCCACGAACATGCGCGCCACTTCCTGGTCGCAGCCCCAGTCCGAACCCTTGACCGTGTCCTCGAAATGCACGTCCGGGCAATCGCCCTCTCCCATGGCGCAATTGCCCAAGGCCGCCTGCATGCCGCCCTGGGCCGCGGACGAGTGGGAGCGCCGCGCCGGCACGATGGACAGACACACCACATCGAAGCCGGCCTCCGCAGCCTCCACGGCGATGCGCTCCCCCGAAAGCCCGGCGCCGATGACCAAAAGATCCGTCATTACGGTCTGCATACCGGCCTCCTACAGGGTTGCGTAGCGCACGAGCGCGGCCAACGAGAGCACCACACCAGCACCGAGGACGTACAGCCCAAGGCGCACCGCCTGCGCGCGGCAAGTATCCTGGATGAAGCCCCATTTCACCCCTGCCCGGTACACGCCGATGACCGCGTGGGCCTGGCCCAATGGGGCAAGGAGCAGATAAAGCACCACCCAGCCGCCGGACTGCACCCGCGCCGCGGAGGCCGCAGCTTCGATGGCGCCGGCATTGATGGTGGTCCACATATGCATGACGCCCAAAAGGAGCACCGCCATGCCGGATGCGGCCTGAAAGACCCACGCCCAGGTATCGGCGTGGCGCAGCATCCGCGCCTGCGCCCACAGGGCGCGCTGCTCGCGCACCCGGAAAGGCACCTTGCGCGCCGCAGCCGCAAAGTGCACGAGGAAGAGCACCGGCACGGTCCAATGGGCGAGCGTATCCAAATGCACCGCCTCCAGGCCGCCGGCAACGGAATTCAACACCGAGGCCCCCAAAAGCACGCTCGCAGTGAGCAGGGTATGGAAGGCCAAAAACAGCGCCAGCCCCAGGCCTGAAAGCACTTGTACCCAGTCCCACATCGCGTCGACGCGGCAACTTCCCCGCCCGACTTCGGGACGATCCACGGTCACCAGAGAAACAGCCATAACACACCTCCCCAACACGAAACAAACCACACCGCGCCCCCCAATGGACCGCAGCGTGTCGCCCGCTAGCCCCCGTGGCCTGATCGGTCAATCACAAACGGCCGCACAAAACGGTGGAAGGCCGCAACGATTCGGTTAGCGGCAGGGGGCCGCAGGCCGCAAACCCATGCCCCACCCATATCCGGCACCTGCAGTCCAGACGCGGTCGTGCCCGCCCCTCTTGACGTGGACCACGCCTCCGGCAACCCTTTTTTCCACAAAAGGCCTGGATGTACCGCTCCATGCCCAAGCCCCCCCAATACGGCAACACGTCATCGCCGACCCTGCTTGTGCTCTCCACAACTTTGCCCTATGGCACCGTCCAGAGGTAATTCCATGTTTCTTCGTTCCGTATGGTCCTGGGTTACAGCCGTGACGCTGGGTTCGCTCTTCTTTGCCGCCTGGCACGGCTTCGAGGCGGACCGCCAGTTTCGCGCCGATCTCCTGCTTGAGGCCCAAGGCATCGCCGCAGGCCTCAATGTCCAACGCATCGACCAACTCACCGCCACCCGCCACGACCTGGACAGCCCCGCCTACCACCGCATCTCCCAGCAATTCTTACAGGCCAAACGCCTGTTTCCCCTATTGGAAGACATCTATCTCATGCGGCGGCAGCCGGACGGCGCCGTTGTCTTCCTCGCCGCCGCCCAAGCCCAAAGCGACCCGGACGCCGTCCTGCCCGGCCAGCCCTACCCCGAGGCATCACCAGAGTTGCGCGCCGTGCTGGAGCAAAAAAAAGACGCCGTGGAAGGCCCCTTGGCCGATGCCTGGGGCGAATGGGTGTCAGCCCTCGTGAGCCTCCCCACCCAGCAACCCACGCTGCTGGGCATTGATATCGATGCCGCCCGCTACCGCCAGTTCTTGTGGGCTGCCGCCCGGCCTCCCCTGTTTCTGGGAGTGGCGTTCCTGGCCGCAATGCTCGGGGTCTGGCAATGCCAAAATCGCTTTCGGGAACCCTTGCTCGTGGCCCTCCTCGGCGGCTTGTGTACCCTCCAGGCAGGCTGGGCGGCATGGACCTTGGAGCAGGAACACCGCCATCAGGCCTTCCTGGTCCTTGCCCAAAGCGAAGTACGCGCCGCGGCCACCCGCCTGCAGAGCGCCCGCGATCATCTCCTGGAGTCCTTGGCGGGACTCTACGCCAGCTCCGAAGAAGTCACTGCCTCGAAATTCTTCGCCTTCACCCACAAGTGGCGCACACTTGCCTGGCTGGACTTTGCCGGAATCGTCGACATCGAGACCTCCACGCTCTCCCCGGCCACCAATCCTGGCGTGGTGAGTTGGGACATCACCTCGGTGCCCGCCCTCACCCAGGCACGGCTGGAGAGCCTGCGCACGGATCTTGCCACCGCCGCCCTGACCCCGCTTCTGGGCCGCGCCACCCCCAGCCTCGTACTCTTTACGCCCCTATGGCAGCGCAGCCGCTTGCTCGGTCACGCGTGCGTGGCGGTGCACTTGGAAACCCTGGCCACCTCCACCAACCCCGGCGCGCAGCTACGCCTCAATCCCATCCCTGTGGAGGGCATCTCTGCCCCCCACAGGGGCACCACAACCCTGCCCATCTTCATCGGCGGCCAGGTGCTCGCCATGCAGGTGATGCCCACCACGGCGTTTCTCGCCCTCCACCCCTGGCACGGCACCCTCGCCGTCGTGATCTTCGGGGTCGTCCTCACCGCCCTGACGGTCCGTATGGCCATGAGCACGCACCAGAAGCGGGAGCTGCTCGAACGCCTGGTGCGCAAGCGCACCCGGCAGCTCCAACGCGCCCTGGAGCAATTCCGGGCCTTATATACCAACGCCATCACCGGCATCGCGTTCCACGAACTGATCCGTGACCGAGACGGCACGCCAACCACCTACCGCTATCTGGACGCCAACCCGGCCTTCGCCCTGCAGACGGGCATCGACCCGCAGTCCATCCGCGGCAAGACCGTGGAAACGGCCCTGGGCGTGGACACGCCGCCCTTTCTCACCACCTACGCCCAGGTGGTGGACACCCAGGCCCCGATCAGCATGAACATCTATTTTGCGCCCATGCAGCGGCACTTTCTCGTCAACGCCTTCCCCCTGCCCCAAAAGGACTCCTTTGCCACGATCTTTCTCGACACCACGGCCTGGGTGCAGACGGAAGCGACCCTGCGCGAGCAGACCCAACTGCTCTCCACCCTTTTGGAGGCCCTGCCGCTGCCGGTCTACATCAAAGATACCGAGGGCCGCTACCAGGAGGTCAATCCCGCTTTTTGCGCCTTTTTCGGCGGCGAGCGCAGCCAGTATGTCGGCAAGACCTTGACCGAGGCATTTCCCGAACTTGACGTGGGCACCTTCCAAGAAAAAGACCGAGAACTCTGGAAAATCAAAGGAACCCAGGTGTATACCACCACCATCATCCGGGCCGATGGCAGCCCCCGGCGCATCCTCTTTCACAAGAAAGTCATCACCGACGCCGCCGGCACCCCCACCGCCATGGTGGGCGCCATGACCGACGTCACGGAACTGGAAGAGGCCAACACCCGCCTGCGCCAGGCCAACAGCCGCCTGGAGGAGGCCGTGGAGCGCATCGCGGCCCTGGCCAGCGAGGCCGAGGCCGCACGCAAGGGGAAAGAACGCATCCTGGCCATGCTCAGCCACGATCTGCGCGCCCCGGCCGCCAGCGCCGTCAATGCCGCCCGGATGCTCATGGACACCGACCTCTCCCCGGAAGCGGCGGCCCTGGTGCAGAGCCTTGCGGCAAGCGGCCAGGCCATGCTCGACCTCTTGGAAGACACCTTGAGCCTGGAGGCCCTGGAGCACGGAGGCATCCACCTGCAGCCCCGGCCCACGGACCTTGCGGCCCTCGTGCGCGAGACCGCGACCAGCCTGCTGCCCCTTGCCCAGGCCAAAGACCTGGAACTCACGGCCCTGGCGCCGCCTGTCCCCACGCTCCAGGCCGACCCGAGGCGCATCCGCCAAATCCTCACCAACCTGGTGAGCAATGCCGTCAAATTCACCCCTGCGGGCGGGCAGATCCGCATCGAGCTTGGCATCCTCGAGGAGAGCGAGACCCAGGTGACGGTGGAGCTTCGCGTCACCGATACCGGGCCGGGCATTGCCCCCAAGGACCAGCAGCGGATCTTCGAGCGCTTCGGTCAGGCGCACCCGGAGAGCAGCAGCCAGGGCGTGGGCCTTGGGCTTTGTCTGTGCAAGGAGCTCGCCCAGGCCATGGGCGGCACCATTGGGGTGGAGAGCGAAGAAGGCCAGGGGGCGTCCTTCTGGGTCCGCCTGCCCTTGGCGCGCACGGCGTCTTCATCGCCCAAGCGCCTGCGCCCCTTGCGCGTCCTGGTGGTGGACGACGACGTGGTGAGCCGCACCGTCACCGCGAGTCTGATCGCCAAGGGCGGGGACACCGCCAAGGCAGCGGACGGCGGTACGGCGGCCCTGGCCGTCTTGACGGCGGCCCAGGAGCCCTTCGACGCCGCGGTGGTGGACCTGCAGATGCCGGACATGGACGGCTTTACCCTCGTGCGCCGCATCCGCCAGGGCCACGCCGGGGCCGCCCACACCTCCATGGCCGTGGTGGCCCTCACCGCCAGCGACAGTGACGGGCCGGCCTGCGCCGAAGCCGGATTCGACGCCTACCTCGTCAAGCCCGTGGACGCCACGGCCCTGGCCGTCACCTTCGCCCAGCTTACCTCCGCGCCGCGTCTTTCATAAAACTTGGGCATCCTCACCCTCGTCCCACGGAGCATACCCATGCCGGAAGATCCCGACCTCACGACCCTGCGCCTGGCCATTGGCGGCATGCACTGCGCGGCCTGCGCCGCGCGCATCGAGCGCGTCACCTCGCGCCTGCCCGGGATGCACGCCGCCACCGTATCCCTCACCGCAAACGAAGGGGCCTTCACCTTCGACCCCAACCAGCTGGAAATACACGTCATCCAAAAGGTCATCGAAGAGGCGGGCTTCACCGCCCAGGTCATCGAAGAGGCCGATCCCGACGAGGAACTGCGGCGGCAGGACGAACGCGAGGCCGCCCGGGCGGCAGCCCTTGCGCGCCGGGCCCTGTGGGCCTGGGTGTTCGCCGGCCCGCTGCTCCTCATTGCCATGGGCCCCATGCTGGGGCTGCCGCTTCCCACGGCCTTGGATCCCCACGTGGGCGCCCGGCCGCTGGCCCTGCTGCAGCTCGCCCTCGCCCTGGCCACGGCCTGGGTGTGCCGGGACTTCTACCGTGACGGCATCCAGGCCTTGCTGCGCCGCGCCCCCACCATGGACACCCTGGTGGCCCTGGGCACCGGCGCGGCCCTCCTCCACTCCCTGGGCACCATGACCGCGGTGTTCTCGCCGACGTTTTCCGCCCATGACCTGTATTTTGAATCCGCAGGCACGGTACTCGCCATGATCGCCCTGGGAAAGGCCATGGAGACCCGGGCCATGCGCCAGGCGGCCGAGGCGGTGCGCGGCCTTCTGCGTCTGGCCCCGGAAGAGGCCACCCTGGTGGAAGACGCGGGGGAACGCCGCGTGCCGGTGCGGCTGGTCCTTGCCGGCATGCGGGTGCGGGTGCGGCCTGGGGAGCGCATCCCCGTGGACGGCACGGTGGCGGCCGGGGAAGGCCACGTGGACGAGAGCATGCTCACCGGCGAATCCCGCCCTGTGCGCCGCGCCCCCGGAGACCCGGTCTTCACCGGGGCCATCAACCTCGATGGCAGCCTGGTGGTGGAGGCGGTGCACGTGGGCCGCGAAACCCTGCTCGCCCGCGTGGCGGCCCTGGTGGCGCAGGCCCAAAATGCCAAGGCCCCCATCGCCGCCCTGGCGGACCGCATCAGTCTGGTGTTCGTGCCCGCAGTGCTCGTCATCGCCGCCGGAACCTTCCTTGCCTGGCTTGCCGCCCATGCCCCGCTCACCATCGCCCTGCGCCATGCGGTGAGCGTGCTCGTCATCGCCTGTCCCTGCGCCATGGGCCTGGCCACGCCCACGGCCATTCTCGTAGGCTCCGGCCGGGGGGCGCGGCTGGGGATCCTCTTCAAGAGCGGCGCCGCCATGGAGCGCCTGGCCCAGGCCACGGACGTGGTCTTCGACAAGACGGGCACGCTGACGCAGGGCCAAATGCACGTCACCCACGTGCTGCCCCTGGCCCATCTGGACGGCCCGGAGGTGCTCGCCCTCGCCGCCGCCGTGGAAGCCGCCAGCGAGCACCCCATTGCCCGGGCCATTGCCGCAGCCAAGCCCGACGCCGTGCCTGCGGAGGATTTTCAGGCCCATCCCGGCCGCGGCGCCCAAGGGCGTGTGGACGGCAAAACCGTGCTCGTGGGCTCGCTGCGCTTCCTTGCCCAGCACGAGGTCGTCGTGCCCGCCGAGGCCCAGAAGGAGGCAGCGCGATTGGAAGACACCGGGTCCTCGGTGGTGGCCGTGGCCGTGGAAGGGACCTTCGCCGGGCTGGTGGCGGTGGGGGACTCCCTGCGGCCCGAAGCCCACACCGTGACCACCGCCCTTCGTGAACTGGGGCTCACCTTGCATCTGCTCTCCGGAGACACCCCGCGCGTGGCCCGAACCGTCGCCGGACAACTGGACATCGCCTCCGTGCAGGCCGGGGTCCTGCCCGACGGCAAGGCTGCCTGGGTGGGCGAGCTCGTGGCCCAAGGCCGACGTCCCGCCATGGTGGGCGACGGCATCAACGACGCGCCCGCCCTGGCCGCGGCCTGGGTGGGCATCGCCATGGGTTCGGGCCAGGACATCGCGGTACAGGCCGGCGACGTGGTGCTCTTGCGCGGCGAGCTCTCGGCCCTGGTGGACGCCGTGGCCCTGGCGCGGGCCACCATGCGCCATGTACGGCAGAACCTCTTTTGGGCCTTTGCCTTCAATACCCTCGGCATCCCCTTGGCCGCCGGCGCGCTCGAGCCGTGGCTCGGCTGGAGCATCAGCCCCATGTTCGCCGGCGCGGCCATGGCCATGAGCTCGCTTCTGGTGGTGGGCAACGCCCTGCGCTTGCGCTTGGTGCCGCTGTCCGCTAGCAGGCGCGCATCCGCCCATGCGTGAGTAGGAGCCCCATGGAAACCACCCGTTTTTGCCCCAGCACCCAACTCCAACCCGGAGACATCTGCGCACAGACCGTGCGCACGCCCTCCGGCCGGACCATTGCCGCCGGCACCCCGCTTAGCCCCGCAGACATTCAGGAACTGCGCACCCTGCCAGGCATCCATGTGCGCCGCACCATCGACGAGGCCGCGCGCGCCAAGGCCATGCCCCTGGCGCTGCGCGCCTATTTCGGACAGGACGTCTGCTCGCCGGTGGGACAAACACTGCTGCAGCTGCGCGCCCAAGCCGAGGCCGAACGCCTCCTCCGGGGCCTGCCGCCCCTCGCGCCGGCCACTCCCCGCTCCGTGGCCATCACGCCCCCGAGCCTGCCGCCGGCGGTGGACCTCACGAGCTTCGAGCCCCCGGAACTTCCCTCCACGGCCCAGCAGCTCCTCGGCGCCTTGGCCACAGACAGCATCGACGCGGAAAAGATCACCCGCATCGTCGCCCAAAGTCCGAGCCTGGCCGGCCGGCTGCTCAAACTGGTCAACTCCCCGGCCTTCGGCATGCCGCGCCGCGTGGACCGCATCGACCGCGCCGTAATCCTGGTGGGGGCCCGTGAGCTGGGACTGCTTGCCACCAGTATCCTGCTCATCGAGCACTTCGGCGTCGTGTCCCGCGCCATGGTGGATATGCGCACCTTTTTCGCCCACAGCATCGCCGTGGCCGCCGCTGCCCGGCATCTCGCCCAGAGCGCGCAACCACAGATGGCGGAAACCGCCTTTGCCGCCGGACTGCTCCATGATATGGGACGGCTTCTCTGCCTGAGCATCTTCCCCGAACGCGCCAAGGTCTGTCTCGAATGGTGCCGTGCCCACGGCCGCATGGTGCGCGAAGTAGAAGCCGCCTTCTTCGGGCACGAGCACGCCTCCCTGGGAGGGGCCGTGCTCGCGGCCTGGAACCTCCCGGAGCCCATCGTCCAGGCCGTGGCCGGGCACCACGCGCCCCAGGGCTTTCTGGCGGCAGTGATCCACCTGGCCGACTGTCTGGCCCACGCCGCGGCCCTGGGCGCCAACGGCGACCCAGTGCCTCCCCGAGCCCACGCTCAGGCCCTGGAGCTCGCCCACCTCAGTCCTGAAACCCTGATGGACGCCGCCGGTGCCGCCCAAGCCAACACCGACGCCTTCCTTGCGGCCCTTACATGAACAGCCCCCAAACCTACGAAGCATGGCGGGCGCACGTGCGCCGGCACCTCATGGCCGCCTTTCAGGCAAGTCCTGCCAGTGCGGACCACCTCCTGACCGTGGCCGAAACGACATTGCGGCAAGGGATTACGGATCTCTCCCGCGCCCTGAACACGAACAAGGGCCCTGCCTTGGCCAAATCCGGCCACTTCCTCAAAGGCGCCCTCACCAACATGGGACTGATGACCCTGGCGGACCAGGCTGCCCGCATAGAGGCCTTGGCGGCCGCGCAACCAGAGGAGGCCGCACGCCAGGGAGAAGCACTCCGACGCGCCCTCGACGCCCTGCTTCCCCCCAATACCGACGAAGCGGTCTGAAAGACATTCCCGACCGCTTCCCTGCCCCCACGACAGCAGTCTGAGTTCCCGCAGCACTACTGCGGCGGCAGGTTTACCATGAGGGTGCGCTCGAGCCAGCCCTGGTCGCGCAGATAGCGGAAAATGGCGGTCTCGCCACGCAGGATGAGCTCCCGGCCCGGACCCTGCCACACCACCAAGACCGGCACGCCGTCAAAACCTTTGGTTTTGAAGTAGGATCGGGCATTGCGCACCGTCTGGCGCAAAGATTCCGGCACCGCTACGGGCGCCGGGTGCTCCATACTCTCCTGACGCAGCACCGCGACGAAGGGATTCTCCGGTTTCCCGTCCTCCGTCTTCTCGGCCAAAACCTTCTGCACCGCCACCATGCGGTAGAAATCCTCTTCCCGACCATCCAGCGGGGCGAGATACCAGGCTCCGGAGAGGTGCTCGATGTTGATGGCCAGGTTGGCGAGCACTTTGGAACAATGGCCGCAATGGAAACTGAAAAAGAACACGTGCCGAGGGGCCGTGGCGTTTTGCGTATCTCCCCAGGAGACGAACACCGTGTCCTGCAGGGCCGGGGGCTGCACCTGAAAATCGAGCACCGCGCTGCCTGCAAAGCCGCCACTCCATGCCGCAAGTCCCAAGACCAGCACCCCGATGCTGCGCCGCACCCACGCCGCGGCCGCGACGGTGAGCCCGAGAAGGCCGCCGGTGATGGCGCAAATGAGGCAAAATTCCCGCAAGGCCACGAATTGGAAGCCCAGAAGCGTGCCGTCAAAGGCCAGTGCCCCGGCCACGAGCAGCCCAAAGCCGCCCCAGATCCAGGCCTTGGGGTAGCGGCCGGCGAAAAAGGCCACCAGCCACAAGAGCCAAAAAAAGGCCGCACCGAACTTGAGCAGGTTGCCTTCCCCGAAGCGGATATACTCGCCCACCACGGCACAGCCGGTGGTGGTGCATAGCGAAGTATGGCGCACGGCCTGCATCCACACTTCCAAGGACAAAAACGCCGCCGCAGCAAAGGTCACCACCAAAAGCGCAAGCTGCGCCAAGGGCGGCAGCCGCAAACGATTCCACAGCGTCATCATCAGGCTCCAAACATCTTCTTGCGAAAGACGAAAAAGGCGGCCCCAAGGATGCACAGCCCTGCCCACACATAGTCCATGCTCGGCTTCTCCTTGAGATAGAGGATCGAGAAGGGGATGAAGACCGACAGGGCAATGCATTCCTGCAGAATCTTGAGCTGTCCCACATTCATGACCTCGTGGCCGATGCGGTTGGCCGGCACCTGGAGCAGATACTCCAAGAGGGCGATCCCCCAGCTCACCAAGGCGGCGATGAACCAGGGCGTACCGGAAAGGTTCCGCAAATGGCCATACCAGGCAAACGTCATGAACACATTGCTCAAACACAAAAGACCAACGGTCATGAGATACGGGCGCATTGTCCTTCCTCCTTGGCGCGACCCACGATGGGCGTCAGAAGGGCGCTTTAGACACGGAGCGATAAAAGGCAAGGGGCAAAACCGGAGCCTGCGCCCACATCCTGCTTGAACCCGACGCCTTTTTACGGCACCAAAATTTTTCCCTATATTCCAACCAAGGAGACCCTCCATGATCATTGGTGTACTCAAAGAGATCAAAGTGCAGGAAAACCGCGTCAGCATGACCCCTGCGGGAGTGGAGATGGCCGTGGCCCGGGGGCATACGGTGGTGGTGGAGACAAGCGCAGGCGTGGGCAGCGGGTTTGACGACGCGGCCTACACAGCCGCAGGCGCCCGCATCCTGGAGCGCCCCCAAGACGTCTTCGCCGAGGCCGAGCTCATCCTCCACGTCAAGGAACCGCAGCCATCGGAATACGATCTCATCCAGTCCCACCACACGGTCTTCACCTACTTCCACTTCGCCGCCGACGCCGGCCTGACTGCAGCCATCCGCACAAGCGGCTGCGTGGCCCTGGCGTACGAGACCGTGCGCGGCAAGGACGGCGGGCTGCCGCTGCTCACCCCCATGAGCGAAGTGGCCGGCCGCATGGCGGTGCAGGAGGCGGCCAAATACAACGAGCGCACCCACGGCGGCCGCGGCATCTTGCTTGGCGGGGTGACCGGCGTGGCCCCAGCTACGGTGCTCATCATCGGCGGCGGCATCGTAGGCACCAACGCCGCCTTCATGGCCGCGGGTCTCGGAGCCCGAGTGCTCCTTTTGGACACCAACATGGATCGTCTCCGGTACCTTTCGGAGGTCATGCCCAAAAACGTCACCCCCCTGGCAAGCTCTCCGGCAGCGATCCGGGATCTGGCATGCGAGGCCGACGCCATCATCGGCGCCGTGCTCGTGGCCGGGGCCAAGGCGCCCAAGCTCATCACCCGGGAGATGCTGCGCGACCTCAAGCCCGGGTGCGTGCTCGTGGACGTGGCCATCGACCAGGGCGGCTGTTTCGAGACCTCGCACCCCACCACCCACGCGGACCCCATCTTCGAGGTGGACGGCATCATCCACTACTGCGTGGCCAACATGCCTGGGGCCGTGCCCATCACCTCCACCATGGCACTCACCAACGCCACCCTGCCGTACGTATTGGCCATCGCCGGCAAGGGCTGGAAGCGGGCCTGCCAGGAGGACTCCGGGCTGGCCGCGGGCCTCAACATGGTGGCCGGGCACATCACCCATCCTGGAGTGGCGGAGGCCTTCGGCCTGCCCCTTACCCCAGTCGCCGAAATCCTCGCCTAAACCCTGGGCGGCCATACGGCTGCCCCGGGGATCGTTCCAAAAAGCACAAAACAGGCCAGCGGCATCCGGCCATCGCCGGCTTGGACGGCGCAAGCCATGTGCTTTGAAGCGCAAGGGCTTTTTCGCGCCACTCCACCTTGATCCCATGGCGTCAAGCGTGTATCCGGAATCGACCATCTTCGTTTCCCGGAGGACGCCATGCGCCTTGCCCCCAAGATCTTCCTTCCCCTTGGTGCGGTGTTGACGGCTGCCGCCCTTCTCGTCCTTGCCTTGGGTTATTTCATCGCCCAGGATATCCAACGGCACCTTTTGGAGCGCCTGGCCCACAACTACGAAACCACGATCCGCCTGCTCATGGAGCACAGCATCACCGAGGCGCGCGACGTCGCCGCCTTGTTCCTCCGCTTGCCCGAGGTGGAGGCCGCGTACCGCATCGCCCTTTCGGGCAACATCAATGCCGAAGACGACCCCAAGGCGCAGGAGGCGCGGCAGATGCTACGCACGGCCCTCAAACCTCTCCTTGCCGGATACGAGAAGACCACGGGAAACAAACTCAAGCTTCATTTCCATCTTCCAAGCAACCGCAGCCTGGTGCGGTTGTGGCGCAGCGTCAATTTTCAGCGTGGCGGCAAAGACCTGGACATCTCCGACGACATCAGCTCCTTCCGCCAGACCGTGGTCCGCGCCAATGCCGAACGCCAGCCGCAAAGCGGTGTTGAAGTGGGGGTGGGCGGCTTCGACCTGCGCAGCGTCCTGCCCATTACCGCCGCCGACGGCACGCACCTCGGCAGCGTCGAGGTCCTGGTGGAACTCGGTACCATCCTCGACGAAGCCGCGCACCGCCTCGGTGTGGACCTCGCTCTGTTCATGAACGACAATCTGCTACCCATCGCCATCCAGCTTCAAGACACCAGCAAATACCCACACCTGGGCGGTTTCGTTCAAATTCGCGCCCCGGCCGACAGTGCCACCGTCGCGGCCATGGACCCAGACTGGCTCATGCAAGCCTCGGGAGGACGCACCTTGCGTGCAAGCACGAATCGCGTGCTCCTGGCCTTCCCCCTGCACGACTTTTCCAAAAAGCAGATCGGGGTCCTCGCCATCGCCCAGGATACCCAAGAATTGACCGCATTGATGCGGCGCGCCGGCTCTCTGGCATGGATTGTCGGCCTAGCACTCCTTGCCCTGGTGTACGGGGTCATCCATATCACCATATCCCGCACGGTACTGCGGCCGCTGCATCGCCTCACCCGTGCGGCCCTGGATATCCGAAACGGCAGCCTGGACGTCGAGATCTAGGCATTTGGCATTACCATAAACGTCAGAGGTACACCATGCATCTTTCCATCCTGCAGCGCATCATCCTCATCACAATCATCCCGCTGACAGCCTTCCTGGTGGCGGAAGGGCTCACCGTGCGCGACCTCTTGGTCGAACATGCCATCGTCGCCGAGATGCAAGGCAACATCCCCCTGTTCGCCGCCGCCTCCACCCTCATCGACCGCCTCCAAAAAGAGCGCGGCACCACCACACTATGGCTATCCGGGGCTTTAGACATGCACGAAGTCCAAAACGTCCGGGCAGCCGCCGACGCTGCCTGGGTGGAGTTCGAAAAGCGCCTCGGGCAAGCGGCGCTCGGCGCCTTCTCCCTCGATGGGGTGCGCGCGCTCAAATCCCGCATCCAGGAGGTGCGCAGCACGTTGTCCACTCGCGATCCTAACCTCCGCGAACGCATCATGGCCGCCTATTCCGGCTTTATCACCGAGCTCCTCAGGCTCCAGGGAGCGGTGGTCAATGCCCGCACCAGCAGTGGATTGGGCAAGGTCCTGGGCGGAGTTCTGCTCATGGATTACGGTAAAGAAAAATTCGGACAGCTGCGGGCGCTGGGAGGAGGTATTCTGGAGGCAGATCAGCCCTTGTCTTTGGACGAATTGACCCTTCTGATGCAGGTCAAGGGCGAAGCCGAGGCCAGCCTCACTTCGCCGGCACTGGTCCTCAGCGCGGAAAACCGCAAAAAACTCCAGGAATTTCCCAATCAGCCCCATTGGCAGCAGACCGAACAGGCCTTAAGCGCCATCATCCAGCGCGCCCAAAGCGGCGGTTTTGGTATCTCGCCCACCAGCTACTTCGAGGCCATCTCGAAGAAAATCGAGGATCTCGCCGAGATTCTCCGCAGCGAAATCAATCTGCTCGAAAAACGCCTTGCCGCCATTCACGACGAGGCTGTGCGATCCTTCTGGAAGTCCATCGCCCTGGTCGTGGCGGTCACCGCTGTGACACTCATCCTTGCCGTCTATTTCATCGTGGGCATCGTACGCCGCCTCCGCCAGGTGGGCGCCGCCATGGAAGACATCGCCCAGGGAGAAGCGGATCTTACGGCCCGCCTGCCCGAAGGCCATGACGAGCTGGGGCGGCTTGCGCGCAACTTCAACGTCTTTGTGGGCTCCATCGCATCCCTGGTCCAGAGCATCGGTGCCGTCTCGTCGCAGCTCGATACCAACGCTAAAGACACCAAAGAGCGCGCCCGGCAGATGGAGATCACCATGGAAGAGACCTCAGCGCGCGCCGATACCGTGGCCGCTGCATCGGAACAAATGCACGCCGACACGGCAGCGGTAGCCGAGCGCATCGTCACGGCCACCTCCACCTTGGCGGCGGTGGCTGCAGCCACGGAGCAGATGAGCGCCACCATCCAAGAGATTACCGGGCAGACAGGACAGGCGCGGAGCATCAGCAAACAAGCGGGCACGCAGATCGGCGAGGTGCAGAAGATCCTCGACGGGCTCGTGGCCGCTGCACGGGAAATCGGCGAGGTCAGTCAATCCATTGCCGCCATCTCGTCCCAGACCAATTTACTCGCCCTCAACGCCACTATCGAGGCGGCCCGGGCAGGAGAGGCAGGACGGGGCTTTGCCGTGGTGGCAGGAGAAATCAAGGAACTCGCCAACCAAACGGCCAAAGCCACGGATCAGATTCATAACCGCATCGAGGGCATCCAGAAGACGACTGACGCCGTCAACACCGCCGTGGAGCGCTTTGCCGGGGTCTTCCAGCAGGTGGGAGACATCGTGGAAAACATCGCCTCGGCCATCGAGGAGCAATCGCTGGCCATGCGCGAAATGGCGGCCAACATCGCCGCCTCCTCAGGGGAGGTGCGTGAGATCGGCGGCCTTGCCGAGAAAAGCAAAATTGCCTCCTCCACCATTACCGGGGAGATGGCTGCGGCGAGCACGGCCTTGGTGCAGGCGCTGGATGCCAGCCGCCAAACCCTGGCAGCAGCGGAACAACTGGCGGGGCTTGCCCAGGAATTGCACGGCCTTGTGGGAAGATTTCGGGGGTGTTGACAAGGCCGCGCCACCGCCTAGGCGGCCCGATCCAGGCTACGTAGGTTGATGGCCTCGGCCAGGTGCGGCACGGCGACGCGCTCGGCTCCGGCAAGGTCGGCGATGGTGCGGGCGATGCGCAGCACCCGGGTATAGGCCCGGGCGGAGAGCCCAAGGCGCGCCACCGCCGCCTCCAGGAAACGGTGTTCGGCCGCGCCCAGGGCGCAGAAGCGCTCCAGCCACTGGCCCGAGAGATCGGCATTGGAGAGCAGGGGGAGCCCTGCGTAGCGCTCGGCCTGGATGGCCCGGGCCGCGGCGATCTGGGCACGCATGGTGGCCGAATCCAGCCCCTGGCCTTGGCCTGCCAAATCCCCGTACGGCACCGCCGGCACCTCCACATGCAGATCGATACGGTCGAGCAGCGGGCCGGAAAGACGGCTGCGGTAACGCTGCACCTGCAGCGGCGTGCACGTGCACGCATGGCGCGGGTCCCCCAAGTAGCCGCACGGACACGGATTCATGGCCGCCACGAGCATGACGTCCGCAGGAAACTCCACGGCCAAGGCGGCCCGGGAGATGGTCACCCGGCCATCCTCCAAGGGCTGGCGCAGCACCTCGAGCACATGCTTTTTGAATTCCGGCAGCTCGTCGAGGAAGAGCACGCCCCGGTGCGCCAAGGAGACCTCCCCCGGCCGGGGGATCTGGCCGCCGCCGATGAGCCCGGCGTCGGAGACGGTGTGGTGCGGGGCGCGGAAGGGCCGATGCACCACCAGGGCTTGCCCCGGCTCCAGCCGACCGGCCACGGAGTAGACGGCCGTCACCTCCAGGGCCTCGTCAAAGGTGAGCGGCGGCAGCACCGATGGGATGCGCTGGGCGAGCATGGTCTTGCCGCTGCCCGGCGGCCCGAGAAAAAGGAGATTGTGAGTGCCCGCGCAGGCCACCACCACCGCCCGCTTGGCGTGGTCCTGACCTTTGACCTCGGCAAAGTCCACGGGAAACGACCGGCCGGTCTCCCACAAGGAGGCGATGTCCGCAGATTGCGGCGCTTGCGTGCGTTCTCCGGTGAGAAACCCCACCACCTCGGCCAGAGAGCTGCAGCCAAAGACCGGGATGTCCTGCGCCACCGCGGCCTCGGCGGCGCTTTCCTGCGGCACGATCAGGACGCGCGCCCCTTCCCGGCGTGCTCGCAGGGCGAGAGGCAAAATCCCGGGCACCGGCTTGAGGGTCCCGTCCAGGGAGAGCTCACCGGCGCACCACACCCCCGCAAGGGATGCGTGCGGCAGTATTTCCGCCCCGGCCACCAGGGCCAGGGCCAGGGGAAGATCGTAGGCGGAGCCATCCTTGCGCAGGGCCGCCGGGGCCATGTTCACGGTGATGCGCGCCGGCGGCAGACGGAACCCGGAGTTGCGCAAGGCGGCGAACACCCGCTCCTTGGCCTCGCGCACCGCGCCTTCGGCCAGGCCCACCAAGGTGAAGGACGGCATCCCGGAGCGGGAAAAATCCACCTCCACCTGCACCGTATGGGCCTCGATGCCCACCAGCGCTGCCGTGGCCACCTGGGCGATCACGCGCTCACTCCACCAAACGGCCGATGCGCTCCCAGCGGATGGACGTCAGGCTCTCCCAGGACCAGTAGAGGATCCAGGCCTTACCCTCGATGGCGCCGCGGTCCACGAAGCCCCAGAAGCGGGAGTCGTAGGATTCGTCGCGGTTGTCCCCCATGACGAAATACTTGCCCTCCGGCACGGTCACGGGGCCGAAGTTATCGCGCTTGGGGACATTGGTCCGGGGGTCGGTGTGCTGCACGTAGGGCTCCTGGAGCAGCTCGCCGTTGCGGTATACCTGCTTTTCCCGCACCTCGATGACGTCGCCCGGGACGCCGATCACCCGCTTGATGAAGTCCTTGGACGGATCCTGGGGAAATTCGAAGACGACGATATCCCCGTGCTTGGGACCGTCGAACTGGGTGATGAAGACATGGGTAAAAGGGATCTTGATGCCGTAGAGGAATTTATTGACCAAGAGATGATCACCGATCTGCAGGGTCTGGAGCATGGATCCCGAAGGGATCTTGAAGGCCTGCACAACGAACGAGCGGATCACGAAGGCGAGGAACAGAGCAATGAGCAATGCCTCGACGTATTCTTTGAGCAAGGTTTGCCAACGAGGGTTCATGGTACATCCCGATTTGAGAAGATGAAGAGAGCGGCAGCTTACTCGTTCCCGGGTTGCAGGGCGGCCAAAAAGGCCTCCTGGGGGATCTCCACGCTGCCCATGCGCTTCATGCGCTTTTTGCCTTCTTTTTGCTTTTCCAGGAGCTTGCGCTTGCGGGTGATGTCACCGCCATAGCATTTGGCGGTGACGTCCTTGCGCAAGGGCGCCACCCGCTCGCGGGCGATGATCTTGGCGCCGATGGCCGCCTGAATGACGATCTCGAAGAGCTGCCGGTGGATGACCCGCTTGAGCTTGAGGGCGAGGGCCCGGCCTCGGTAGGGCGCGGCCTGCCGGTGCACGATGACGGACATGGCGTCCACCGGCTCCCCATTGATGAGGATGTCGAGCTTCACCAGGTCCGAAGGCCGGAAGTCCAAGAACTCGTAGTCCAAGGAGGCAAAGCCCCGGGTCACGGACTTGAGGCGGTCGAAGAAGTCATAGACGATTTCCGCAAAGGGGATCTCGTACGTGAGCACCACGCGGGTGGAGGTCAGGTAGCGCATGTCCTTCTGGATGCCGCGCTTTTCTTCGCACAGCCCCATGACGTTGCCCACGAACTCTCCCGGCACATGGATCTCCATGCGCACATACGGCTCGGCAATGGAGGCGATCTTCTCCTGCGGGGGGAGTTTGCTCGGATTGTCGATGTCGAGCACCGTGCCGTCCGTGCGGGTCACGCGGTAGATCACCGACGGGGCGGTGGCGATGAGCTTGGCCTGGAATTCCCGCTCCAGACGCTCCTGGATCACGTCCATGTGGAGCAGCCCCAAAAACCCGCAGCGGAAGCCGAAGCCCAGGGCCTGCGAAGTCTCGGGCTCGAAAGTCAGGGCCGCGTCGTTGAGCTGGAGCTTCTCCAGGGCGGATTTCAAGGTGTCGTACTCCGCGGGCTCCACGGGGTACAGACCGCAGAAAACCATGGGCTTGACCGCCTTGAATCCAGGAAAGGGCTTGTCCGCGGGCCGGGCTGGATCGATGATGGTGTCCCCCACCGGCGCATCCCGCAGGGCCTTGATGGAGGCGCACAAAAAGCCCACCTCACCGGCGGCCAAGGAGGCGATGTCCACGGCCTCGGGCGAGAACACGCCCAGCTTGGTGACCTCGAACTCCTTGCCCGTGGACCACATGCGGATGCGCTGCCCCAGGGAGATACGGCCGTCGAGCACGCGAAAGAGCACCACCACGCCCTGGTAGGAGTCATACCACGAATCGAAGATGAGGGCCCGCAATGGGGCGTCCGTATCCCCGCTGGGCGGCGGCACCTGGGCGATGATGCGCTCCAAGAGGGCGTCCACCCCCTCGCCGGTCTTGGCGGAAACCTTGAGGATGTCCGTGCAGTCCAGGCCGATGACCTCTTCGATCTCCGCCGCCACCCGGTCGGGCTCGGCGCTGGGCAGATCGATCTTGTTGAGCACGGGAATGACCTCGAGGTCATGGTCCAAGGCCAGGTACACGTTGGCCAAGGTCTGGGCCTCCACCCCTTGGGAGGCGTCCACCACCAGGAGCGCCCCATCGCAGGCCGCCAGACTTCGGGAGACTTCGTAGGAAAAGTCTACATGTCCGGGGGTGTCGATGAGATTCAGTATGTAGATGCGACCGTCCCGGGCGGTGTAGGGGATGCGTACAGTCTGGGCCTTGATGGTAATGCCGCGCTCCTGCTCCAGCTCCATACGGTCCAGGTATTGGTCCTTCTTCTGGCGCTCATTGATGAGCCGAGTGAGCTCCAGAATGCGGTCCGCCAGTGTGGACTTGCCGTGATCGATGTGCGCGATGATACTGAAGTTGCGGATATTTTCTTGACGTGCCATGAGCGGGCTTTGTTCCTCCCCCGAAAACGTGAGAGGCATTTCTAAAGCATCCCTGTCTGGTTGTCCATGCACGACCCCCTTGAAGGCGTCGGCCATTGCGGATACCATACAGCTCTCCTGCATCCCCCAATCTTTCCCGACGCCATGAGCCATCTCAAAGCCCTCATCGTCCATCCCGATGCCCAATTGCGCGGCCACCTCCGGGAACTCCTCGACCCGGTGAAAGAGGTCCTCGTCCTGGGCGAGGCCGTGACCTCCTTCGAGGCCATGGGACTGCTCGCGTACGTGCCTTACGACGTCCTCTTTTTGGGCATGGATCTCCCCCATGGGGTAAGCGGCATGGACTTGGCGCGGCATTTGAGCGGCCGGCCTCCTGCGGTGGTCTTTCTCGCGGAAAGTGAAGAGCATGCCTTCGAGGCCTTTGAGCTGGGGGCCGTGGACTATCTCTTGCGGCCGGTGACGACTTCCCGCTTTGCCCGCACCGTAGAGCGGCTGCGCGCCCTGGCCCCCATCCCCCCCACCGTGGCCCCGGCCATGCCACCGGGCCGGCCAGCGCGGGGCACCGGCGAGGAGACCGTACAGCTCGCCCTCGCCGAGGACGAAGAAGACCTTTTGGTCAACGCCCTGCGCCAGGCCTGGGACCCGGCCCAAGTCCGGCCCCCGGAGATCGAAAAACTGCCGGTCAACCAAGACGGCCGCCACATCCTCATCCCATATACGCAGATCGTCTATGTGGAGGCGTCGGAGGACTATAGTTTCGTGCACACGGCCACGGAGCGCTACCTCACCTCCTACCGCCTCAAAAATCTCGAAGCGCGCCTGGGCCCCCATGGCTTTTGCCGGGTGCACCGCAAATACCTCGTCAACCTCGACATGGTGACCGAAATCGCCTCCATGCCCGGCGGCAATTTTCTCCTGCGCACCGCAGGCCGCAAACGCATCGAGCTTCCCGTGAGCCGCCGCCGGGTGGGCGAGCTCAAAAAGATTCTTCAATTTTAGCCAGCTATGGCCAATGGCAGGAGCTTCCTATGATCGTCCCCTCCAATGCTGAACGGGTTTTTCGACCTCTCCCGCAGCTCGTCATCGAAGCCAACGTCAACCCCCACCAGCTCTCCCGGGCCCACGCCGCCGCGGCCCAAGACCCATTGGCGTACTGGGAAGAGGCGGCCCAAGAGCTGGAGTGGTTCCGCAAATGGGACACTATCCTCGATACGACCGCTCCGTCCTCCCCCCGCTGGTTTGTCGGGGCGCAGACCAATATCGTCCACAACTGCCTGGACCGGCACATCGCCACCGGGGTGAAGAACAAACTCGCCCTCATTTGGGAAGGCGAAGCCGGGGACACCCGCAAATACACCTATTACGAGGTGTATCGCGAGGTGAACAAGCTGGCCAATGCCCTGCGCTCCCTGGGGATCGGCAAGGGGGACCGCGTGCTGCTCTTCCTGCCGCTGCTTCCCCAAACCGCCTTTGCCATGCTCGCCACGGCCAAGATCGGCGCGGTACACTGCGCCGTATTTCCGGGGTTTTCCGCCAAGGCCCTGCGCAGCCGCATCCAGGAACTGCGGCCGCGCCTCGTCATCACCGCCGACGGGTTCTACCGGGGCGGACGCCTCGTTGCACTCAAGAGCATGGTGGACGAAGCCTTGGAAACCGGATGCGATTTCGTGGAAGGGGCCATCGTGGTGCGCCGGGCAGGCCTGGACACCCCCATGAACGAGTCCCGCGACCTCGACTACGACGCCGTGGTGCGCCGGGAGCGCTGGGAAGCCGCCACCGAAGTCATGCTCCACGACGATCCGCTGTTCATCCTCACCACCTCGGAAGACGGCGGCCGGCGCAAGGCCGTGGTCCACGGGCACGCGGGCTACATGGTGGCCTTGGCGCGCACGCTCTTGTGGCTCTTCGACATCAAGCCCACGGACATCTTTTGGTGCACCAGCGACATGGCCTGGATCACCGGACACAGCTACGTGCTCTATGGCCCCATGCTCGCCGGTACCACCACGGTCATGTACGAGGGGCACCCCCTCTATCCCCAGGCAGACCGCATGTGGGACATCGTGGACCGCTACGGGATCACCATCCTCTACACCGCGCCCACCATCATCCGCATGCTCATGCGCTACGGCGACCAGTACCCGGCCATGCACGACCTCTCCACGCTGCGGCTGCTGGCCTCGGCCGGCGAGGCACTGGGGGGGGAGGCATGGCTGTGGCTCTACAAAAACGTCGGCCACTCCCGCTGCCCGCTGCTGGACACCTGGTGGCAGACCGAGACCGGGTGCTGTATGATCTCCCCCTTCCCGGTGTCGGTCCTCAAGCCCGGCTCCGTGCATCGCCCCCTTCCCGGCATCAGCGCAGACATCGTCGATGCCCACGGGGCGAGCGTACCCAGCGGCGTCGTGGGGCGGCTCGTCATCACCCAGCCCTGGCCGTCCATGCCCCTGGAGTGCGTCCACGAGGCCGGCGAAGCCCCGTCCGCCTGGCAGAATGGACAATTTGATACCGGCGATCTGGCCGTGCGCGACGAAGACGGCCTCATCCACATCCAAGGACGGGCGGACGCGGTGCTCAATATCGCCGGCCACCGCTTAAGCTGCGCCGAGATCGAGCTCGCGCTTACAACCCACAAGGCGGTGGCCGCGGCTGCGGTCATCGGCGTGCCGGACCGCATCAAAGGCGAGGTGGCCAAGGCCTTCGTGGTCCTCACGCCGGAATTCGCCGCCCTGGAGGATCCCGGCGAGATCATCCGCCTGCTCCGCCAACATGTGCGCAAAGAAATCGGGCCAGTGGCGGTATTGCGCTCGGTGGTCTTCGTGGAGGCCATCCCACGCGCTGAGGACGGTGCTCCCGACCGCGCTGCCCTCAAGGCCCAAGAAAGCGAATAAAAAGGGGGGCAGCCGCCCCCCCCCGGTTGAATCCCTACGCCTCGATACGGGTCCCCAAAAGTTCCACAAAGGCCCGCATCCATTGCGGATGGGCCGGCCACGCGGGAGCCGTCACCAGCCACCCATCCACCACCGCATTGGTGAAGGTTTCGTTGACCTCCGCCCACGTGGCGCCTGCAGCCTCCAGGTCCGGACGGACCGCGGGATAGGCCGTGCACTGGCAGCCCTGCACCACCCCCGCGGCCACGAGCACCTGCTGGCCGTGGCAAATGGAGGCCACTGGTTTCTTGGCAGCAGCAAAGTGACGCACGATCTCCAAAACCCGCGGATTGAGGCGGATGTACTCCGGGGCCCGACCGCCAGGGATCACCAAGCCGTCATAGTCTTCCGGGCGCACTTCGTCGAACGTCGCGGTGAGCGTAAAGTTGTGCCCGGGCTTTTCCGTGTAGGTCTGATCCCCCTCGAAGTCGTGCACCGCCGTGCGCACCTGCTCGCCCGCCTTTTTCCCGGGACAGACGGCGTGGACCTCGTGCCCCACCATGAGCAGCATCTGAAACGGAACCATGACCTCGTAGTCTTCCACAAAATCACCCACGAGCATCAAAACCTTCTTGGCAGCCATAACACCTCCTCAACAATAGAAAATACATGGAAACGTGCCCCACGTATGTAGACGAAGCGCAGTCCGGACGGCAAGAACTTTCCTGTCTCCACCAATCCCGCCCTCAGACATTGAGGGCTAAACAAATTGGATGTACTCACGGAAAAGCATATCGGCAGTCTAGATCCTGTAACCGCCCCCCCCCGAACAGCCAGAGTCTTGAAGTCCGGCAGCTTGATCGATACTATAATTACATTGTGAATCAGCGAACCGCACCATGACACTAGCTCAAAATTTGACAATAATGACCCACATGAACGATGCACAAGTCGACATGACAAAACTATCTCTTCTTTGGTGCGCTCAACAAGCGTTCGAGAGGAGACCATCTTGATAGTACGTTGCGTAGAATTGTTCTGCGGTGCCGGAGGTTTAACGCACGGTTTCGTCCAAGAAGGGCTTCGTGTCAACGCGGGCATAGACCTCGACCCCGCGTGCCGTTACCCCTATTCGGCGAACAACGATGCGACGTTCATTCAACGAGACATCTCCAACATGGAGACGTCGGATGTCGCGAAACTCTTCACATCGGGCACCATTTGGGTTCTGGCCGGATGTGCGCCTTGTCAGCCGTTTTCGACCTACAGCCAGCGGTATGACACCAAAGCCGACCACAAATGGAGGCTGCTGTATGAATTCGCGCGAATTGCCGCGGGGGTGATGCCCGACATCGTCACCATGGAGAACGTTCCCGCAATAAGGAGACACGAGGTCTTCGACGACTTCGTGAAGACCCTCTTGGAGTTGGGTTACGAAGTATGGCACGACGTGATCGACTGCGCAGCATACGGCGTCCCTCAGTCCCGAAAACGCTTGGTTCTGCTCGCATCTCTACATGGCCCGATCAAACTGATCGATCCAATCCTTGATGAGAAAGGATACAAGACCGTCAGGCAGGCCATCGGGCAATTGCCACCCATCAAGGCGGGAGAATCGGATCCGAGAGACAAACTGCACGTCGCTTCGAAACTCTCCGAGAAGAACCTCGCACGCATCAGAGCCTCAAAACCTGGGGGTACGTGGCGAGACTGGCCTCGCCATCTCGTGGCCAAGTGCCACAGGCTCGATACCGGACGCACCTACCCCAGCGTGTACGGACGAATGGAGTGGGACAAACCAGCGCCGACGATCACCACTCAATGTTACGGGTTCGGCAACGGGCGCTTCGGACATCCAGAGCAGGATCGGGCGATCTCGCTACGTGAGGCTGCGATATTGCAGGGTTTCCCGAGGAGCTACAAGTTCGTCCCTCCCGGTGAGGAAGTCTGCTTCAAAACCGTGGGACGCCTGATTGGAAACGCCGTGCCCGTCGATCTGGGGCGTGCCATAGCGAAAAGCATCATTCGGCACATCGACCAGTGCGGAGTGAAGCCGAAAACGTCGATCGCGCGAGGACGCCATTCGACACGTGATCGACGTGAAGCGATTCGAGTGGGAGGGGCGATGTGAAGCGGGATACGACAGGAAAGAAAACGAGGAATGACACGCCACCTCTCCCTTCTTCGGCGGCAGTGAGTCGCCGCATGTCGGCGACGGGACAGAGGGATACCCCACCGGAAAAAGAGATCAGAAAGCGTCTCTTCGCCAAGGGACTGAGATACCGAGTCGACTATCCGGTCCTGACCAAACCGCGGCGTAGAGGAGACATCGTGTTCCCTGGAATCAAGGTCGCCGTCTTCGTAGATGGATGTTTCTGGCATGGGTGTCCAGTACACGGCACTTGGCCCAAGGCGAACGCCGATTTCTGGCGGGAGAAGATCAAGACCAACCGGGCGCGTGATGCCGACACGGACAGAAGGCTACGAGAGAATGGCTGGTTGGTCATCCGCGTATGGGAGCACGAGCCGCCAGACGATGTGGTGGAACGGATCGTGAGAGCCGTGGAAGAGCGCAGAAAACGATTCACCAAACGACGTGGGATGCGAACGGATGGAGAGTAGAGACATGCCGACGGCACGCGAGGCTTCGGTCCAGAAAATGGTGACCGTGATTCCGGAGCCTGGACAGATGGTCGAGGTTCGCCGACGCCTCTGGAGTGTCACCGAAGTGAACGGTGGCGCTCTCGGGGAGGACTGTGGAACCTCCTTCATCGCCCAACACGTCGTGAGTCTCTCCTCGTTGGAAGACGATTCGCTGGGTGAGGACATCGAGGTCGTGTGGGAACTCGAACCCGGCGCGCGAGTCTTGGAGCGCGCCGGTCTTCCCGACCTCTCGGGCCTCGACGACGTGGAACGCCTCGAGGCCTTCTTGGATGCCGTTCGATGGGGAGCCGTGACTCACGCCGATCGCGCCCTCCTGCAGGCTCCGTTTCGAAGTGGGATCACCATCGAGGACTATCAGTTGGATCCTCTGGTGAGAGCCATCGACATGGCGCGAACCAGTCTCCTGATAGCGGACGACGTGGGACTGGGCAAGACCATCGAAGCCGGTCTCGTGATCCGAGAACTCCTACTGAGGCACCGCGCGCGAACCGTCCTGATCGTTTGCCCGGCCTCCCTGCAGGTCAAGTGGCAGGAGGAGATGCGGGACAAGTTCGGTCTGGACTTCCGCATCGTGGATACGAACTACCTCAAGTGGCTCCGTCGCACGCGAGGCATCCATGCGAATCCCTGGACCTCCTATCCTCGTCTCATCACCTCCATCGACTGGGCAAAGTCCGGTGAACCTTTGCGTGCGATGAAGGACGCACTCCCCCTCCATCCGACATATCCAAGGCGTTTCGACATACTGGTCGTGGACGAGGCACACAACGTCGCTCCAGCCGCCGCGACTCGCTATGCACTGGAGAGCCAGCGCACGCGTTTCATTCGTACCATCGCCCCTCACTTCGAACACAAACTCTTTCTCAGCGCCACTCCTCACAACGGATATCAAGAATCCTTCACGGCGCTGCTGGAACTGCTGGACGACCGTCGCTTCGCACGGACGGTGATGCCGGACCGTAGGCAACTGGACAGAGTCATGGTCCGTCGTCTGAAGACCGACCTGGTCGACGCGAACGGCGATCCCATCTATCCCACGCGTCGACTGATGCCGCTGGAGATCCATTACACGGACGAGGAACGAGAGATCCATTGGATGCTCCAGCGATACACCGAGAGTCGTATCGCGCGCCTACGTGGAACCAGACACCTCTTCGGCACCGAGTTCGTGCTGAAGCTTCTGAAGAAGCGTCTCTTCTCTTCACCGGCCGCCTTCCGCCGCACCCTCGTGAAGTACATGGAGAGTCTGGAACGAGGTGTCCATGACTCGAGAGGCAAGCCCGGACGTTTCGAGGAGCGGATACTGCGCAGGGCCATCGTCCGCACGGAAGAGGAATACGCCGACGACGAATCGAAGGAACGGGCGCTGGACGAGGCAGTGGAAGCGTCGAGTCGCATGGTACCGCCGCTCACGACCGATGAGCGGCGGCTGCTCGACGCCATGCGCTCGTGGGCCGAGCGCAACGCGGAACGAGTGGATGCCAAGGCCAGGGCGATTCTCGAGTGGATCGAGACCCATCTCATCGAGGACGGAGAATGGAACGACCAGAGGGTGATCCTCTTCACGGAGTACCTGGATACCCACCGCTGGTTGCACCAGATACTCACCACTCACGGATATGGTGGTGAACGGTTGATGATCCTGCACGGCGGGATGGATTCCGACGAACGCGAGAGAGTGAAGGCAGCCTTCCAGGCCCACCCGTCCGTTTCCCCGGTACGTATCCTCTTGGCCACGGACGCGGCTTCGGAGGGTATAGACCTGCAGAACCACTGCAACAAACTCATCCATGTCGAGATCCCCTGGAACCCGAACGTCATGGAGCAGCGCAACGGTCGGATCGACCGACATGGTCAGCGGGAACGAGAAATCCTGATCTGGCATCCGGTCGGCAAGGCGTACGAACGCCAGATCGGTGTCGAAGGCACGAAAGCCGACGATCTCGAAGGCGATACCGAATTCTTGATGCGGGCCGCGTTGAAGGTCGACGCCATCCGTGAAGACTTGGGTAGCGTCGGTCCCGTGATCGCAAGACAGATAGAGGAGGCCATGCTCGGCAGGCGGAAGGATCTCGACACTCGCTCGGTCGAGACCCGTGTCCAGTCGGCGAGACGACTGGTTTCCGCAGAACGCAAGCTCCGTGAACGCATCTCACGGCTGCACGAGCGCTTGCTGGAGACGCGCGAGGCGCTGTGTCTCACTCCCGAGCGAATCCTCAGGGCGGTCCGGGTGGGCCTGGAGCTCGGAGGGCAGCCACCGCTCACACCCGCGAAACTGCCCGACGCTCCCGACGGCACCGTATTCCACATGCCCTCGCTGCAGGGGTCCTGGGCCAGGTGTACGGAAGGTTTGCGGCACCCCCACACGGGCGAGCGACGTCCCATCACCTTCGACCACGAGGTGGCGGATGGCCGTGACGACGTCGTCCTGGTCCATCTCGATCACCCGTTGGTTCAGATGTGTCTTCGCCTCTTGCGCGCGGAGATCTGGGCACGTGAGGACGTCAAGCGCCTTCATCGTGTGACGATCGCCACTCTGCCGGACGGTCGACTCGAGGCACCCATGGCCGTGGTCTGGTTTCGTCTCGTGATCACCGGCGGCGATCAGCACCGGCTGCACGAAGAGCTCACACTCGCCGGAGGCCTCTTGCGCCACGACCGTTTCACCCGTGAGGTGCGCGTCACAGTACTCCAGCGTCTGGTGGACGAAGCCCGACCGCTGGATTCGGTACGACGGAACGATCGCCTCTTCGCCATCCTCGCCGACCGTTTCCAGAGACACGAGTCGAGCCTGGTCTCCGCCATAGAAGCCCGCTCTCGAGACCGACTCCAGTACCTCACCAACACATTGGAGCGGCGCAAGGAGCAGGACATCCGAGACGTCCGTTCCGTCCTGAACGAACTGGCCGATGCCATCGAGAAGGAACTGGCGGAGCACGAAAAGCCTGTTCAGCTCACACTCTGGCCGGAAGAAGAGAAGCGGCAGTATCAGCGTGACTTGGAGGGATTGCGGCGACGTCTCGAGCGCATCCCGGAAGAGAAAGAACGGGAGGTCGAGACGGTGGCTCGACGCTATGCCGATCCCCGTGTCCATACCTTCCCGGTCAGTGTGGTCTTCCTGGTACCCGAATCCATGGCGAGGAGGGACTGATCCATGGCCGCCGTGATTCGTCAAACCGAATGGCTTTCTCTGATCGAGGTCTCCGGGCCTTTCCTGGTGCCGAGAGTCCTCGAAGAGGTCTTTCCCCAGGGACTCGAGAGGGTGGAGACGCCCGTTCGGCACCGGTTGCGCGAAGCCTACGAGGAGTGGCGCGAAGCCGTCGACACGGAGGATTCCGACCTCGAAGCGCTACATAGAGCATGGACGAGGTTGGTCCTGGAAGAGTGCCTCGAATACGACGATCGGGTCCTCGTGGCTGGGGACGACCTCCCAGGTTCCCTGTCCCATCACGTGGCCGAGCACGGGGAGACCATCCGACCCGACCTCGCCGTGGTCGCCGCCGACCGCACCTCGGTCATCGCGCCGATCTTCGTCTTGCCTCCCGACACCGACCTGGAACGACCACTGTCGGGCGCACGCTGGCCAGCTTCACCCCTCGAACGAGCGACCATGCTTTGCCGGGCCACCGGTGTCCGCATAGGCCTCGTCACCGACGGGGAGCGCTGGACGCTGGTTCACGTCACCAGGGACGGTGTGTCCGGTCACGCCTCTTGGTACGCGCGACTCTGGTGGCAGGAGCCGATCACCCTGCAGGCCTTTCGATCCTTGCTGGGCGTGCGTCGCCATTTCGGGCCCGACGACCAGACTCTGCCGGCACTACTCGACCGTTCGCTCGAATACCAGGACGAGGTCACCGATCGACTCGGGGAGCAGGTCCTGCATGCGGTGGAGGTCCTGATTCAAGCCTTGGACCGCGCCGACGTCGATCGCAACGGAGAACTGCTGCAGGAGGTCTCACCACAGGTGCTCTACGAGGCGGCGCTCACGGTGATGATGCGTTTGGTGTTCCTTCTTGCGGCGGAGGAACGGGGTCTGCTCCTGCTGGGCGATCCTCTCTACGATTCCCACTACGCCATCTCCACCCTCCGCGCCCAGCTTCGGGAACGAGCCGACCACGAGGGACTCGAGGTGCTGGAGCGGCGTTGGGAAGCCTGGTCGCGCCTGCTGGCCACGTTCCGCGCCGTGTACGCGGGTGTCGAACACCCGACGTTGCGTATGCCCGCCCTGGGTGGCTCCCTGTTCGACCCCGATCGCTTCCCGTTCCTCGAGGGGCGTCCCCCTGGCAGTCGTTGGCGCGAGACGCCCGCTCGACCGCTACCCATCGACGACCGTACCGTCCTTCTGCTCCTGGAATCGTTGCAGGTGCTGGAGGACCGGGGTGGGGCTCGTTTGCTCTCCTATCGTGGATTGGACGTGGAACAGATAGGCTACGTCTACGAGGGCCTGCTCGAACACACCGTCGCCCGGCTCGAAGAGCCCACGCTGGGACTCAGAGGTTCCCAGAAGGCGCCCAACCCCAACGTCAGGCTGTCCGATCTCGAGTCGGCACGGGTCGATGGCGAGACCGTCCTGGTGAAGCTGCTCGAAGAACGAACGGGCCGTTCCGCCAGCGCGCTCTCCAACGAGCTTCGTCGCGAGGTGGATGCCGAGACCGAAGGCCAACTGCTGCTCGCCTGCGGAAACGATAAGAAGCTCGCCGAACGCGTTCGCCCCTTCGTACACCTGCTCAGGGACGACGTATGGGGATATCCGCTCGTCTACCGAGCCGGCGGGATGGCGGTCGGTCATGGCGCCGATCGACGCGAGACCGGCAGCCACTACACCCCCAAGTCGCTCACCGAGGCGATCGTGGCCGAGACCCTGGAGCCATTGGTCTACGTCGGTCCCGCGGAGGGAGAACCGAGGGAGTCTTGAAGACTGAAGCCACCTCAGGAGATTCTCGATCTGAAGATCTGCGATCCGGCGATGGGATCGGGGGCATTCCTCGTCCAAGTGTGCCGCTACCTCTCGGAGCGGCTCGTCGAGGCATGGGGCCTGAAAGAGGATGGTGGGCGTGTCGTTGGAATGGATGGCCTGACCCACACACCGGAAGAAGCCGTCGAACCCCTTCCGAAGGACGAGGACGAACGGCTCGTGATCGCCCGACGTCTCGTGGCCGAGCGCTGTCTCTATGGCGTGGACGTGAATCCCCTGGCGGTGGAGCTGGCGAAGCTCTCGATCTGGTTGGTCACCCTGTCGAAGGGACGACCTCTTGAGTTTCTCGACCACAACCTGCGTTGTGGTGACAGCCTGCTCGGGATCCGTGATCTCAATCAACTCCTCTACCTCGACCTGAATCCAGACCGGGGTAGGCATAGGCCACTCTTTGCCCAGAACATCGAGCAGGCCATCAAGGAAAGTCTGGAGTGGCGTCGAACGATCCGGGCCACGCCGATCCATGACGTGCGTGACGTGCGCGACGCCGCAGAGATGGAGGAGGAGTCCCGCCAAGTGGTCGAAGCCCCGAGGATCGTCGCCGATGCGCTCGTCGGCCTGACGTTGGCCAGCGGTGGTGACGAACGAAGAGCGAGGCAGGCCTGGTTGGGATTGTCGATGCAAGTTGGGCCGTACCTCTCCGGCGACGGTGAGGCGGGACGACGCATCGCTCACATTGCCCGAAAAGCCTTGGACACCGATCTGCCCGCGGCCAAGCCACCGAGGCGTCCCTTCCACTGGCCCCTTGCCTTCCCCGAGGTGTTCGTGCGCGAAAACGGCGGCTTCGACGCCTTCGTGGGCAACCCGCCGTTCCTCGGGGGCAAGCGAATCAGCACCGTCATGGGGCCGGCGTACAACGAATGGCTCGTCGCCATACATGCGGGAACAAGCAAGAACGCCGACCTGGTGGCGCACTTCTTCCGTCGCGCATTCGTGCTACTGCGCGGCGGCGGGCACTTCGGCCTGCTCGCGACCAACACGATCGCAGAGGGCGACACGCGGCAGAGCGGACTCGAGTGGCTGCTGAAGCACGGCGCCGTCATCCACGCCGCCTACCCGAACGAGCCCTGGCCCGGATCGGCCGCCGTGGTCACGAGCCGCGTGCACGTGCACAAGGGGCCGTGGCAGGGCGAGCGCCGCCTGTCGGGCCGCTCCGTGCCGTTCATCTCCCCCTTCCTCTCCGACCGCGAGGAGTGGACGCCGAAACGCCTCAAGGCCAACGAGGGCATCGCCTTCCAGGGCTCCATCGTCCTCGGGATGGGCTTCGTGCTCACGCCCGACGAGGCGAAGCGTATGCTCGACGCCGACCCGAAGAACGCCGACGTGATCTTGCCCTACCTCAACGGCGAGGACTTGAACTCCGACCCCGAGCAGCGACCGAGCCGCTGGGTGATCAATTTCTGGGACTGGCCGGAGGAACGGGCGCAGGCATATGAGCTACCGTGGAAATGGGTCGAAGAACGAGTGAAGCCAGAGCGGCTTGAAAAGAGCAAGTCCAAGTCGTACCGGAACATCATGTCGATTTGGTGGCGGCACTGGAACGTCCGGCCGGAACTCTACCACGCCATCGGCCGCGGCCACGCCTTCGAGCGGCACCCGGACGGCTGGGACCCGGCGACGAAGCCGATGGAGCGAGTGTTGGTATGCAGTGAGGTCAACAAACATCTGGCATTCTCCTTTATAGTTAACACTTCGATCATGTCGGCCAATATTGATGTGTTTGCCATTGAATCGGCTGTTGATTTTGCATTGCTTCAATCATCTGTTCACATAGTTTGGGCATGGAGATACTCATCGAAACTGAAGATGGACTTAAAGTATTCGCCCGGGAATGCCTTCGGGACATTTCCCTTTCCTTCGAACGATAGATCCGCCCTGAAGCTTTTGGGAGAGAAATACCACTTGCTCCGTGCCGAATTCATGTGCACCGAACGCATTGGCTTAACCCAGCTCTACAACCGCTTCCACGACCCCGACGACCGCGATCCGCGCCTCGAGGAACTACGAGAGCTGCACCGCGAGATCGACGTGGCCGTCGCCCGCGCCTACGGCTGGGACGACCTCGACCTCGGCCACGGCTTCCATGAGGTGCCGTACCTCCCCGAGAACGACCGCGCGCGCTTCACCCTCTCCGAGCCCGCCCGCATCGAGGTCCTGCGCCGCCTGGCCGAGCTGAACCGGGAGCGCTGCGAGGAGGAGGTGGCCCGAGGCCTCCACGAAAAGGGGAACCAGAAGGGGAGGTCTCGCCGGAAGGGTTCCCGAAAGGCGGCCTCCGCGGGGACCACCGCAGCTCGACGACCGCTGCAACTCGAACTCGTCGCGGCTCCGTCGGAGCCGTCGCCCTCGGCGAATCCCGGCCGCGTCCTCCTAGAGTACCTCCGAACTCATCCCGGCTGGCACGCGAAGAGGGACCTCGTAGCCGCGACGGGCATCCCGGACGGCCGATGGAACGCCGTGATAAACGAGTTGTTGGCCGAAGGAAGAGTCGTTCGTCTGGGAGAACGTCGCGGGGCAAAGTACCGGGCTGCGACGTCTGCAACAGGAGGTGGCGAATGACCCCATACGACCAATTCCAAAAGAATATAGAGGCAGCCTCGCATTACAGGAAGATGTACAGAGAACTTCGGTCTCTGAAAAATTTGGGGGCCAAGGGGAAGCTTTCGGCTGAAAACCAATATCTCATGTGGTTGCCTCGCGCCATGGTGGTGGCATCGTTGAGCGCCTTGGATGCCTATGTACATCAAGTGCTCTACGATAAGATCCCAAGAATCCTTGTTGACGAAAACCAACGGATCCCAGGTCGTTTGGCGGAGTTAATCATCGATGCCGTTCCTATGAAAAAAGCAATGAAGTGGAAACTGCGATGCGATTCATCAGGTCGAAAAATGGACCGAAAGAGTTGGCAGACCTCATTCGAGAAAGACGATTGCAGTTCGAGTCTTATCAAGCGCCCGACAAGATCGTATCGGCATTCAAGATGATCGGCATCGAAGACATCTTTAAAGTCGTCGCAGAACGTTGGACGGGGCCCAAATCATCCAGAGATGACATAACCAAACGCCTGAGTGATTACGTCAAGCGACGGAACCAGATTGCTCACGAAGGCGACTTGGATACTCATCATGAACCAAGGGCTATCACTCCGGACTATGGACGTAAGTGTCAAGAGTTCACCGAAACGCTGGTCAAAAAAATGAATTCGATGATCTACGGGGGAGAGATTGACGCGTGATGCATAGGGAAATGAACGAGAAGAACGGGAAACAGACGAAGCCCAACGCCTGGTTGGTCCGCGTGGATGGTGAAGGAGTCGAGCGGCTGTACCACGGAATCGTGGTGACGGAGAGCTCGAAGAGATGTCATGGCATCTTGGAGGGCGACCTGCTCTTTTTGCATGAGGAGCGGGAGGGGCGGCGGTCGGTCGTGACGATCGGACGGGTCTATCGGATTCGGGTGGATCTGGACTCGATCACCTTCCTGTTCGATGCCGAGCTGGATCTGAAGACTCCCGTGATCCTGGAGGAACTGGAGTTGGAGCCGGACGACTCGACGTGGGCGACGCGCATCGAATGGGCGAAGGCCGTCTCGCTCCTGCAAAGCGTTGGGGTGTCCGATCCCGAATCCATCCCGCCGATAGAAGATCACGCCTATGTTCGTGACCTCCTCCAGATGGCGGTCGTCGACGACCTGCTCGGTCCTGCCGACGGGCCATTCGAGGAAGTGGTGGGCATGAGCGTGCGCGACCGTTACTTGGTCGGCAAGCTCGCCCCTCCAGACACCCGTGTACCGGACGATCAGGTGGAGGATCTTCCCGACTCGGCCACCACCGATCCCGACGGAGCCGAGCGAGAGATCGACGCATCCACGAGCCAATCCCTGGTGCCCTCTTCCTTCGGCTTCACGTTCTGCGTCGACGGCGAGGTGGAGACGATCAAGGTGGAGGCACGGTGGGGGCGTTACGAGCGAGGCGAGAGCGAGAGGTTCTTCGACGAGGAGACGGGTAAACCCAGGCGCGCATGGAAACGCGTCCCTCGAGGTGGGACCAAGGTCGTCCGGCTTCGAGAAGGGAGGATCGAACCGTTCGCCCCGGACGAGGAACAACCCGGCGTTGTCGTCGAAGGCATCGTTCGCGAGAAACTGCCGAACGGAGACCGTCTGGTGACGCTCTTCCTCGTCAACACGCAGGAGAAGCCCGAGACCAATCAGGACGAGGCCTGGATCTTCCAGCCGGAGTTGATCGTGCGCTCCGAGGACGGTTCCGCCATCTTCCGTCGCCGGCCAGTCGCCGAGTTGAATCACGATCTCGAGCGCGAGTCGCTCGCCATGATCTACCGCCGGCATGTGGAGTTCGCGGTAGGGCACGGCGTCTCCGTGCACGCCGAGACCAGTCCCGAGGACCCCGAACGGGCGGTGGAGGTGCGAACTCGCGTCGTGCCCCGGTACGAGGTGCCGGTCACCGAGACACCGGGCATGGAGCCACAGGACCGGCCCGCCATGCGCCGCATGATCGAGGAAGGATCGATCGACATGGCGCGGTTGGCCGAGATGGAACGCCACGAGTTGGTAGAGGCTCTCCGAGTCCTGACCGACGACTACCGGGAGTGGATCGAAGAGCAGCGGACCCGGATCGGAAAGGACGTGATCGGTCATGACGAGGCGGCTCGTTCGGCCATGGAACGGTGTTCGGAGATCTTGTCGCGTCTCGAAGAAGGAATCAGGGTCCTCGAAACCGACGACGAAGCGCTCGAGGCATTCCGTTTCGCCAATCGAGCGATGGCACTGCAGCGTGTCCGTAGCATCTACGCACGTGATCGTCGCAGGGGGAAGGACATCGCACCGGAGGACGTCGACATACCGAAGAACCGCACTTGGCGGCCGTTCCAGCTGGCCTTCCTGTTGTTGGCCCTCCCCTCGCTCGCAGATCCGACCCACCGGGACCGCACGGTTCCACTGGAGGCCTACGCCGACCTGCTCTGGTTTCCAACGGGCGGCGGCAAGACGGAAGCCTATCTGGGGCTGGCCGCATTCGCCATGGCCATCCGCCGTCTGCAGGGAAGGCTCGGGGGCTACGACGGGACGCGAGGACTGACGGTGATCATGCGTTACACGTTGCGCCTGCTCACCCTCCAACAGTTCCAGCGTGCCAGCACCCTGATATGCGCCATGGAGCACCTTCGCAGGAAAGCCATCGAAGCGGGTGATCGGTCTTGGGGAGAAGAACCCTTCACCATCGGTCTATGGGTGGGACAGCGCGTGACGCCCAACACCACGGAGGAGAGCGAGGCGGCCGTTCGGCAGGAACGTGGTACCGGGGGAAGGCCGACGGGCGCGGGAAGCCCCGCCCAGATCACGAGCTGTCCGTGGTGTGGCTCGGAGATCTCTCCGAGTCGTGACATCGAGGTCTCTCCCTTCAGGGGCGGTGAGGGACGGACGATCCTCTACTGTTCCGATCGGCTGGGTCGTTGCGAGTTCAGTCGGCGCCAGTCCAAGGGACGTGGGCTGCCGGTCCTGGTGGTGGACGACGAGATCTATCGCAGGCCCCCTTCCATGTTGATCGCCACCGTGGACAAGTTCGCCCTCATGGCCTGGCGGGGACAGATTCAGACGTTGTTCGGGCGCGCCGTAGCGGAATGCGAACGCCACGGTCTGATCTGGCCCGGATCGGAGGACACCGGCACTCATCGGAAATACAGAGACCTCCCCGCTGTGAGGCGCAAGGAACCCGTCCAGCCCATTCGCCCTCCAGACCTCATCATCCAGGACGAGTTCCATCTCATCAGCGGTCCACTCGGCACCATGGTGGGACTCTACGAGACGGCCGTGGAAGCGCTGTGCACCTGGGAGATGGAGGGCAGGCGGATCCACCCGAAAGTCGTCGCATCCACCGCTACGGCGCGCAAGGCTCAAGAGCAGGTACACAACGTGTTCCTTCGCCGGGTGGCGATCTTCCCGCCGCATGGACTGGACGTCGAGGACGACTTCTTCTCGATTCGACGTCCCTTGGAGGCGCGCCCCGGCCGACGTTATCTGGGAATCTGTGCCCCGGGGAGTTCACGGCCTGCGATGTTGATCCGTGTGTACGTCGCCTTCCTGACGGCGGCGAAGGCCTTGTTCGACCGGTTCGGACACATCGCCGACCCCTACATGACACTGGTGGGATACTTCAATTCTCTTCGGGAGCTCGGCGGCATGCGGCGCTTGGCGGAGGACGACGTCCAGACCCGTTGCTATCGCGTGCAGATGAGCGACGTGATACGCCCGGGACTGGCCCAACGATCCGTCTCTCAGATCGACGAGTTGACTTCCCGCGTCTCCAACAAGGAGATCCCGCGAAAGCTCGACCGACTCGAAGTACCCTACAAGGCCGACTGGGAAAGGGGAGAGATACGGGCGCTCGACGTGGTATTGGCCACCAACATGTTGTCGGTGGGGGTGGACGTGAATCGACTCGGTCTGATGGTGGTCAACGGTCAACCCAAGACGACGGCCGAGTACATTCAGGCCACGAGTCGAGTCGGCCGTGCCTTCCCAGGCCTGGTGTGTACGGTGTTCACGTGGGCACGGCCCCGCGATCTATCCCACTACGAGACCTTCGAGCACTATCACGCCACTTTCTACCAGCACGTGGAAGCCCAGTCGGTGACCCCGTTCGCACCACGGGCACTGGACAGGGGATCGACGGGTGTCCTGGTATCGCTGATACGGCACATGGACCCGGAACTCAACCCCAACTCCGGCGCCGAGAGGATGACCTCCTCGACTCGTCCAGCGGCGGTTCGAGCGAGGGACATCGTGGTGGAACGCGCTTGGCAGGTCTCCGACACCAAGGAGATTCGTGATCGTACCGACGCGATGGTCGCCAAGCGTCTCGACGACTGGGCTCACGAGGCCGGGACCGGTGGCCGCAGACTGGGGTACGACCGGAGTCGGGACGGTGTGACCGTTCCACTCTTGAGAAGGCCCGGCAAGGAGGCTTGGGGCGATTTCACCGTCCCCATGTCCATGCGCGAGGTGGAGCCCGGTGTGCGACTGGTGATGCATATCGACAGGATCGGCCCTGGTCCCGATTGGCCCCGCCGAAAGTCCGATGAGGATGGAGGGGACGAATGAACGGTACGAAAGAAACCGTGGTGGGCGAGATTCGCCCCAGTCAGCTTCTCTGGACCTATGGTCCTGGTGCGTCGATCGACCTGCCGAACCTGTCGGTGGTGACGATGGGGCTGGACCGTTGGGATCCAGACCTCTGCAGGCCCGTCCAGGAGCCACGTCTCCTGTATGCGGTGCGTCGGGTGTTGGGACATCAGGTCGAACGTCTATTGATACCTCCCGTCAGTCCGGATGAACGACTCGACCCCTTTTCCGAGGAGGCCAAACGAGGCGTACCCGTCAAGCCTTTCCCGCGATGGCTCCGGTGCGTCAAGTGCGGGCTGTTGGCAGAGTTCGACTCCGGCCTGTTCGAATGCAAACCGAATCCTTTCCGTCCAGAACTCACGCGGTTCGTCCACAAGAGTTGTGACAAGGGGCGCAACGCAGATGCCGTCCCGGCTCGTTTTCTCCTCGCGTGCAGGAAAGGGCATCTGGACGACTTCCCTTGGCACTGGTTCGTGCATGGCGGGCCCTCTTCGTGCAAGGGAACCCTGAGATTCTTCGAGAGCGGCGCGTCGCTCCAAACGGAGAATCTATGGGTCAAGTGTGACGAATGCGGTGCAAGGAAGTCCATGGCTCGAGCCTTCGGCCAGATGGGAGCCGAGAATCTCCCCGGATGCCGAGGTAGACATCCACACCTCGACCGATTCGAGGATTGTGACGAACCCCCTCGTGCCATCCTTCTCGGCGCCACGAATGGATGGTTCCCGATCTCCATTTCCTCCTTGGCCATTCCCCTGGGAACCGATCCTGTGACGCAATTGGTCGAGGAGAACTGGGACGTGTTCGGTGACGTGGAGTCGCTGGAGGAGCTCCGCATCACGATCAGGACCCTGGTCAAGCGCAACGCCGTTCCTGGGATAGACAAGCACGCACCCGAAGCGATCTGGAACGAGATCGAGAGCCGAAGGCGAGGCGACAGCGAGAGCGACCTCGTCACGGACGTCGACATGAAAGTACCCGAGTGGCAGGTGTTCACAGCGTCCGAACCTCCTCTCGACTGGCCACATTTCATGGTGACGAAAGTAGACGCGCCGACCAGATACGCCGACTGGATTCGCTCGGTGGTGCTCGTCGAGCGTCTACGAGAGGTCAATGCTCTGGTAGGCTTCACACGCGTCGAGCCGCCGGAGGAAGCCGGCGAGAACGAGGAACGACCAAAGCTGGCCCCGATCGGCAATGGGCCTCCCCGTTGGGTGCCGGTGAACGAGGTGCACGGGGAAGGAATCTTCATCCAGTTCGACGAGGCCAGAATCGCCGAATGGCTCGGTCGGACCGAGGTCTTGGCACGGGACGAGGAACTGCGGAAAGGACATCGAGGTTGGAGGAACGCCAGGAGACTGGACCCGAACGAAGGTTATCCTGGAATCAAATACGTCTTGCTGCACACCTTCGCCCATCTACTGCTCCGTGAACTCACACTCGAGTGTGGATACAACGCCGCGAGCATTCGAGAGCGTGTCTACGCATCCAAGGAAGGAGACGAGGTCGTCATGGCGGGTGTCCTCCTCTACACCGCCGCCGCAGACTCCGACGGAACACTGGGTGGGTTGGTGGAACTCGGGAAACCCAACAATCTTGGTCGGTTGATGGCCCAGGCACTGGACAGGGCGCGTATCTGTTCATCGGATCCCCTGTGTTCGGAGCATCTCCCCGAGAAGGACCGGAGTCTGCACGCCGCGGCATGCCACGCTTGTAGCTTCGCCGCAGAGACGTCCTGTGAGCGCGGGAACCGCTACCTCGATCGTGCGCTCTTGGTTCCCATCGTCGGTCACGAAAACGCCGCCTTCTTCGGATGGTCGCCATGAACAGCGGATTGTATCGAGCGATTTCTCGTGTGGTGAGGGAACTCGAACCAGGACGGTTACGGCGTCTCGTCGGCGTCATTCGTGGCTTGGAAGGCGTCGAAGGAGCCGGTTCGATCCTCTCGTTGGGTTTTCAAGGGAAGGCTGCCGACTGTGTGAACGACCTCGTACGCGAATGGAAGAGGAACACCGAACTTGATCCCGCTTCCCTGGCACTGGCGATGGAAGCCGCAGCTCATATACATGAGGCCTCGGAAGACCACTCCATAGAAATCGTATGGACGGGGCCCAGGACGGAGTTCGTTCCTGTGAGAAGGACGGAACAAGTTCTTCTCGAACTGATCCGCTCGGCGAAGAAATCGGTGTTCCTCGTGAGCTTCGTGGCCCATGGGGTGCCCACCCTCAAGGAAGCCCTGAGGGATGCGATGGCCAGGAACGTCGCCGTCTCGATCCTGGTCGAGCGGGGCAAGGAACATGGGGGCATGCTGTCATTCGACCCCGTGGTTCCGTTGAGAGAAAGCCTGCCGGGAGTGAGAATTTATACTTGGCCTCCCGAGAACAGGGAGCTCGACGATGCTGGTAGGCACGGATCGGTCCACGCCAAATGCGCAGTGGCCGACGGAAAGATCGCTTTCGTGACCAGCGCGAATCTGACCGATGCAGCGCTGGAGAAAAACATGGAGCTGGGTCTCCTGGTCACTGGGGGGAGAATCCCTCAGTCCATACAGAGGCACCTGGAGGCGTTGATCGTGACGAAACAGATAGCACAAGTCTGAGGCGCATAGACAGTACTTGAGGATTTCTTCTAGGCCGTAGAGAGGACTTTGGAGAAAACTTTTGAACATCCACTTGATCACGAGAACTTAGAGAATCTTTATCTGCTCGCTCTGCTTGACAGTAGTCCTCTTTCCGCCCTTGGTCCCAGACAATACTTCAATCTTTCCCGCACGCTCAGTCGCTTTTACTCACTGGGATCCATTTCATCCAGACACACAACGCATTGGGGCCGCAAGCGCGGCCCCAACACAAACATCCATCCGGGATGGCGTTATTTTTCTGCTGTCTTCTTTTTCTTCTCCGGGCCTTTCACCTGCACCATCTGGTTCATGATTTTCTCTGCTGTAGGCTTGCGGTGCGGGCTTTCCATATAGAGGCAATTGACCGGGCAGTTCTCCACACAAATTCCACAGTACACACAGGCATATGGATCTACCTGCCAGGTTTTGGCGTCCTTATCCACGGTGATGCACTGGGACGGACATTTCTTCTGGCACATGCCGCAGAGGATGCACTCTTCGATATTGTTGAAGAGATTTCCCCGCACATTGGGAAACGGCTCACGGGTCTGGAGAGGATAGAGCCGTGTATGCGCCTTGGAGAAGAAGTTCTCGATGATGGTTCGCGTCATGTCGAACATGATATCCTCCTTTAGCGCTCCGTGCAGCTGATGCACGGGTCGATAGACAAAGCCACTACCGGCACATCCGCCATCTCAATGCCCGGGAGCATGGCCAGAAGCGGCGGCACATTGGCAAATGTGGGGGTGCGGATGCGCACCCGCTCCAAGAACTTGGAGCCATTTCCCTTGACGTAGTACATGAGCTCACCGCGGGGCTGCTCCGAGCGGCAGACGATCTCCCCTTCCGGCTTGGCCGCCTTGACCTTCACACTGATCTCGCCGTCCGGGAGCTTGTTGATGAGCTGGCGCACGATGTCGATGGCCTGGTAGAGTTCCCGGAAGCGCACCATGGTGCGGGCCCACGAGTCGCCGTCCGTCTCCACCACCGGCTCGAAGTCCACGTACTTATAGGCGCCATAACCGGTCATGCGCGCGTCCTGGGCAACGCCCGAGCCGCGCAGCACCGGGCCCACGGCCCCCAATTCGTAAGCCTGTTCCTTGGTGAGTACGCCCACGCCCACGGTGCGTTTCTTCACCGTGTAGTCGTTGGTGAGCACGGGCTTGATCTTGTCGAGCTCGGCTTCCAACTCGTCGATGACCTGACGGATCCAGCGGATCTGGTCCGCCGACAGGTCGCGGCGCACGCCGCCCACCTTGTTGACGGAGATGATGACGCGGTTGCCCGCCGTGGCCTCCATGACGTCCATGACCCGTTCGCGGATGCGCCAGCAATGCATGAACAGGCTCTCCATGCCAAAGGCGTCCGCCAAAAGGCCCAGCCACAAGAGGTGCGAATGCATGCGGTGCAGCTCCGACCAGATGATGCGCAAGAATTCAGCGCGCTGGGGCACCTCGATGCCCAAAATGCCCTCCACGCACATGCAGTAGGTGTGGGCATGGATGCAGCTGCAGATGCCGCATACCCGCTCCACCACCTGCACCATCTGATCCACGTCTTTCAAGGAAACCAAGGTCTCCAAACCCCGGTGCACGTAGCCGAGCATGGGGATGGCCTCAGTGACGATCTCGTCCTTCAAGGTAATTTTGAGATGGAGTGGTTCCGGCAGAACCGGATGCTGCGGTCCAAAAGGAATGATGGTGGACATCAGTTGCCCTCCTTGGGAGCTTGGGATTCCTGTACGGACACCTTACAGAAGGGATAGCGCTTGACTTCCTCCTCCAGATAGAAATGCCCGCCGAAATCCAGCACCAGACCATCGAAGGAGATCCCAAAATGGTCCTTGGTTTCGTTTTCAATGCACAGGGCCGCAAAATAGATCCCCGAGATGCTCGGCACCGTATCGCCTTTGAGCACTGTGATGCGCAGATGCGTCATCTGCAGATCACGGTCAAAGTGATACAGGAGATCGAAGCCGTCTCCCAAATCCACACAGGTCATGGTGACGAAACGGTACCCTTGCGCCTTGAGGGATTTCACCTCAGCAACAAGCTGATTTTTCGCAATATTCTTGGTTTCCAGGGCCATGGCTTACTCCACCACCTGACGGTCTTCACGGTTTGCATAGAATTCCCGAGCCTTGTGCAGCTCCTCGGCCAAGGCATCGGTATCCTTGGTGCTGCGGCGCTCCTTGAGCTTCGCCAAGGCCAGCACCACACCATCGATGATGGCTTCCGGCTTGGCCGGACAGCCCGGCACATACACGTCCACCGGGATGACCTTGTCCACGCCGCCCACCACGTTATAGGCGTCGCGGAAAATTCCGCCGGAAGTACCGCAGGCGCCGATGGCGATCACCGCCCGGGGCTCGGGCATCTGGTCGTACACATTACGCAGGGCCTTGGCGTTCCGATAATTCACCGTGCCCGAAACGATCAGGATATCCGCATGCTTGGGATTTCCAATATTGAGGATGCCAAAGCGCTCCACATCATAGAGAGGGGTCAAGCATGCCAGGACTTCAATGTCGCAACCGTTGCAGCTTCCGCAATCGAAATGCACGATCCACGGAGACTTGACGCGCGAGGTTTCTACCAGATTTTTGAAGAATCCCATACCAGTCTCCTGTTCCTAGAAGCTCTTGGCGTAAAGGAGCGCCATATTGAAGAGGGACAATGTAATCCCCACGGCCCACACGTAGGTGAGCATCCATTTCCACGTCATGCGCGGGGTGATATTGTCAATGGCAATCTCCGCCAGATACGTAATTGCCAGGAGCATGATCATCCCAATAAAGCTGGTGCTCCAAAAGAGGCTGCAGATAGCCAAAATGAGGATGATGTCATACCAATGGGCGATTTCCAAAATGGCCAAGTACGGCCCCGAATACTCGGTGAGTACACCGCGAACGATCTCCTGATGGCCATGATGGCAGGCGGAGATATCAAAGGGCGATTTGCGCAGCTTGATGGTCAAAGCGAAGGTGAGCACCAGATAGAGCAGCGGCAGCATGAGGAAGATGGGCCGCTCATAGGCCAGGATATCGCTGATCTTGAAGCTCCCGGTCACGAAGTAGATGCCCACGAACACGATGACCAAGAGCGGCTCGTACGTGAGCATCTGGATGAGCTCACGCTGCGCGCCGATCTGAGAATACGGCGACGGTGTGGACAGGGCGCCCACCACCATGAACACCGCGCCGATGGTCATGACAAAGAAGATCATGAGCAAATCGCCCTGAATGACGAACAGGGCCAAGGAGAGCATGGAGGCGATGAGATAGATGTGGGCGCAAAAGATCTGCCACGTGTTCACCGCCTGGCGGTCTTTGCCCAGCAATTTGAAGACATCGTAGAAGGGCTGCAAGATGGGCGGGCCAAAACGTCCCTGGCACCAGGCCGTGAGCCGACGATCGAGCCCTGCCAGCAAACCGCCCACGATGGGGGCAAGGATTAAAGCAACAATCACGAAAATGATGGTTTTCGCTTCCATCTTAGAGTACCCCCGTCAGCAAGATGATGAGGATCCCCGTAGAGACCAGGTTGATCCATCCAGTAATACGGCCCTCACCAATCCATTGGTCCATATAGTAGTTGGATGTGGTAAAATCCGACCACTGCCCCAGCGGGCCTTTGAATCCAATTCGACGCGGATCAGTAGGATCTTGCAATCCGGCGACGTACGGAACGCTATAGGAGCGCTGGCTCACCCGCTTTTTGGACGAGGCACGGGCCGCCCAAACGACGCCCAAGACCATGACCAAAAAGATGGGGAACACGGCAAACATCCCGATGTTATTGGAGAAGACGCCCTGTGCGGCAATATACAGATCCGTCGAGTAGAAACGCTCCAAGACCGGCAGTACCATGGATGAGTACAGGCCCGGAGCCACAAAGCTCACCACCACGGCAGCCGAAGCCAAGATGAGCAGCGGCACGCGCACCAGCGGAGATTGGGCCTCTGCCGCCTGCTCTTCACCCATGACCGAAGTCATGATGAGCCCCAGCCAGCGGCCCCAGAAGACCATGGTGAAGGCCGAGCCTATGGCGAGCATGAGTACCACCAACGGCAACTGTGCCGAGGCCTCCACCGCCATCCACTTGGAAAGCAGGGCGCCGAAGGGCGGCAGGAACATGGTCACGATACCTACCACCACGATCATCGCGGTCTTGGGCATGATGCGGATGAGCCCACGCATGTCTTCGATGTCGCGGCTGCCGATCTTCTGTTCAATGGTGCCCACGCACAAGAACATGAGCCCCTTGGAGATGGCGTGGAAGACGATGAGCAAAATGGCTGCCGCCATGGCCGCCGGGGTATTGATGCCGGCGCAAGCGATGATCATGCCGAGGTTGCTGATGGTGGAGTAAGCCAGGATCTTTTTCCCATTGCTCTGGGAGATGGCGAGCAGGGCCGTGGTCAGGAAGGTGAAGGCCCCAAAGAGGGCCACATAGTGGCTGAATACCGTGCCGGCAAAGGCCGGGGCCAGACGGATGACCAGGTACACCCCTGCCTTCACCATGGTGCTCGAATGGAGCAAGGCCGAGACTGGAGTGGGGGCCACCATGGCGCCGCACAGCCAGCTCTGAAAGGGCACTTGAGCAGACTTGGTAAAGCCCGCAAAGCACATGAGCCCAATGGGCAGCAGGGCCACGGCCGCCACACCCGGGGTGGCGATGAGTTCCTGCAGATACAAGGGCATGCCTTTGGCGCGCAGCACCACCAAGGCCAGTACGAAGGCCACGCCGCCAAGCATGTTCATCCACAGGGCACGGGTGGCGTTGGTCACGGCCACTTCCGTACCGTCATGCTTGATGAGCATGAAGGAGCACAGAGTGGTCACTTCCCAGAAGAAATAGAGCCACAGCAGGTTGTTGGCGAACACGAGCCCATTCATGGCCCCCAAAAAGAGCACCATGAAAAAGAAAAACCGCCCCTGGCGGGACTTTTCCAAATGCAAATGGTGCTCATGCTCATCCATATAGGAAAGTCCGTAAATACAGATGAGCGATCCGATGATGGAGATGACGAGACTCATGATCATGGAAAGCTGATCACCGTAGAGGCTTGGACCTGCCGCCTCACCACCATGCAAAAAGAGCTCAAGAAACGCCAATGGAACAATCTGTAATACAGTAAGCGTTGCAATGAGTTTGTTCTTGAGCTGATAGCTTATCCCCAGAATCACGAAGAGCAAAGCAAAATCGAGAAACGCAACAAGCCCATCCACCGGAATGCCAAAAAGTATTTCCGGCGTCAGAGAGAATGCTTGCCCTTGCACTAATAGCAGGGATGCCAGGGATACGGCCACACCAGTACCAATGACCAGTATGGAACGTAGGGGTTTACTGTCGATCAGACATCCCAATGCCGCGAGGAACGGCAGCACGATGCTGACCCACATCATTTGAGAGACCATACAACCTCCTTGAAAAAACGTCCAACAGCCACATCTTTTATGGTCAACCGGAACAACCCGGTTTCCTCCATGCCGAGGCCACGGGAGGTCCTCCACTCCGAAGAGCGGATTTTTTGGTGGGGAAGGGTGCTAGCCAAGGGATTATCTTTCGTCAAGGGAGGTTGGGGGAAAACTGCCTTGGTTATCTAACCAAGCCCCCATGTGGCAAACCATTCTCCAGCCACCAGCACCAGCCAAGCGCCGGCGCACAGGAACGGTCCAAAGGGAATGGCGGTGGCAAGTCCCTGCGAACGCGACGTGCGGGCGATGCACAGGGCAAAGGTCGCCAGGGCAAACAGCGAGGCGCAGAGTATGGTCAGGGGGAGTTGGGTCGCCCCGGTCAGGGCCCCCAAGCCCAGCATGAGCTTCACATCTCCCAGACCCAGGCCCTCCACGTGGCGCAGGCGGGCGTATCCTTCTCGCACCGCCCACAAGAGCCCTGCTCCCAAAACCGCCCCAAGCACGGTGTCCATCCAGGACACCGGCACCCACAAGGGATGAATGAGGCCCAATACCGCCAAGGGATAGGTGAAGATATCCGGCAGGAGATAGGTCTCCCAATCGATGGCCCCGGCTACGAGAAAGATGCCCGTGGCCACGAGGTACACGAAAAACGCCGGGCTCAGGCCAAAACGCAGGGCCAAGATCATGGCCGCGGCCCCAGAAAGGCCTTCGAGGATGGGGTAACGCCAGGGGATCGGGGCAGCGCAGGCACGGCAACGACCGCGCTGGATCACAAACGAGAAGAGCGGAATGTTCTCCCAGGGCCGTAAGCGATGCCCGCAGACCGGACAATGGGATCCTGGCCACAGAATTGATCCGCCGGTGAGGTACCGATGCACACACACCGTGTAAAAGCTCCCCAGACACAGCCCCAACACCAGGGCAATCCAGGGAAAGGCCGCTTCCATCACTCCCCGGCCCCCAACATGGCATCGGTCCAGACCATGGCCTCATGATACGCGGCGCCCACCTGGGCAAGGGGCAACCCCAAGACCTCGGTCTGGGCGCGCACTCCAGGCCAATGGCAGCGGTCCAACTCCTGCGCCAGGAGAAGCCACGGGGCGTGGGGACTTGCGGGGTCCACCAGGATGGCCTGCACCGCAGGATCCAGGGGCAGCTCCGCAAGCACCGCCTCCATGGGCTGATCCAAGATACCATCGAGCAGAGAGAAAAAGCCCAGCAAAAACATGGCATCAGGTCCCAAGGGGGCTTGGCCTGCTTCCGCCAAAATCTGGAAGAAGCGCGCGCGGATCACGGAGAGGCGGACCAACTCTTGGGCCCTGGGGGCGGCATTCATATCGGCCAGCAGGGTCACCTGCAGCCATTGCTGGAGGTTCTTGCGGCCCAGCATGGAAGCGGCCCGCTGGATGGACTCCACCTTTTTCACCAAGGCGAAGCGCACGGAATTGATGTAGCGCAGCAAGCGGTACGAGAGCGAGACGTCCGCTTCCAAGATCCGCACCAGCTGCTCCAGGTCCGCCCCGTGGGAGAGCTCATGCAGCAGACGGATGCGGCTTGCTTGACTGGCGGTGAGTTTGCGGCCTTCGACAATTTCCGGCTTACGGAAAAAATACCCCTGAAAATAGACGAACCCCAGGCGCTTACACACCTCGAACATCTCCCGGGTCTCGACCTTTTCCGCCAGCAGGGTGATATTGTAGCGGCGCAGACTCTTGACAATGGCCATGACGCTCTCCGGCGTCTGCGTCAGGAGATCCACCTTGACGATATCCGCCAAGGCGCACAGCGGCTCAAAGCCGCTTTGTCCGACGAAGTCATCCAGGGCCAAGGTATACCCTGCTTCCTTGAGGCGCGCACAAGCGGCCAAGACCTCCGGCTCCGGAGTCACGGTCTCCAGGATTTCCACGATGGAGCGATCGGCGGGCAATACATAAGGCGCCTCCCCCAGAAGCAGGTTGCGAGGAAAATTGATCAATACCCGAGCTTCCGCGGGGACGTTTTCCGTGGCCACGGCAAACCCATCGGCAATCACTTGAAGCGTGGCCTGATCCGCATCCGTGATCACCGCCTGGCTCAAATCGGTTTTGCTGCGAAAAAGGAGCTCGTATCCCCAGACCCTTTGATCCGCAGTAAATACGGGCTGCCGTGCCACCACGATGGTTTCGTAGTACGATTCACTCATGATACTTCTCCGCGGAAATCCTCCTGGGTGCGGAAGTCCACAGCGCCTACGGCACCAGCGGCGCTCGGGACAGGCCCGCGTCCTCAGGAAAGCCGAGCATCACATTGGCATTGACCAAGGCCTGGCCAGAGGCTCCTCGGCACAAGTTGTCGATACACGACACCACGATGAGCCGCCGGGTGCGCTCGTCCACCACCACGGCGATATCGCAAAAATTGGTGCCCCGCACCCAGCGGGTCTCCGGCAACACCCCTGGCGGCAAAAACCGCACCCAAGGCTTGCCGGAGGCAAAGGCTGCATACACCTCCCGCACGCGGGCTTCGTCCACGTGGGGCCGCAGCCGACCATAGCAGGTAGCGAGAATGCCCCGGTCCATGGGCACCAAATGGGGATTGAACGACACGGTGAGCGCCTTGCCTGCGGCGCGGGAAAGCTCCTGCTCGATTTCCGGGGTATGGCGGTGGCGGCCCAAATTGTACGCCCGGAAACTGTCGTGCACCTCACAAAAGAGAGTGGCCACATTGGCCTTGCGGCCCGCGCCCGAGGCCCCGGATTTGGCGTCGATGATCAAGTCCTCCGGTTCCACCAGCCCCGCAGCCACGGCCGGATACAAGGCGAGGATGCTCGCGGTAGGATAGCAGCCTGGATTGGCCACCAGGCGCGCGCCAGCCACGGCTTCGGCGTAGAGCTCGGGCAGGCCGTACACGGCTTCGGGCACCAACTTTGGACATGCGTGATCCATGGCATACCACGCGGTGTACGTTCCCACATCCCGCAGCCGGAAATCCGCACTGAGGTCCACCACCCGGCAGCCTGCGGCCACGAGCTCCTTGGCCGCATGCATGGCCGTGCCGTGGGGGACCGCCAAAAAGACCACGTCGCAGGCGGCGGCCAAGGCGGCGTAATCCGGAGACTGCACCGGGACCTCCGCCATGGTGGTGCCATACAGATGAGGATAGAGATCTCCCAAGCGTTTGCCCGCCTCGGCCCGAGAGGTGGCGGCCACGAGTTCCATACCCGGGTGATGGAGTACCAGGCGGCACAACTCCATGCCCGTATATCCGGTCACCCCCACCAAACCCACGCGTTTGCGTTCCATGCGTCCCCCTACCCTGCCCGCTGAACGTATTTGAGCCGCAACTCGTAGAGCAGATCCTTGAGCAAACGGGCTTCGGTATCCGTCAAATTTCCTTGCGTCTTACACTGCAGCATGCACAAGATCTCGATGGTCTGTTTGGCGGCGATCAAGTCAGTGCGCACCACACCGCTTTCCGGTTCCGGCACTTCCCCCAAATGCACCAGGGCCGTGGAGGCCATGGAGAGCACAAAGGTGGAAAAATCCACTTGCGGAAGTTCCTTGCACACGCACGAAAGATCTTCTTGGGTGCTCATAGCGCCTCCTCGGGCAGTCCTGCCTGCAGGGCGGCTTCGTACGCCGCCATGGCGTCTTCCAAATACGTACGGGCCGCGCTGAAACCGCCGGCCTCCATGATTCCCTGACGCAGGGCATAGAGCCCGGCCAGAAGATCGCCGAAATCCACGTGTCCCATATGGCCGAGGCGGACAATCCGGCCCTTGAGCTGTCCTTGCCCGCCGGCCATGACCACGCCTCGCTTGGCCGCGGACTTCAGCACCCGGTCCCCGTCCACTCCAGCAGGCAGACGCACGGCAGTGAGGCCCCAGGTGAAATGTGTCTTGGCCAAGAGCTCCAGCCCCAGACTCTGCACGCCGCGCCGGGCCATGCAGGTCAGGGCCCATTGTTTCCGAAAGACCTGTTCCATGCCTGCTTCTTCGAAAAGGGCAAGGCTGACGGCCAGGCCCCGCAGGAGATTCACCGGCGAGGTAAAGAGCGTCTGCCCCTGCCGGGCCTTGGCACGTTCGGCAAGCAGGTTGAAATAGAAATGCCGCGGTCCCAAGGACTCCGCCTTGGCCCAGGCGCGCTCGGAAAGGGCCGCCAAGGCCAGACCGGGCGGCAGCATGAGGCCTTTTTGCGATCCGGTGAGCAGGGCGTCGATCCCCCAAGCATCCATGGGACAGGGAGAAACCCCCACCGCAGAGATGCCATCCGCCACCAAAAGCACCGAGCGCTGCCGAGTGATGGCGGCGAGTTCACGTACCGGATGGAGCACCCCGGTGGACGTCTCGGAGACCTGCACCAGCACCCCCACAACACTCGGATCCGCATCCAAGACCGCGCGCAGCTCCTGCGGGTCCACGGCCGTGCCCCAGGGCACGGCAAGCACCGTCACCACAAGCCCCAGGCTCTCGGCAATCTCCCGCCAGCGCTCGCCGAATTTTCCGCCTTCCACCACCACGACCTTTTCTCCCGGGGCAAAAAGGCTCCCTGCCACGGCCACCATGGCGCCGGTGCCGGAGCACGAAAGAGGCAAGACCGGCTGGGTCGTGCCAAAGAGCCGCATGAGGCGCGGTTGGAGCTCTTCCATGATCTCCACGAAGGCGGCCTTGCGGTGGTGGATCATGTCCTGCGCCAGGGCCAGACGCACGGCTTCGGGCAGCGGAGTGGGGCCTGGGGTCAGAAGTCGCAACTTATGTTCCATTGGTGTGGCAATCCTTGTGTTCATCGAATCCGCACAAATCCTATCCATGGGCCGCGGCCCAGTCCGGACCAATACCGAAATCCACCGCCAGGGGGACCTGCAGGGAAACCACGGAAGTCATGATGGCCGCCACCCGCTCCCCCACCGCCTGGGCGGTAGCCGTAGGGGCCTCCAGGACAAGTTCGTCATGCACCTGCAAAAGGAGCGCGCCTCCCAGCTGGCGCACCGTGGCATCCTCCTCCACCTGGAGCATGGCCATTTTGATGATGTCCGCCGCCGATCCCTGCACCACGGTGTTGACGGCCATACGCCGGGCGGCCTGAAGGACCGCGGGATTTGCCGAAGTCATACCTGGAAGGAGTCGGCGCCGTCCAGCCAGGGTGAGTACATACCCCTGCCGCCGGGCGGACTCTTCCACCATCGAATAAAACTCCCGCACTCCGCCCAGTTTTTCGAAATACCGCGCGATAAACGCCTTGGCCTCCTTTTGGGTGATCCCGAGCTCGCGGGCCAGTTTGGCCGGACCCATGCCGTAGAGCAACCCGAAATTGATGGTCTTGGCCCGGCGCCGCTCTTCTTTGCCCACAGCCTCTGGCGGGAGATCGAAAAGCAGGCTGGCGGTGCGCGTATGGATGTCTTCTCCCTGGGCAAAGGCGGCGGTGAGGGCAGGGTCCGCGCTCAAGTGGGCGAGCACGCGCAACTCGATTTGCGAATAGTCCGCAGCAATGAGCGTCTTTCCCGGCGGGGCCACGAAGCACGCCCGCACCGGGGCGCCCAGCGGCCCCCGGATGGGGATGTTTTGCAAGTTGGGGTCGCTGCTGGAAAGGCGACCGGTGGCTGTGGCCAGGTGGTTGAAGGTGGTGTGGATGCGGTCTGTAGCGTCGGCAGCGGCGGGAAGCGGCACGAGATAGGTGGAGCGCAGCTTCTCCAGCATGCGAAACTCCAAGACCATCTCCACCACGGGGTGGGCATGGCGGATCGCCTCCAGGGCCTCCACCGCCGTGGAGCGCGCCCCGCCTGCGGTCTTGCGCGGCGCAGGCAGTCCCAATTGATCGTAGAGCACCTGAGCAAGCTGTTGGCTGGATCGGATGTTGAACTGCGTTCCAGAAGCAGCATAAATACGCTGGGTCAGATCCTCCAAGCGCGCCTCCACCTGCTCCAGCAAGTTCGCGCACCGCGCCCTGTCCAAGGCGATGCCGCGCGCCTCCATGGCCACGAGCACCCGCACCAGCGGCAGCTCCAAGCGCAAATAGAGGTCCGTAAGCCCAGCCGCCTCGAGACGCTCCTGGAGCACTTCCCCGGCCCGGGCCACGGCGCGGGCACCGACGGCAGCAGTGTCCCCCAAAAGCTGGCCAGCCAAACGCGGCCAAGAATAGTCCCGGGCTTCGGGATCCAGGAGATAGGCCATGAGTTCCACGTCCCATACCGCGGCCCACGCATCCATCTCCCATCCTGCCCGGCGCAGCGCCTTGGAAGAGACCACGGTCCCCCTGACCTGATCCAGGGCGCGGCGCGGCGGCGGGCCAGGCACACGCCACAAATGCTCGCCTGCGGCAAGCTCCGTCACGTCGTCTTCCCGCCAAAGGGCAACCGCCTGGCCGGAAAGATCCGGAAGATCCTCCCACGAAGCCAGTGTGCGCGCCGCCGGAGCGGGGCCCTGCCGCGGCGCAGAGGGGAAGCCCACAAATTCCTGCAGTTCGGCTTCCAAAGAGCGGAAGCCAAAGCGTTGCACCAAGGCGGCCACTTTCTCCGGGTCCATGGGGCTTCGCGCCAAATCTTCCCAGGTGATCTCCGGGACACAGTCCGTGCGCAGGGTGGTGAGCTCCCGGTAGACGAACACGTCCTCCATGTGGGGAGAGAGCAACTTTTGGTCCTTGGGGGACAACTGATGGAGATTGGCGCACAAGGACTCCAGGTCCGGAAACTGGCGCAGCCAGCGGGCCGCGGTTTTGGGTCCCACCCGGGGCACTCCGGGGATGTTGTCCACACTATCGCCGGTGAGCGCCTGAAAATCCGGCCACTGCGCCGTCGTGACGCCATGGGTGGCCAAAACGTCCGCCGCCTGGGTGATCCGTTCGCCCCGGCCCGCAGGGTCCCACAACACCACCGACGGCCCAAGACATTGGCACAGGTCTTTGTCCGCGCCCACCAAGACCACCCGGCGGGCGGCAAATCGCGCCGCCAGACTGGCGAGGACGTCGTCGGCCTCACAGCCGTCTTGGGCGAGCACCGGGATGCCCAGATGCGCCACCGCCTCGCGAATGGCGGGAATCTGTACGGCCAAGTCCTCGGCCATGGCGGGTCTCCCCGCCTTGTAGGCAGGAAAACGCTCGTGCCGAAAGGTGGGGCCGCGGCCTTCCATGACAAAGGCGATATGCGTGGGATTCTCTTCGCGCAAGATCTTCAAAAGGACGCGGAAAACGAAAAACAACGCGCTGGTGGGAAAACCGTCCGGAGCGCGAAAATCCGGATAGGCATGAAAACCACGATGGATGAAGGCATGGCCATCCACCAGGAAGAGCGGCGGAGTCTTCCATCCCAACGAAGCGGCTACTGACATGGGCCATCCTCTTTGCGTTTTCGGGAGCAGGCCTGCAGACGATCCCACACGAATTGGCTCACGTGCTGGTCACTGACGTTGGCCAAGGGGATCTCCGCCCGGGCCATGGTGCGATGCCCGCCTGCAGAGCCGAACTCGCCAAAAAGGCGCTGGGCATATTTACCCATATCCTGACGCAATCCATCACCACGAAAAACCACAACCAATCGATCTTGAAAAATACCGCTGACAATGGTGGCAGAAACCCCGTGGACACGCAGGAAAAAATCCGCAAGGATGACCAAAATGTCGCTGGATTCTACTTTGCCCATGAAGATGAAGATGCCTTTTCCAAAAACACGTATTTTACGAAATGCTTGAGCAAAATAGGTAAGCCACTCCAATTTGAATTCCGAGCGGATAATTTTATGGAGCAGTGGGCGATGGTAAAATTTCGCAAGATACCGAAACGCCCGCATGTCCGTATCATGAAAATCACGCTCAAAGCTTTGTGTGTCGGTCTTGATGCCGTAGAGCAAAGCAGTGGCTAAGAGCTTTCCCGGTCGGATATCGAGATTATAGAGATATTCGGTCATGATCGTGGAATTGGCGCCGTATTCGGAGACAATCTCCACAAAATCCGCCTGTACCGGAGATTCTGGTGCCTTGGGATGATGATCGATGACCAAAGAAAAAGGAATGTCTGTGAGTTGGGTATTATGGTGCGGCTGGGAATCCACCAAGGCGAAACGGTCATACTGGGCGCGAAGCAACGGCGTGTATTTCTTGGAGGGGATGCGCAAAAGGCGCATCATAGCCAGGTTGTCCGGCCGGGAGATCTCATTGACATGGGCAATGCCCACCTCCGCCACACGACCGGCCATGATGCGCTTGAGCGCCATGGCCGAGGCCATGGCGTCCGGATCGGCAACGATCACGATGAGCCAACGCTCATTTTTATCCAATAAATCGAGAAGCTTCTCCAGCTTTGACCCAAGCTTGCGAAAATATGCCATACCGGCCTCACTTGAGGGTTTGGGGTAACCCAGCCACTACCAGATAGACGTGCTGGCACACAGCCGCAAGCTTCTGGTGCAGGCCCCCCAGGACGCGGGCCAACCTGCGGGCCCCGGCGTCCATCGCCAAGGGGGAAAGACCCATCTCCTGAGATACCATAAGCAGCCGCCCCTGCCGCCAGTTTTCCACCACCTCCATCAAGGCGGCGCTCTCCGCTGACCACACCCCGGCATCCAGGGCGGCAAAGGCCCAAAAATCGAGACTCTCCACCAAGACGGACGCCCCTTGCAGACTCCTGAGCGCTGTGGCCAGATGCACACCGCACTCCACCACCGGCAAATGCCCCGGGCGCTCTCGGCGGTGCGCCTCGATCTGCTCTCGAAAGCCAAGGTCATGGGCCTTGCCCGTGGCGAGAAAGACCGGATGGGGAAGGGAAAGCAGCCGCTCCACGGCAAACCGAGACTTGCCTGAAGCAGCGCCCCCTAAAATCAACTCGACCATGAAAGCCCCCACTCCTGCGCCCACTGGGAAAGGGTTGCTGCGCTCGCCTCCCAATGGGGCCAGGAAAAGACTTCCAGCACCAATGACACCGGCGCGGCTGCCGCAAACGCAGCGGTGGCGCAGAGAATCTGCCGCAAAAGCTCTGGATCCGGAAACGCTCCAAGGGGCAGGTGCCGACCCGAAGGCTCGCCGCCGTAGACGTGCAGCAGGCGGATGCGGGAAAAGAAATCCGGAAGATCGAGAATGCGCTGCTGGCCATAGGTGACGAGGTGCCCCACGTCCAAACACACCCCGAGGTTATATGCCTCGATCAGCGGCCAGACTGCCGTAAGGTCGGCTCCGGGGACGTTTTCGAGGGCCAGGGACGCCGCCAGCTTTGGAGAGCGCTCCAAAAGCCCTTCCAGCTGATAGGGCGTCGGCGGATGCAGCACCAAGGCGTGCGGGCCGACGAAGGCGGCCTTGTGGACCAAGGCATCGATGGCCGCTCCCGCAGCTTCCACACCGCGCTCCCACGGCACGTCCAGCGGCAAATGCACATGGTAGCGCAGAGGAAGCGTGGCAAGCTCCGAGGGAAGGTCCTCTTCGCCGTACGCGAGACACGCCTCGGTTTCCAAAAACATGAGCGCCACCTCAGGCACCACGCCGGCCAGGCGCGCACACGCCGGCCCCACGGGCAAGGGATACACACAGGAAGGGGCTGCACGGCGAAACGCGCTCATGGGAACACCAGTTGCCGGGAGACGACCTTGGTGCGCTCATCCACGAGCCGCACCACATCGCTGGGAATTTGGGAAAGAAACCGCGACGGCGCCATGGTCTGCACCTTTCCCCACAGGCGGCGCTGCCGGGAGGAGGTGAGGACAAGGCGCCGTTTGGCCCGGGTGAGGGCAACGTAGAAGATGCGCATCTCTTCGTCCTCAGGGCTCTCCGCCCACGGCAGCAGCCCATCTTCGAGGCATGGCACAAAAACCGTATGGAACTCCAGTCCCTTGGCCCCATGAATGGTCAAAAGCGGCACCTTTTGGGCCGCACGGAAGACCGCATGGTTGGCCATATCCAGCTGGAGCTGGGAAAGGAGGCGCTCCCACGATCCTGCCTCGCGGTAGCGAGCCGCCAACTCCTCCATGGGGGAACTTTGGGAGGCTTGCGGCATCCTCCCCTGCGCGTGCAGCCAGTGCACGACGGCAGGCGGGCCGCCGGCAAGGGTGCCGGCATCCATCTCAAGCTCCCCGGCAAGGGCCTGGCGCGCCGTATCGAGCACCATGCGCACCCCCGGATGATTCCACATGGGCTCGCCTTCGGCCCGGTAAACCGGCACCCCGGCCTCGCGCAAGGCGGTTTCCACAGGAGGCATCAGGCTCTGGGCCCGCACCAAAACGGCCACATCCTCCAAGGCCAAAGGTTCTGCCGCACTTTTACCGTCCATCTGCCAATGGCCGGACTGCCCCACCATGGCGGCAATGGTGCTGGCGATCCAGCGGGCTTCTTGCTCGGCGTGGGCAAAGCTCCCCAGGCGTACCTCTCCCACGTGGTGGAACACGGGCTGAAGCATGGGATGACAAGAAAAAGGGGCCGCCGCGCGGAGAATTTGCGGCGCGCTGCGGTAATTCTGTGTCAAACGCACCACCTGCAGCCCAGGCCAGAGGGCGCGCGCTGCCTCCTCCAGGGGGGCTGATCCGCGAAACCCGTAGATGGACTGATCGGCATCTCCAATGAGAAACACCCCAGAACCGTCTTCCCGCGCCAGATACCCGATGATGCGCCATTGCAACGGCGAAAGGTCCTGGGCTTCGTCCACGAGCACATGAGTATACGGCGGCCTTTTTTCTTGACGCAGCGCTTCCAGCCAATTTTCCAAAAGGTCCGTATAATCCCACACCCCAAGAAGCTCTTTGCGGGCGGTATAGGCAGGATCTGGCAAGGCGGAGAGGGTTTCCCGGCCCCGCTGCATGGCGGCGTATGCATCACGCAGCGCCCGGCCGGAAAGCTCCGGATGAGCAGCGGCAAACACGGCGCGGGCCTCGTCGTCTGCAAGGAGCACACGCTCTGCCTCCAAGGAGGCCCAAGCCGCGGCATGCAGGGTATCGGCCTGAACGAGATCGGCGCTGTTTCCCAGATGGGCGCGCAGGCGCTCCCGCAGCTCCTGGGCGGCCTTGCGGGTGAAGGTCACCACGAGGATTTGGGAAAGCGGCACCCCCTGCTTCGCCAGCGCAAGGACCTGAGCCACCAAGGTATGGGTCTTTCCGGTGCCTGGCCCCGCGCTCACGAGTACCGGACCGGAAGCGGCAATGGCGGCGTGTTGTTCCGCATTGGGAAACACAGCGTGGTTTGTGGATTGGGTTGCCGCGGCATCCTGCAAGGACCTTTCCACTTCTTCGCGGCGGCGCCGGCTGCGGCGCGGGGCGTCGTGGGCAACAGGACCAAAACGCACGCGGTCTTCGGCGGTGAGGGTATGGATGCGACCATACTGCCCATCATAGCCCGGGGTGCGGACGACGTTTCCCTGGCGCATGCGGGAGATGGCCTCCCCGAGCAGCGGATGGAATTGGCGCAGATCGCTTTCCGGCACTTCCAACAGCAGCGGGAGCTCCGGACCCAAGGCGGCGATGGCGCGGGCATACATCTCCTGAACGCGCTTGGAGGCCGCGCCGACCCCCAAGACCTCGGAGACAATCTCCGCCAGCGGGATCACGGAAACAAATCCCGGATGGGCGGCGGGCTGTTGCGGCTCATCGCGATCGGCCAATTGGAAGACCCGGTGCAGTACCCCAAGGGTCAAGGGCTTTCCGCATTGAGGGCATATCCCCTGTAACTCTTTGGTCTGCCGGGGGGAGAGCACCACCTGGCAGGCACGGTGCCCATCGAGGTGGTATTTCCCTTCCTCCGGGAAAAATTCCACGGTACCCAAGAACTGCGCTCGGGAGCTGGTACCGGAAAGGGCCCCGCGCAGGGCGCTGAAATCCATGGCCCCGGCAAAACGGTTGGCCTCACGACCCAGTTTTTCTCCAGAATGGGCATCGGAATTGGAGATGAGCTGGAAGCGATCCAGGCTGCTCACGAGCCAGTTCATGTCCGGATCTGAAGAAAGTCCTGTTTCCAGGGCAAAGATCTCGCTCGCCAGAGGGCCGAAGCATTCTTCGATGTGATCGAATCCCGATTGGGAGCCAAACAGAGAAAACCAGGGCGTCCACACATGGGCAGGCACCAGAAAGGCGTCGGCATGGATATCGAGCACCATGGCGAGCAGGTCCTGGCTGTCGAGCCCCAGGATGGGGCGGCCGTCGGAATCGAGGTTGCCGATTTTGCCCAGGCGCTCCCGCAAGGCCTTGGCCGCCTCCAGTGTCGGCAGGTAGACTAAATTGTGGATTTTGCGGACGCGGCCGTTTTTTTTGTAAATGGAGCTGATCTCGGTGCTCAAGATGAAACGGGCCGTGCCAGCAATAGCGCCGGGATACCAGGCAAGGCGCTCGGCCGCGCTTTCCGGGCGGCAAAGGGTCAAAAACCCGCTGCCATCAGGCTCCAGCTTTTCCTCGATGGCCTCAAGCCACGCTCCATGAAGACAATCTCCCGTGGCCACCACGGCGATGCCTTTCACTTCCGCCCACGCCGCCAGAAGTTCCAGGTCCAGTGTTTTGCTCGTGGCCCGAGAATATCTCGAATGAATATGGAAGTCCGTATAGTAAAGTTCGTTCACGAAGTCCTCGGCCGGGTCAGGGTAAAGGTCACGCCCGCATCGGAATTGGCCGCCACCTCGAGCAGGGCACCGTTTTGTGCAGCCAAGCGCCGGGAAATGGCAAGCCCAAGCCCTGTGCCCTGAGGTTTGGTGGTCACGAAGGGATCAAAGCAACGGCGCAGCATGTCCGCCGTCATTCCCGGACCGGTGTCACGCACGGCAAGGGACTGGGCTTCCGGCCCTTCGGTGTTTTCCACCACCACCTGACGGGGGGGATAGGGCTTGCTGTCCACAGCCTGGCAGGCGTTGGCGAGCACATTACTCACGATGTGGTGCAAATGGGTGCGGTCGAACACCCAGACGGCGTCCGTCACTTGCAGGATCACTTCCACCCGGGGATAGCGCAGACGCATGGTTTCCGCCATTTCTTGCAAAAACGGAACTAATGCAATTTCCTCCAGACAGGGGTCCGAAGGCCGGGCAAAGACGAGAAAATCATGCACCAAGGCATCCAAGCGGTCCACATCCCGCACCACCACGTGGGCCAACCGGCGGCGATGGGCCTCTTCCAAATCGCCAGCCATGAACAATTGCAAACTCGCCTTGATGCCGGCCAGGGGGTTTTTCATCTCGTGGGCAAGGCCGGCGGCCAAGTCCGCCACCGCCACCAAGCGCTCCATTTCCTGCACCTGCCGCTCCAAACGTTGGATTTCCGTGATGTCGGAGAAAAGCAGGATCCATCCGTCCTCGCCCAAAGGGCTGAGCCGAAATCCATAGACTTTGCCCCGCGCCAGGCTGTGCACGATGTTGCGCACCGGAAGACGGAAGCGCTCCTGCCAAAAAGGAGCAAATTCGGGAAAAATCTCCACCAACGACTTGCCTTCCACGGATCCATGACCGCCTACTTCCGCCATGGCGGCGGCATTGAGGGAAGTAATGCGGCCATGGGGATCGAGAAGGACCAATGACGTGTCGAGGCCATGAAACACTTTGCGTTGGAGATCCTCCGCCTTTTTGAGGGCCATATCCCGCTCATGAAGACGGCGTAGAATCTCCAATTCTCCGTGTTTTTGGATACGGACCAATCCGTTGACAAGCAAAAATCCAACACAAAGCATACAAAAATTGTATGCGATATATGAACCTCGAATATGTTCTTCTCCCCAATAATAAGGAAAATAAAATTGAAAACACGAAAGAAAAAAAAGTGAAAATATAAAAACAAAAGAAATAATTATCGATTTTTGGATTCCATGAAATTTTCCATAATAAAAAATCATGATAAAGATAATAAAAAGAAATGGACTAAACGTTACTCCTGTCAAAAAAATCCAAAAAGTGGAAAGAATAATATCGATAACAATTTGAGAAGAAAAAAACCAGTGCTCATGAAGAAACCAACGTTGGAGCAAGAGATAAACGATGTTCGCTCCAAATCCAAAAAAGAAAAATATTCCGTATAAAAGCTGGCGCTGAGGAATAAAGACCATCTCCCGTACTGAGAGATGAAGCCACTCAGCAATCACGGTCAAAAGACAGACAGTAACAATCCCCAAACGGGAAGCAGTACACTTCAGAAAGAAAGAGCGCAGCTGCAGGGCAAAGGCTGCGTCAATGTTTGGAGCCACAGTCCGACTCGTCTCCCTGAAGCTTGGCAATGGCGTGGGGCAGGGCGGAAACCACTGCGGCCAAATTTTCTCGAACAGCCTTGGGGCTTCCGGGGAGGTTGAGGACGATGCTCTCCCCCAAAGTGCCTGCAACTGCCCGGGAAAGGGCCGCATGCGGGGTTTTTTGCAAGGCTGCGAGCATCATGGCGGTTTCGAGCCCCGGCAAACGCCGCTCGATGGCCGCAAGGGTCACCTCTGGGGTGATGTCCCGCGGGGCCACGCCAGTACCGCCGCTGGTGACGACGAGATCGAATCCCTGCACCAAGCAGAGGTCCATGAGATAGCGCTTGAGCGTGGGGGCGTCGTCAGGGATGACCACCATGGCATGGGTGGTCACGGCAAGGGAGTCCTGAAGCAGCTCCAAGACCGCAGGTCCGCTGGTATCCTCGCGTTCACCGCGCGATCCCTTGTCGCTCAAGGTGACCACTGCCACTGCCAGACCAGGCCGCGTCAGCTCCACAGTGGAGGCCCCTTGAGCCAGTCTGCCCGAGGTGATTCGGCATGCCACCAATTGGTGAAGCATTCCTTGTGCGTCCGGACAGATGCTCACCGCATGCACCATTACCTGAGTGCTGCGCACCGTGCACACATCTCCCACGCGCAAACGGCGCGGCGCTTCCTCGATGCGCACCGGACACGGCAAAGGCGCTTCCGATCCAGGAACTGCTATCCAGGCCCAAAAGTTCGAACTGGAAAGGCGATTGGCAACGAGATGCATATGAGGCCTCCTGATGCATATGGCGATGGGTGCCTAACAAAGGCACGCTGCCCTGTCACCCATGGGAACACCTGTGGAATACCACAAGGATTCTCGGAATGTTTTCAAAGGTTTTCGCGGAGATCCCGCGCTCTTCGTTTCTCAAGTCACTGATGCCGATACTTCAGTGTTCATATTTTATATATAAAAATCAAATGATTATATATTTTATCGACAAAAACACAGCCTCAAACTTTTCCACCATTTTTTCATAAATGATACCGGGCCTCTCTTTGTCGGAAAGGCCCGTTCCTGTGCCGCATTTCAAATCCGGGTCGATCACAGCGCAGACTGGAGCACCGTGATGATATCGGCCTCGGTCATCGGGGGACGCCCCGGGAGGTTCCCATTTTCATCATGAACCACCTGCAAAGTATCCTTGGCATACTGTGGAATCAGCGTCCCATCGATCTGAAGGTCGGAAAACCGCGTTGGGCACCCAATGCGTTGGAGAAACGCCTCGAAGGCATCGATCCCCTGAAGCGCACCTGCGATATCCTCTGGCCCTTTGACCTCTATGCCAAAGATACGGCGGGCAAACTGGACAAATTTTTCCGGACGTTTTCTGGCGGCAAAGCGCATCCATGCCGGATTCACCACCGCAAGCCCTGCCGCATGGGGAATGTCATGGTACGCGGACAGCGTATGCTCGATCATATGCACGGGAAAGGCGCCATTGGTTCCTGCGCTGACCCAGCCGTTGAGCGCCACGATGGACGCCCATTGAACCTGGGTGCGGGCCTGCAGATCGTGTCCATCAGCCAGTGCTTTCGGGCCCCACTCCATGGCAGCAAGAATGACCCCTTCCGCAAAACGGTCTTGAATGGGGGTGTGATCGACCCCATTGAAGTACGATTCCGTCACATGGGTGATCAGGTCACAGATTCCATAGGCCGTATGGTTTTTGGGCACACTCACCGTCAGTTCCGGATCCACGAGAGCCACTTTCGGATACAGACACTCGGCACGGACAAATGATTTTACTTTTGTTTTTGGGTTAGTAATGACTGCATTGGCGTTCATCTCGGAACCCGTTGCCGCAAGTGTCGGTACCGTGATGATCGGTAATGCCTTTTGCGGAATATACGGATCCTTTTTTCCGTCATGAATCATATCCCATGGATCTCCGTCGTAATACAACGCCGCAGCCATGACTTTCGCGGCATCCATGGTGCTTCCGCCACCCAAGGCGATGACCACATCACATTGCTCGATTCTTGCGATTTCTGCACCACGCTTGACGGTATCGATTCTGGGGTTGGGCTCCACTCCAGAACATTCCGCAAAGCGAACTCCAGCTTCGTGCAGACTTGTGACGACGCGATCGAAGATCCCTGCACGTTTGACACTGCCACCTCCGGTGACGATCAGCGCCTTTGAGCCATATTTCTTGGTGATTTCTCCAATTTTTGAAAGATTTCCAATCCCGAAAACAAGCCGTGTTGGGTTGTAGAATTCAAAATGCATACGAATTCCTCCTGTTCATCAAAGTTTCATAACATCCATCCAATCGCCTCAAAGAGTATCTGTTCGAGAAGCCTGAGGCAACTCGGGCCGATGGCAAGCTGCGCACATGAGCACGGCAGGACATCGAGCACGTGCACAAAGAACACCTGTGGAACATGGGTGTTCGAGTTGTCCCGCTCTCGTTCTCTCCCCTCCTACTTCTGCCGAAACCGTTTTCGTGTTTCCAGACATGTTGGAGGATATGTCATAATTTACCCAAAAAAATCAAACAAATACCGTAAAAAGAAACATGAGTACACCCCCTATTCTCTTCCACAAATTTTTCTTTCTTCAAGATAGTTGGAGTCATTGTCTCCATATCCTCCCAGGAGAGGCGCATTGCGGTTCCCGCGGGTGTGGGCTACACACGGCGGCACTTCGTCTCCACGTTCCATTTTTTCGAGGTGATCAGTGATGTCCATTCCCATGCCTTCGGATCTGCCGCCAGTGCACCTGTCCGCCAACGCCGAACTCGTGCTCACCAAACGCTATCTTCGCAAAAACCTCGAAGGGCAGCCCACGGAAACCCCGCAGGAGCTCTTCTGGCGTGTTGCTTCGTCCATTGCCCAGGTGGAAATCCAGTACCCGAACTCACCCTGGAAAGCGCCCGAACTTGCCCGGGTCTTTTACGACCTGATGGTGAACCGGGTCTTTCTTCCCAATTCTCCGACCCTCATGAACGCCGGCACCGAGCTGGGACAGCTGGCCGCCTGCTTTGTGCTGCCAGTGGGCGATTCCATGGAAGAAATCTTCGATGCGGTAAAACACGCCGCCCTGATTCATAAATCCGGCGGCGGTACGGGATTTTCTTTTTCCCGACTGCGGCCGCACAAAAGCCGGGTGGGATCCACCGGGGGCATCGCCTCCGGACCTCTTTCCTTTCTCAAGATTTTCAACACCGCCACCGAGCAGGTGAAGCAAGGCGGCACCCGACGCGGGGCCAACATGGGGATTTTACGGGTGGACCATCCGGATATCCTGGATTTCATCCGTGCCAAGGAAAAGGACGGTGAGCTCAATAACTTCAATCTTTCCGTTGCCCTCACCGAATCCTTCATGCAGGCGGTGGAACGCGACGAGGACTATCCCCTCATTGCCCCCCACACCGGCAATATCGTCCGCACCTTGAAGGCCCGGGAAGTGTTCGATCTCTTGGTGCGCAAGGCCTGGGAGAGCGGAGACCCGGGCATCATCTTTCTTGACCGCATCAACCGCGACAATCCCACCCCCGACCAAGGGGAGATCGAAAGCACCAACCCATGTGGTGAGCAACCGCTCCTTCCCTATGAGGCGTGTAATCTCGGATCGATCAATCTCGCGCTCTTTGTGGATCCGGAGCACGATACGCCGATCCAATGGGAGAGGCTTCGGGAAACGATCCATCTCGCAGTGCGTTTTCTCGATAACGTCATCGATGCATCGCAATACCCATTGCAGCGCATCACAGAAACAGTGCACCGCAATCGCAAGATCGGTCTGGGAATCATGGGATGGGCAGATATGCTCTTTCAACTTCGTATTCCCTATGACTGCCCTGAGGCGCTCGATCTTGCTGAAGAGGTAATGGCGTTCATCCAGCACGAAAGCAAAATTGCCTCTGCAGCGCTTGCCGAAGAACGTGGTCCGTTCCCTGCCTACGCGACGTCAGTCTACGCCGCCCGTGGTGAAGGCCCGTATCGCAACGCGACCACGACCACCATTGCCCCGACAGGGACGCTTTCGATTCTTGCGGGATGTTCTTCCGGCATCGAGCCGTTGTTTGCGCTCGCCTTTGTGCGCCAGGTCATGGATGGGGAAAAGCTTCGCGAAATCAACCCCTATTTCCTCGAAGCCCTTCGGGAAGTGGATGGAGTGGATGAGCAGGCCGTTGTGGAGCATGTACTGGCCACGGGTTCTGTACGGGAGCTTGCCTTCCTTCCGGAAACCGTGCGCCGGGTCTTTGTCACGGCCATGGACATCGAGCCGGTATGGCATTTGAAGATGCAAGCCGCCTTCCAACGCCATACGGACAATGCCGTCTCCAAGACGGTCAATCTCCCCAATGCGGCGACGGAAGAAGACATCCGGACCATCTATCTCCTGGCGTATCAGGAAGGCTGCAAAGGAGTGACGGTATACCGCGACGGTTGCAAGGCGAGCCAAGTTCTTTGCACGGGAGATGGCGCCGCCAACAAGGAAGACACCCCCAGGGTTCTGGGGGAATGCACCCCCATGGAGCGGCCGGATATCGTGTATGGATTCACCCAAAAGGTAAAGACTGGCTTGGGAGATCTCTATCTCACCGTCAACGAGATCGACGGCCGGCCTTTTGAGGTCTTTGCCACTATCGGTCGCTCTGGCCGCTCCATCACCGCCAAGGCCGAAGCCATCGGTCGTCTGGTGTCCTTGGCGTTGCGCTCAGGCATTCACGTGCGCGAGATCGTCAAGCAGCTCAAGGGGATCGGCGGTGAGCATCCGGTGTTTCAGAAAAAAGGCATGCTCCTTTCCATTCCGGACGCCGTCGCCTGGGTCTTGGCCCAGCACTATCTGGGCGAGGAAAATATTCCATCGTCGGCAACGAGTCTGGTGAAACCCATCTGTCCCGATTGTGGACGGGAGCTGACCTTCCAGGAAGGCTGCTTTTTGTGTGCGGCATGTGGGTTTACCCGGTGTGGATGATGTGGCTGGCTTTCCATGATTGACGTCACTCACCTCTCCTTTTCCTTTGGAAATCACCTGGTGCTCCAGGATGTCTCCTTCACCTTGGGACAAGGGGAGTTTGCGTTTCTCATGGGGCCATCGGGATCTGGAAAAACGACGCTGCTGCGTATCCTCCACGGTGCCCTGCCGCTGACTCGGGGAAAGGCCACCGTGGCAGGATTTGAACTGCGTAAAATTACTTCCTGGAACCGCCATCTGCTGCGCCGCATGGTCAGTGTCGTCTTCCAGGATTTCAAAGTCCTTCCCCACCGTACGGTTTTCGACAACGTCGCGTTGCCGCTGTTTGTCCGTGGAACAGCAAAAGATATCATTCATAAACGTGTTGCTGTCGTACTGCGTAGCCTGCACCTCGAAGATAAAGTCCAGGTGCGCTGCGAAGAGCTTTCCGGCGGTGAGCAGCAACGCGTTGCCGTGGCTCGGGCCATTGTGGTCAAACCGAAAGTCCTTTTGGCCGATGAACCCACAGGAAATCTCGATCGCACTCTTGCTCTGCGCATGATGGACGTGTTTCGCCAATTCAATCGATTTGGTACTACAGTGCTTCTGGCAACCCATAATCCGGAGATGGTTGCACGTGTCCCGGAAGCGCGTGTCCTGAACATTCAGGAGGGCCGGGTCGTATGATGCTTGTTCGTCTCGTTTCCCAGGGAGTGCGGGATATTTTTCGGACGCCGCTTTCTCTTGCCACCACGGTGCTTTCGCTAACGGTCGTTATTTTTTTAGGAAGTTCTTTTCTCTTCGTTCTTTATAATCTTGATCGCAATATCAAAGCATCACAAGGTGAAGTCGTCTTTCAAATCTATTGGAAGCCGGATGCACCCAAAGAGACCGTTTTTCAGCATTGGAGCTCCATTGGCGAAATGCCCGGCGTCATTTCCTTGGAGACGTTCACACCACTGGACGCGCTGAACAAGCTCAAAGATCGGTTTTCCATTGAGGATAATCTTTCTCTGGAAACAACCCTCCCTTATACCGCATTGATCTATGCTCGTGTACCAGAAGCCGACCCGCGGGCCTGGATGCAGGCCATGCATGATCGTTTGCTTGCGCTTCCAGGGGTCGAGCAGGTCCATTATGATCCCTTGCGGGTGGATGGCGCAGCGTCGTGGTTTTCCTGGAGCAAACGCCTCTTTATCCCCGTTGCGACAGTCCTTTTGACGTTGATTGCCCTTGCCAGTGGTGTTGCAGTACGGGTGACTCTTGCGGTGAAACGGGAAGAATTGGAGCTTCTGAGCCTGGTCGGCGCAAGTCCATTCTTTATGCGTATTCCATTGGTCGTCGGCGCGGCAACACAAGGGATTTTAGCAAGTCTCATCGCCATTTCCATGCTTTACGGAGTACATCGGTATCTTCAAACAATGTTTCAAGGAACGCTCTTTGCGTTTTCTTTTCTTCCGCAGTCGTATATTTTTATATGTATTGGAACAGTAATACTTTTTTCTATTCTTGGTTCATATATCTCGTTTCGTCAATTTTAAAAATTGGGGTTGGTTATGCGTCGCAGCTCGGTGATGACTTCTGGACTCGAAAAAGCGCCACATCGCTCTCTTCTGTATGCACTTGGGCTCACCCAAGAAGAAATGGGGCGGCCGCTCATTGGTGTCGTCAATTCCGCCAATGAGATCGTTCCCGGGCATATGCATCTTCATACCATCGCGCAGGCAGTCAAAGACGGGGTGCGCATGGCGGGGGGAGTTCCCATGGAATTTCCGGTCATCGGTGTCTGCGATGGGCTTGCCATGAATCATGCCGGCATGCGCATGAGCTTGCCCAGCCGGGAACTCATTGCCGACAGTATTGAAATCTGCGCCGTGGCGCTCCCGTTTGACGGCTTGGTGTTCATCCCCAATTGCGACAAAGTCGTGCCTGGTATGCTCATGGCCATGGCCCGCCTCAATATCCCAAGCATCATGGTGAGCGGTGGTCCCATGTATGCCGGCCGCCGGGGCGGCGCTGCGGTGGATCTCATCACGGTGTTTGAGGGCGTGGGCAAGGTGCGCTCCGGCGCCATGACCGAGGCCGAACTGGAAGACCTCGCCCAATGCGCGTGCCCGGGGTGTGGTTCGTGCGCCGGCATGTTTACGGCCAATTCCATGAACTGCCTGTGCGAGGCGTTGGGAGTGGCATTACCGGGCAATGGGACCATCCCGGCGGCCACCAGCGCCCGGCTGCGCCTGGCCAAAGAGGCGGGTATGCGGGTGATGGATCTGGTGCGCCAAGAGGTGCGGCCACGGGATATCATCACGGAAAAGAGCCTCAAAAACGCGGTCACTGTGGATATGGCCTTGGGGTGTTCCACCAATACCGTACTCCACTTGCCTGCAGTGTTCCGGGAGGCAGGACTGCATCTCGACCTCGATTTCTTCGATGCCATCAGCCGCGGGACCCCCAACTTGTGCCGTCTCTCTCCCGCAGGATCCCAGCACATCGAAGACCTGCACGAAGCAGGAGGCATCCCTGCGGTCATGAGCGAGCTTGCCAACCTTGGTATCCTCGATCTTTCCGTGTCCACGGTCACTGGAAAGACCCTGGGAGAAAATCTCGCTGGTGTCCGGGTGCTGCGCACCGATGTCATTCGGCCGGCTGTAGATCCGTATTCGCCTGAGGGCGGTATCGCTATTTTGCGTGGAAGCCTGGCCCCGGATGGGGCTGTGGTGAAACAATCGGCCGTGGCTGCCGAGATGCTCCAGCGAGAGGCCCGCGCCCGGGTGTTCGACGGCGAGGAAGCCGCAGTGGCTGCTATTTTGGGCGGCGCCATCCAGCCTGGAGACGTGGTGGTCATCCGTTACGAGGGCCCCAAGGGCGGCCCAGGCATGCGGGAGATGCTCACCCCCACTTCGGCCATTTCCGGTATGGGCCTTGGGGAGAGCGTGGCCCTCATTACCGACGGCCGTTTCAGCGGCGGCACCCGCGGGGCGGCCATCGGCCATGTGAGCCCGGAGGCGGCGGAGGCAGGACCCATCGCGCTGGTGCAAGATGGGGACATCATTGGCATCGATATCCCCAACCGGCGTTTGGACCTGATGGTGGACGAAGCGGAACTTGCCCGGCGCAAAGCGGCCTGGAAGCCCGTGAAGAAAGAAATCACTTCGCCGGTGCTGCGCCGTTATGCCCGTTTGGCGGCGTCTGCCGCCCAAGGAGCCGTGTTCGATTGATGGCTGCAGGGATCTGGTCCCCGTCTTTGCTCGGCATGGCGGCTGTGTGGACAATTCAGCGGTTGATGGAGGCCTTGATGGTCTCCTGGCCGCGCCGGGGGCGGCGTCTTTTGGTGATTGGCGCCGACCCCGGGATCCACTGCCGGTTTTTTTGGTCGTGCGGCTTTGATGTGATCTTGGCCGCGCCGGATCCCCGGGTCTTGGCCGAGGCACGGCAATCTTTGGGGGACGCAGCGGACGTTCATCTGGCGCAACCAGACCATCTTCCCTGGGAGGAGGATGCCGTGGACTACGCCCTCGTGCTCTTTGCCATGACCCCGAAAAACCGTCAGGCCGTCGTCACCGAGGCCGTCCGCGTAGCCCGCAGCGGAGTGATGCTGGTCTTTGGCGATACCCTCGCTTTGGCCAGACCCTTGACCCCTTCCCTGCCGCAGACTGGGCCGTGGTGGGGGCTGCGTCGGCTTCTGCGTCTGGTCCACCCAGCAGGGCGCATCCGCTCGGCCTCGGTCGTCCCTGGGCTCAAGCTTCCCTGGGGCGCAAGCACGCCGCTTTTGCCGCCAGGAATCGGACCTTGCTGCGGAATCCTGCACGATTTCTCTCCCACACCCACTACCACACCGCTGTGGGCGTGGCGGCATGGGGTGGAAATCTCCTGATTACTCGCCGATGATCTTGACGAGGACGCGTTTTTTTCTGCGGCCGTCAAATTCCCCGTAAAAGATCTGTTCCCACGGTCCGAGGTCCAGCCGGCCTTCCGTGACCGCCACCACGACCTCACGCCCCATGATCTGGCGCTTCATGTGGGCGTCGGCATTGTCTTCCCCCACGTTGTGCCGGTATTGATGCACTGGCTCATGAGGCGCGAGCCGCTCCAGCCATTTCTCGTAATCGTGGTGAAGACCCGGCTCATCGTCGTTGATAAAAACCGATGCCGTGATGTGCATGGCGTGTAAACCGCCAATGAAAATGTCACCTTTTTGGGACGGTTTGGGACAATAAAAATGTCATGGTTTCCACCAATGGTTGTTGTTCCCCTACCAAGTCCCCGGAGTTGTCTCCTGGGGGTTATGAATCGCCCTCGCTATGGGTTCACGAGGGTGAAGATACCAGTGCCATGAGGATTCTGCCGCAGGGGAGGTCTGCTCCCGTTCCTGGGCCCCTCTTGCCAACGATTTTTCCTCAGAAGCCGGTTCTTCCGAAGATTTTCCCGTGACAACGGGGACAAGGACAAAGGCCTCTCCGTCCGCCAGCGCCATGAGCTCGTCATCAAGCTTTTCGACCACGGTGA